>NZ_JBEPPM010000001.1:0-363039 GCF_040547315.1 Arthrobacter sp. UYP6
GCAGCACACGCCTGCGCCGCCGCCACCGCACACTTCAGCTCCTCCAACAACCGAATCTCATCAATCAACCGCACCCGCTCCGCAGCCTCCAAAGCCTCCAACGGGTCACCCAAGGCAGCCCCCTCAGCGCCGTTTGGGCTGGAAACACCAATGGGGCCGGTGGGAGCATTGCTGCCGTCCTTGACGGCCGGGAAGTAGTACATACCTTCTATTTTAGTGTCGGAAACCAGACAATTTGAGGTATCCAGTTACCGGACATCTGCGTCCAATTACTCGTATTTGCCATGGTCAAGTGGCTTAATTACACGTGCCGAATTACTCGTACCGGCGAAAACCCAGCAACGGTCGCAGCACCTGTATTTTGGCACGGCGCAACCGTACGAGCAGGGCAACTAACTACTCCGCAGGTGGCTGGGGCGCAGACCGATCCCGAAGGAAACTGATGAGCAGCCGTGTTCCGAACCCCGTGGCGCCCTTAGTAATCTCATGACGATCCGAACTGGCACGCATGGGCCCGGCGATATCCAGATGTACCCACGGAACACCGCCCACAAACTTCTCCAGGAAGAGCGCGGCCACAATTGCACCGGCTCCAAACTTGAGCGCGGGGGGTGCCACATGCGCCAGGTCGGCCGTATCCGAGGTCAGTGCGAACTCGTACTCATGGACCAGCGGCAGCGGCCAGATGCGGTCTCCTGAAGTGTTGCCGGCCTTTTCCAGGACACTGAGCAGCTCCGGCGCATTGGAGAAGACCGCACCATACTGTTGTCCCAGGCCCACCGCTGCCGCTCCGGTCAGGGTGGCAATGTCCACCAGCACATCAGGCGAAAGCTCCGCGACGGCGTAGGCAAGTGCGTCAGCAAGGACCATCCTGCCCTCGGCGTCAGTGTTGCCGATCTCCACAGTGGTGCCGTCATACGTCCTCACAACGTCACCGGGCCGGTAAGCGGACGCACCAATGGCGTTTTCCGCCAGGGCAAGAACGCCGGTAACGCGGTGCGGGATCTCCAGCGCGGCAGCAGCCTCGACGGCGGCCAGGACCACGGCCGCACCGGCCATGTCCATCTTCATGCTCATCATGGCCTCACGCGGCTTCAGCGAGATGCCGCCGGAATCAAAAGTGATGCCCTTGCCCGCAAGGACAATATGTTCTCCGCCAGTCGCGTCGTCCCCGGCAGGTACATAGGAGATCTGCACCAGACGCGGCGGATTGGCTGCCCCGGAGCCCACGGCCAGCAGGCCGCCGAATCCCTGCCGCAGAAGTTCGGTCTCGTCCAGTACGGAAAGGCGAAGGCCGGCACGATCGGCGACTACACGGCTTTGTGCGGCCATCCACTCCGGAGTGGCAATGTCTGGCGGGAGGTTCGTCAGGTCCCGCGCGAGCAGGACGGCCCGGGCGGTGATTTGTGCCAGTCGCAGCGCCTCGGGATCCAGCCCGGTGAGTTCCATTTCGCTTGCCACGAGGGGGCCGGCTGGTGTTACGCCTTGTCGAGGAGCACGGTATCCCCCCAAGAAGAAACCTTCAAGGAAGGCCTGCTGTGCGTCGGGGGCCAGCCCGTCAACCACTGCCGCGCGTATTCGGCGGGCACCTTTGGTAGCGCGGGCAAGCGCTGCTCCCGCGCGGCGCATGCCCTGGACGGACTCATCGCCCACGCCCACATAAATAAGTTTGGCGGGCAGCTGCCCGGTTTTGCCCGACGGAGGCTCCACCAACAGCGTTTCACCGGCTTTGCCGGTAATTCCCGCAGTGGCCGCGCGGGCAGCCACGTCCACTGAGTACCAAAGCGCCGTCTCAACGGCACCCCGGCGGGGCTGCGGGGTGGGATGCAGCGCGTCCTCGGTATCCGCCCGGACAGACGTTTCCGGGGCCGCCGCCATGGCCACGGCCAAAACGTCGACTCCTTCTTCAGGTGAGGGCTGCAACCCGGTGCCGGCGGTGGGGGCGCCGGTCCGTGCATGCAGTTGCTCCACTGCGGACACAGCCGTCATGGCTGGGTCCGGCAGTGCGGTTCCGGTGGCCTCCCCGCTGGACGGGGCGGGCTTGGATGATCCTCTGGGAGCTCGCTGCATGGGGTTTATTTCCTAGCTCGTGACGCCCAGAAGGCAATCCTTGAGCATGCCCGCTTCCTCGGCGTTCAGCTCAACAACCAAACGTCCGCCGCCGTCAATCGGCACCCGCAGGATAAGGCTTCGCCCTTCCTTGGTGACTTCCATAGGTCCATCCCCTGTACGCGGTTTCATGGCAGCCATGTTCCAGTTCCCCTTTCACAGTGCGCTGTGGGCGATCCCCCAGTCACATGTAATCCTCTGTCGCACGGCCTTGAAAGCTGCTCCGGCGGCAATTGCCCTTCATTATTCCGCACAATGGTGACGCAAACGAAATTTCGTGTGTTCCCCGCCACAGGATCAGGGTGGATAATCACCTCCGCCGGGAAGCGGAGTCCATCTCCAGAGCCACGCAACCCAAACAATCTGCAGCACAAGGAACCCCAGCGCCACTGCTGGGCGGTAGGCACGGGAGCTGCTCAGGGCCGCCAGCGCCAAGCCGAGCGGGAACAGCGGCAACAACAGGCGGAAGGTGCTGGTTAGCGGATTCAGGAAGGCAAACAGGTACATTGCATAAGCCGCACACCACACCTGCATTTCCACTCCGAGTCTGCGCACCGGTTCGGATAGGAGGCAGATAACCACAAGGGCCACCAGGGCAATCAGCGCCGCCGGACCCATCACGGGGCCGAACAACCGTTCCGCCTCGACAAACCACGGATTGAAGACAAGCAGAGTGTCTCCGCGCCAGGCAGTCTCCGTGTCGGTGTAGGCCCGGAGGTCCCCGGTGTAGGCCCATGCCAGCGCGGGCCAGGTCAGCGCTCCCACCCCGGAAGCAGCTGTCAGGACTGCCATCTGCACCGCTTCGGGCCGAGGGAAGGCTTCCTGCCTTCGCAGCGCCCAGCGCCGCAGGAAAAGGATTCCCATCATGAGGGCAAAGGCCACGCCCACAGGTCGGGAGAGGCACATCACGAGCACCACCGGCACGGCCAGCAGGTACCGGCAGGTTATCAGCAGGTACAGCGACGCAGCCAGCAGCAGCAGATTCAGCGACTCGGCATACGGCACCTGCAGAACAGGCGACACCGGGCTCACAGCCAGGAACACGACGCCCCACAGTGCCGTTCCAGAGGAGGCACGGAGCGCGAAAAGGCGATACACCATCAGCGCCGCTCCAAAGCCTGCCGCGGTGGCCACCAGCGGTGCGAGGACTTCCCAGCCCAGACCCGTCACAGCCGCGAGCACCCGCACAACACCCGGGAAGAGCGCGTAGAACGCCCAGGGGTTCTCCTGCGCACGTCCGGTTTCATCGCGCGGGATCGCAGAGGGGTACCCGTCGGAGAAAATACGCTGGTACCACTCGCTGTCCCAGGCGCCAATGAACTGCAGGTACGACGGCGTTCCCTCCCACCCCCAGGGGTTCAGCCCCTGCTGGGCGGCCACGGCCACAAAGACGGCAAACGAGAAGATGCGGGCAAGGGCCCACACAGCCAGGACCTGCACGTACCACGGCCAGCGGCGGCAGACGGAGGCCACCTGCCCCGCTGCTCGTCCCAGCGCTGCGTTAATCCCCGACGGCGGACGGATGTCCCGTTCCGGAGCCGCGTTACCCGCCATGGCGCACCCAGCAGCTTTCCAAATGGTCATTGACGTACCCGGTGGCCTGCAGCATGGCGTAGGCGGTTGTCGGTCCCACAAAACGGAAGCCGCGCTTCTTCAGCGCCTTAGCCAGAGCCATGGATTCCGCCGTGCTGGCGGGAACCTCGGAAATGCTCCGCGGCGCCGGCCGTGACGGGTCGGGCCGGTGCGCCAGCAGCAGCGCTTCCAGGGATTCACCGTCGCGCAGGTCCAACAGGGCACGCGCATTGGCGATGACGGCGTCGATCTTGGCGCGGTTGCGGACAATGCCCGCGTCAGCCATCAACCGCTCCCGGTCTGCATCGGTAAACCGGGCAACCGCGGCGGGATCAAAGCCTGCAAATGCCAGCCGGAACGCCGGCCGCTTGCGCAGGATCGTGATCCAGCTCAGGCCGGATTGGAAGGCTTCCAGGCTCAGGCGTTCAAACAAAGCCGCTTCACCGGTGACCGGCCGGCCCCATTCCTCATCGTGGTACTGCTGGTAGTCGGCACTGGCCACGGCCCAAGGGCAGCGCAGCAGTCCGTCAGCACCTGCCACGGTGCTCATGAAGGTGCCCCGGGGTCCTCCGGAGTCTTACCCGGGGGCTGCCTGGCTGCAGCGAGGGCGGCATCCCGCTCGGCGAGTGCGGATTCCAGCCGGGCCAGGACCGCGTCAACCTGATCCATCCGGTAGCCCCGCAGTCCCACAGAGAACCTCAGCTTCCCGATGTCCGAGGGCTGCACATTCTCGGGCAGCAGGACCGGCGGCAGCCGCGGGTCAGGTTCCACCAATGAGGATGCGCCGTTGACTGCGGCTGGCCCGGCTGCGGGCGCTCCTGCTGCGGGTGGGGCAGGGTGCGAGCGTGGAAGTCCCACGGCTGCAAGGGCCACGCCCCCTGCGGCGAGAACGGCTACGAAGACCAAAAAGGTTGTCACAGGACCATCGTGCCAGACGGGGGCGGCCCTTTCCGGATTTCCTACCACCCCCGGGAGAACGGCGAGCGCTACGGCGAGACGTGTCCGGCACTGTCGCTGATCATGAGTTCAACGGCTTCAGCCGGGTCGTCCACAATGTGGATCAGGGCCAGGTCCTTGGCCGAGATCATGCCCTCCGCCAGCAGCGTGCCCTTGATCCAGTCCATCAGGGGACCCCAGAAGTCCGTGCCGATCAGGACAATCGGGAAGGAGGTGACCTTCTGCGTTTGGACCAGTGTCATGGCCTCAAACAGCTCGTCCATAGTTCCGAACCCTCCCGGCAGGACAATGAACCCCTGGGCATACTTGACGAACATGGTCTTCCGCACAAAGAAGTAGCGGAAGTTGATGCCCAGGTCCACCCAGTCGTTTAGCCCTGTCTCAAAGGGAAGCTCAATGCCCAGGCCCACGGAAAGTCCCTCTGCCTCGACCGCACCCCTGTTCGCGGCCTCCATGGCACCCGGACCGCCGCCGGTGATGACAGCGAGACCCTCCTCCGCCAGCAGCCGCCCCACTTCTTCGCCGAGCTTGTAATACGGGGAGCCGGGCAGGCTACGGGAGGAACCGAAGACACTGACCGCCGGGCCCAGCTCCGACAGCGTGCCGAATCCCTCTACGAACTCGCTCTGGATGCGCAGCACCCGCCACGGGTCGGTATGCGTAAAGTGCGTCTGGTCCTGTGAGTCGAGCAAGTAGCGGTCAGACTGCAGCACTCGAGCCTGCGCCCTGCGAAGTTCCACGGGTCCGCGCTTACGGGGGCTGCCCGGGCGGGCCCGGGAGGTGTTGTCGCTGATTTCCATGATTCAAGGGTAGCCACATGTATGGCTCCGGTCTCACACGCATTACCCGCCCCGTTTGGTTGCTCTTGAGTCACGATTAGCGGCGATTTGTGGAGTGTGACACATTTCCGACACAATCATTGGCTATCTTTTCCTTATGACCCGCGACACTTCCGAAGGCGCAACGCCTGATTCTGCTGCACCTCTTGTCTCTCTCAAGAACGTCAACAAGCACTTTGGCGACCTGCACGTCCTGAAGGACATCAACCTTGAGGTTGCCCGTGGCGAGGTGGTGGTGGTGATTGGCCCCTCCGGTTCCGGAAAGTCGACACTCTGCCGTGCCATCAACCGTCTTGAGACGATCGACGACGGCGAGATCGCCATCGATGGAAAGGTGCTGCCCGCAGAGGGGAAGGCACTGGCGAAGCTCCGCGCCGACGTCGGCATGGTGTTCCAGTCCTTCAACCTGTTCGCCCACAAATCGATCCTTGACAACGTGTCCCTCGGACCGGTCAAGGTCAAGGGCATGAAGAGCGCCGAAGCAAAGAAGCTCTCCATGGAACTGCTGGACCGGGTGGGCGTCGCCAACCAGGCCAACAAGCTTCCGGCCCAGCTCTCCGGCGGGCAGCAGCAGCGGGTGGCCATTGCCCGGGCGCTGGCCATGAAGCCCAAGGTCATGCTTTTCGACGAACCCACCTCGGCGCTTGACCCGGAAATGATCAACGAGGTGCTGGACACCATGGTGTCCCTGGCCAAGGAGGGCATGACCATGATCGTGGTCACCCACGAAATGGGCTTCGCCCGCAAGGCAGCGGACCGCGTGGTGTTCATGGCTGACGGCCAGATCGTCGAAGAAGCCACGCCGGAAGAATTCTTCACCCATCCCAAGAGCCGCCGCGCCAAGGACTTCCTGGGCAAGATCCTCGCCCACTAGCTGCGGCGTCCACGCTGCCGGCCTCACTGCCGCGGCAGCCTTCAAGCGTTCCACTTTCACCAGATTCACCAGTTGGGGGCAACCCCTTGAAGCAAGGCCAACCCGTCCGGGAAGCCGCTATGCAAGGAGAAAACATGCGCAAGACCCGTTACGCCGCAGTGGCATTTGCCGCTGCCGCAGCACTGACCCTATCCGCCTGCGGAGGCGACTCCGGCGACGAGGCCGGAAGCGGCGCAACCGGTGATGGAGAGAAAATCACCGTCGGCATCAAGTTCGACCAGCCCGGCCTGGGTTTCAAGGACGGCAACGACTACACCGGCTTCGACGTGGACGTGGCCAAGTATGTTGCCAACGAACTGGGCTACTCCGAGGACCAGATCGAGTGGAAGGAAACCCCCTCCGCACAGCGCGAGAACGTGCTGGAGAACGGCGAAGTGGACATGATCTTCGCGACGTACTCCATCACTGACGCCCGCAAGGAGCGCGTTGCCTTCGCCGGACCGTACTTTGTTGCCGGACAGGACCTGCTGGTCAACGCCGACAACACAGACATCACCGGCCCCGAGGACCTGAACGGGAAGAACCTGTGCTCCGTCACCGGTTCCACCTCCGCCCAGAAGGTCAAGGACACCCTGGCCTCGGACGTGAATCTGCTGGAGCAGGGCGGCTACGCCAACTGCGTGACCGCCATGCAGGGCGGTCAGATCGATGCCGTCACCACTGACGACATCATCCTCGCCGGCCTGGCTTCCACGGACGCCAATGCAGGCAAGTTCAAGGTGGTGGGCAACCCGTTCTCCGAAGAGAAGTACGGCGTGGGCATCTCCAAGGACAGCACCCAGTGCGAGGCCATCAACACGGCCATCCGCAAGATGGTCGAGGACGGGTCCTGGGCCGAAGCCATCAAGACCAACACCGAAGGCGCCGACTACCAGTTCGACGAGTCCGTCAACCCGCCGGAGCCCGAAGCCTGCGCCTAACCGCGGCCCCGGGGCCGCACCGGCCCCGCACCCATAGTGCATGCGCAGGAAGGTCCCTTCCTGCGCATGCACCGGTTCTTTCACCATAGAAGAGGTACAACATGGGTGATTTCTTCGCCCTCTTCGAGGATGTCCCCGCCGCATTCTGGGTCAACATCCAGCTCGCGTTCTGGGCCGGCCTGGCATCTCTGGTGCTCGGAACACTCCTCGCCGTCATGCGGATTTCCCCTATCGCCAGCCTGCGCTGGTTTGGGACCGCGTACGTCAACATCTTCCGCAACACGCCGCTGACCATCATCATGGTGTTCTCCGTCCTGGCTCTGTGGGGCCAGCTGCAGATCAACCTCAGCTCAGATTTCAAGCTGAACTTCTTCCTGCTTGCGGTACTTTCCCTGAGTGTCTACCACGCTGCCTTTGTCTGCGAAGCCATCCGCAGCGGCGTGAACACCGTGCCGCTGGGACAGGCCGAAGCAGCCCGGTCCATCGGTCTGTCCTTTGTGCCCGCAGCCTGGCTGATTATCCTTCCGCAGGCCTTCCGCGGCGCCGTGGTGCCGCTGGGAAACGTTGTGATTGCCCTGGTGAAGAACACCACGGTGGCCGCTGCCGCGGGCGTGGCTGAGGCTTCCGGACTGATGAAGACACTGATCGAATTCCGGCCCGATGTCATGACTCAGATCTTCCTGGTCTTTGCGCTCGGATTCGTTGTGCTTGTCATTCCCATCGGCCTGCTCACCACGTGGGCTTCAAAGAAACTGGCGGTTAGCCGATGAGCACGCAGGCAGTCCTGTTTGACGTCCCCGGGCCCAAAGCGCGACGCCGGATCCTGGTTTTCAACATCCTTGGCGCACTGTTCGTGCTGGCCATCCTGGGACTCCTTATCAACGGCCTGGCCGAAAAGGACCAGTTTGAGGCAGCCAAGTGGACCCCGTTTGCTGAGTGGTCCACCTGGCGCTACACGCTGCTTCCCGGGCTGCTGCAGACGCTGAAAGCCGCCGGAGTCGCCGTCGTCACCTCCATCGCCTTTGGCCTCATCTTTGGCTTTGGCCGGTTGTCCGGGCTGGCCCCGATTCGGCGGGTATGCGACGTCGTCGTGGAGTTCCTGCGTGCCGTTCCGGTGCTGCTGATGATGATCTTCCTGTACCAGTTCTTCGCCAAGTCCACCCCGATGGAGGCTGCTGACGCTCCGTTCTACGCCGTGGTGGTGGCGCTGACCCTTTACAACGGCTCGGTGATTGCCGAGCTGGTGCGCTCTGGGGTTTTCGGCCTGCCCAAGGGGCAGCGCGAAGCGGGACTGGCGATCGGGCTTACCCCCGGACAGTCCCTGCGCAGCATCGAAATCCCGCAGGCGCTGGTGGCCATGCTGCCGGCGCTGCTCGGCCAGTTTGTGGTGATCCTCAAGGACTCGGCTCTGGGCTACATCATCGGCTACTCCGATTTGCTGGCCAACGCTCAGCGCCTGGGAGCAGGCGACGGCAATATGCTGCCGTCCCTCCTGGTGGCGGCAGCAATCTTCATTGTGATCAATATGCTCCTGACTTTCACTGCACAGCGGCTCTCCCGCCTGCTCGGTGCCCGGTCCGGCAAGCTCCTGGACCAAGAGGACGCCGTTGATCCGGAAGGCGTCGCCGCTCCGGTGAAATAGCAGCACCTCAACACGGGTGAAGGGGAGAACCGGCGCTGCCGGCTCTCCCCTTCACTTGTTTGTTTGCCTACGTGCCTGCGTTAGCTGAGCCAGGTCCGCAGCGCGGTCAGGCAGGCCCGGACGGCGTTGGCGTGCACGTGCTCGTTGTCGGTATGCGCCAGCAGCGCGTCGCCGGGGCCAAAGTTCACGGCCGGAATCCCCAGGGCACTGAACCGGGCAACGTCGGTCCACCCGTACTTGGGCTTGGGTTCCTCGCCGACGACGGCGACAAAGCTCGCCGCCGCGGGCTGGTCCAGTCCGGGACGGGCGCCGGCTGCCGCGTCGGTGCGGACCAGGTCAAAGCCGGAGAGCAGGTTCCGGACATAGGCGTCGGCTTCTTCCACCGACTTGTCCGGAGCGAAGCGGTAGTTGATTTCCACCGTGGCGGCATCCGGAATCACGTTGCCGGCGGTCCCGCCCCAGATCTTCACGGCATTCAGTGATTCCCGGTAGTCCAGGCCCTCCACTGAAACCGTGGCCGGCTCGTGGTCGCGCAGCCGGGTAAGGATTTCCGCGGCCGCATGGATGGCGTTCTCCCCCATCCAGGCCCGGGCTGAGTGTGCGGCTTTGCCGGCCGTAGTGGCGTGAAAGCGCATGGTTCCGTTGCAGCCGCCTTCCACCGTGCCGTTGGTCGGTTCCAGCAGTACGGCAAAGTCTGCCTCCAGCCACTGCGGATAGCTTTCCTGCAGCCGGCCCAGCCCGGATAGTGAGGCCTCGACTTCCTCGTGGTCGTAAAACACGTAGGTGACGTCCCGTGACGGCTCGGCCAGTGCGGCAGCCAGCACCAGCTGCACGGCTACCCCGCCCTTCATGTCCGTGGCCCCGCGCCCGTACAACACTTCGCCCTCCCAGGAAGAGGGAACTGTTCCGCGCGAGCCGGGGACTGTGGGCAGCGGCACGGTGTCCAGGTGCCCGGCAAGGATGACCCGTTCGGCCCGGCCCAGTGACGTGCGCGCCATGACGGAGTCGCCGTCGCGCACAACCTCCAGATGCGGGAGTGCGCGCAGCGCAGCTTCAACGGCGTCCGCCAGCTCCGTCTCGTTGCCGGACACGCTTTCAATGTCCATGAGGTCGGCGGTCAGCAAGGCAACGTCGCGGGTAAGGTCCAGGGTCCGGAAGGTGGATTTCATCATGTTTCCAGCCTACCGAGGTCCGGGCACCCGCCGGGGAAGCGATCCAACACCGACACCGCCGGTGCCGGAGTCGGCGCATCGGTAGACTTAGGCCATGACTTCACCCTCCTCCTCCCCGACCGCCCGCATTGCCTCCGGCCTGGGCCTGGCCACCATCACCAGTAACGGCACGGTGCTGGATGTCTGGTTTCCGCGGCCCCTGCTTGACGCCCGCGACGAAGCCGGTTCATCCGCCGCCAACTCCCTCGCTGCGGAGCTGGAAGCCGCAGCAGCCGCCATGGCCGACGCCGAGCGCGGCACGCACGGCGAGATCCTCCGTACCGAGATCGACCTTGACGCCGCGCCGGCTGACACTGCCGATGCTTACCTGCGCCTGCACCTGCTCTCCACCCGCCTCGCCGCTCCGAACACGCTGAACCTGGACGGAATCTTCGGCAAGCTGCCCAACGTGGTCTGGACCAACTTCGGGCCGTGCGCCGTGGAGGATTTCGAAGCTGTCCGTCTGCGGCTGCGCGCCCGCGGCCCGGTGACCGTGTTCGGCGTGGACAAGTTCCCGCGGATGACCGACTATGTTCTTCCCTCCGGTGTGAGGATCGCCGACGCCGGCCGGGTCCGCCTGGGCGCCCATCTCGCCGAGGGAACCACGGTCATGCACGAGGGTTTCGTGAACTTCAACGCCGGTACTTTGGGAGTCTCCATGGTGGAAGGCCGTATCTCTGCCGGAGTGGTGGTGGGCAACGGCACCGATGTGGGCGGCGGCGCCTCCATTATGGGCACCCTCTCCGGCGGCGGCCGGGAAAAGATTTCCCTCGGCGAGCGGGTCCTGCTGGGCGCCAACTCCGGGGTGGGAATCAGCATCGGCGACGAATCAGTGGTGGAGGCGGGCCTCTACGTGACGGCCGGCACCCGGGTGTCCGTGCTGGTTCCCGGTGCGGAACCGCAGGTTCTCAAGGCAGTGGAGCTTTCCGGTGTGCCGAACCTGCTTTTCCGCCGTAACTCGACCACTGGGGCGGTGGAAGCCCTCGCCCGCAGTGGCGCCAGCGTAGAGCTCAACGCCGCCCTGCACGCCAACTAGGAGCAGCGGCCCGTGCCTCCGACCTCAGGCTTCCGGCGCAGCACCGGGTTCATCCCGGTGCTGGCGCTGGTGGTCCTCTTCCTTGTGGCGGTCACCGTGTATGCGGTGTCCGTGCTCAGCGATTCGGAGGAGAAGAGGCCGGAGCCGGCGGCCTGCACGGCAACAGCGGACGGTGTCTCCTATCATTTGACTCCCGGGCGGACCGAAACGGCCGCCCTGATAGCGGGAATCTCTGTCCGCCGCGGAATGCCGGCGCGGGCAGCCTCGATTGCGGTGGCCACGGCTATCCAGGAGTCCGGACTGCGGAACCTCGATTACGGGGACGACGCCGGACCGGACTCCCGGGGGCTGTTCCAGCAGCGTCCGTCCCAGGGATGGGGCTCTCAGGAGCAGGTGATGGATCCGACGTATGCCGCAAACGCGTTCTACGATGCCCTGGAAAAAGTTCCAAACTACGCGGACCTGCCGCTGACGGTGGCAGCACAGACGGTACAGCGCAGCGCCTTCCCTGACGCGTATGCCGATCACGAAGCCGAGGCCAAGGCATTTGCCTCGGCACTGACCGGCCACTCCCCCGCCGCGCTGACCTGCACCCTTGCACCGCCGTCGTCCTCCGGGAGCCCGGAAGCCGTTCTTGCCGCGATGACGGCGGTTTACGGACCTGTGGAAGCCACTGTTGAAGGAGACCGCGTCACCGTTGCCGGAACCGGCACGTACGGCTGGTCACTGGCACAATGGTCAGTTGCCAACGCCGATTCCCTGTCCCTGGACTCCGTAGCGTTCGCTGAACGCCGGTTCACGCGTGCCTCCGGTACCTGGGATCCCGCTCCGGCCTCGGAAAACGCCGTGGTCCTGACCGTTGTCCGGGTGGCTGAACAGCCCTGAACCGGAGATCGCCACGGGATCCACTAGTCTGAAAGCATGCGAATACTAGTTACCGGAGGCACCGGATACATCGGATCCCATACGACGTTGGCCCTGCTGGAAGCGGGCCATGACGTTGTGGTCCTGGATAATCTGGTCAATTCCAGCGAAGAATCCCTGAACCGGGTCCAGGACCTCGCCGGACGCAAGGCCGCCTTTGTGCAGGCCGATCTGCTGGATGAGGGCGCTGTCGACAGCGTTTTTGCCGAGCACAGTATTGACGCCGTCATCCATTTTGCCGGGCTGAAAGCCGTGGGCGAATCCGTGGCGAAGCCCCTGTATTACTACCACAACAACGTGGGCGGCACCCTGAACCTGTTGCGCATGATGGACAAGCACAATGTCCGGACGCTGGTCTTCAGCTCCTCCGCCACCGTCTACGGAGCCAGCGAAGAGGTTCCGCTGATCGAGAAGATGCCCATGGATGCGGTAAACCCCTACGGGCGCACCAAGGAACAGATCGAAGACATCCTGGCCGATCTGGGCGCTGCTGACGACCGCTGGAACATCGCACTGCTGCGCTACTTCAATCCCGTGGGCGCCCATGAGTCCGGCCGGATCGGCGAAGACCCCACGGGCGTACCCAACAACCTGCTGCCGTTCGTTGCCCAGGTAGCGGTGGGCCGCCGGGACAAAGTCATGGTCTTCGGCAATGACTATCCCACCCCTGACGGCACCGGCGTGCGCGACTACATCCATGTGGTGGACCTCGCCGCAGGCCACCTTGCCGCCCTGGACTACATCACCACCAAGCCGGGAGTTCGCCGCTGGAACCTGGGAACCGGCAACGGCTCCTCCGTGCTGGACGTGCTTGCCGCCTTCTCCAAGGCCGCCGGCAAGGAGATCCCCTATGAGTTCGCACCGCGGCGTCCCGGAGATGCTGCCGTCAGCTACGCCGATCCCTCAGCGGCGCTGGCGGACCTCGGCTGGTCCGCGCACCGCACCCTTGATGCCATGTGCGAGGACCACTGGCGCTGGCAGAAGAACAATCCGCAGGGCTACGCCGCGTCCTAGCGGGCTGATAACCAAGCAAAGGGCCCCCGGACAATCCGATCGGATTTCCGGGGGCCCTTTGTTGTTGCTACAAGACTGTCCAGCTGCTGCTGCGAGCCTAGCGCGTGGGGTAGTTGCGCTCGGCGGAGCCGATGTAGAGCTGGCGCGGACGCCCGATCTTTGTCTGCGGATCCAGCATCATCTCGCGCCACTGGGCAATCCAGCCCGGCAGGCGGCCAATGGCGAAGAGCACCGTGAACATCTTCTCCGGGAAGCCCATGGCCTTGTAGATCAGGCCGGTGTAGAAGTCCACGTTCGGGTACAGCTTGCGCTCAATGAAGTAATCATCGGCCAGTGCCTTCTCTTCCAGGCGCATGGCGATTTCCAGCAGCTCGTCGTTGCCTCCGAGCTTGGCCAGGATGTCATGGGCAGTGGACTTGACGATCTTGGCGCGCGGATCGTAGTTCTTGTAGACGCGGTGTCCGAAGCCCATGAGCTTCACGCCGTCTTCCTTGTTCTTGACCTTCTCCATGAAGGTTTCCGGTGCCATGCCCGTGGACTTGATCTCCCGGAGCATGTTCAGCACGGCCTCGTTGGCGCCGCCGTGCAGCGGTCCGGAGAGCGCGCTGATGCCGGCGGAAACGGAGGTGAACATGTTGGCGCCGGCGCTGCCCACCAGGCGGACAGTGGAGGTGGAGCAGTTCTGCTCATGGTCCGCATGCAGGACCAGCAGCTGATCCAGTGCCTTGACCAGGTCCGGATCGATTTCGTACGGTTCGGCGGGCAATCCGAAGCTCAGCCGCATGAAGTTTTCCACGAGGTTCATGGAGTTGTCCGGGTAGAGCATGGGCTGGCCGATGCTCTTCTTGTGCGCGTACGCCGCGATGACCGGAAGCTTCGCCATCAGGCGGATGGTGGAGAGTTCCACCTGCTCTTCGTCGAACGGGTCCAGGGAATCCTGGTAGAAGGTGGAGAGGGCGCTCACAGCCGAGGACAGCACCGGCATCGGGTGGGCGTCACGGGGGAATCCGCCGAAGAAACCCTTGAGGTCTTCGTGCAGCAGCGTGTGCCGGCGGATCCGCTGGTCAAAATCGTCCAGCTCGGCGGGAGTGGGAAGGTTTCCATAAATCAGGAGATAGGACGTTTCCAGGAAGCTTGAGTGCTTGGCCAGCTGCTCAATCGGGTAACCGCGGTAGCGCAGAATGCCGGCGTCGCCGTCAATATACGTAATAGCGGACTTCGTGGAGGCGGTATTCATGAAGCCGGGGTCATAGGTGACGGTGCCGGTCTGCTTCAGCAGCTTGGAGACATCGAGGCCCTCGTTGCCTTCCACGGCCGCAACCCGGGGAAGTTCCAGGCGGTCTTCGGTGTTTTCCCCGTAGTGCAGCTGTGCACTGGGACGCTCAGTCATTAAGTCTCCTTCAGGAGTTTGAAGAAACCAGAGCTACGGGCGTCGCATGGATTGGGGGCGCCCATAGTGTCAATTCCGCTAGATCTATTTACGCAAAACGCTACCCTTTCGGCAGGCTTTACAACTAATCGTGGGACCGGTTGTTGTTCAAGCGAAACATACTGCTCTGCCGGTAAACCCGTTATAAGGCGGCAGCACTTAGCCGCCGGGCGGCAGCTGCCACCCGCTCGTCGGAGCCGGTCAGCGCAATCCGAACAAAGCCTGCACCGGCGTCTCCGTAGATGACGCCGGGTCCGGAAACAATACCCAGCCGGGCCAGCCGTTCCACGGTGGCCCAGGTGTCTTCACCGGCGGTTGCCCACAGATAAAGTCCCGCTTCGGAGTGATGGATCCGCAGGCCAAAGGCCTCAAGCGCCGGCACCAGCAGCTCGCGGCGGGCACGGTAGCGGTCCTTCTGCTCCACCACATGCGTGTCGTCTGCCAGCGCGGCCTCCATGGCTGCCTGGACCGGTGCGGGCACAATCATGCCGGCGTGCTTGCGGCTGTTCACCAGGTTGGCGATGATGGCGCCGTCACCGGCTACAAAAGCGGCCCGGTAGCCGGCAATGTTGGACTGCTTGCTCAGGGAATAGACCGAGAGGAGAAGCTCATTGCTGCCGCCGCTGACTGCCGGATCCAGAACACTCGGCACCGGCGAACCGCCCCGGGAGGGGTCCCATTCTTCCCAGCCCAGTTCGGCGTAGCATTCATCCGACGCGACCACTGCGCCGGCAGCCCGGGCGGAATCCACCAGGGCCCGCAGTGAGGAAGCTGACCGCACGATCCCGGTGGGATTGCCCGGTGAATTAACCCAGACCAGCCGCACCCGGGCACGGACGTCGTCGTCGAGCTCGTCCAAGCTATCCGCCGCCACGGCAGTGGCACCGGCCAGGACGGCCCCCATGTCATAGGTGGGGTAGGCAACGGTGGGGCGAACGACGACGTCGCCCTCCCCCAGTCCCAGCAGCAGCGGCAGCCAGGCCACCAGTTCCTTGGAACCGACGGTGGGCATGATGTTCTGCGGATCCAGGCCCGGAACCCCGCGGCGGCGTGCGTACCACGCGGCAATTGCTTCGCGGAGGGACTGTGTCCCGTGCGTAGTGGGGTATCCGGGAGCGTTGGCTGCAGCTGACAGGGCCTCGCGGATGACCGCCGGAGTCGGGTCGACCGGTGTCCCGATGGACAGATTGACGGCACCGTCCGGATGCTCGGACGCCAGCTTGGCGTAGGGTGCCATTGCCTCCCACGGGTACTCCGGCAGGTCCAGTCCGAAGGTCCGGGACGGTGCGCCGCTCATGCCTCTTGGTTCTGCGGAGGCAGGACGGCAATGATCGGGTGGTCCTTGTGCGTGTTGCCGATCTTGGCGGCGCCGCCGGGAGAGCCCAGATCGTCAAAGAACTCAACGTTGGCCTTGTAGTACTCGGCCCATTCTTCGGGCGTGTCATCCTCGTAGTAAATGGCTTCGACGGGGCAGACCGGCTCACAGGCACCGCAGTCGACGCACTCGTCCGGGTGAATGTAGAGGGAGCGTTCACCTTCATAGATGCAGTCCACCGGGCATTCCTCAATACATGCCTTGTCTTTTACATCTACGCATGGCTGCGCAATTACGTACGTCACGTCCCTTGCCTTCCTGATCTGCGGACTATCCCGGACGGGAAAAATCCACGAAGTGATGGTTCCACGTTAGTAGCCCAGACCATTATCTCCCAGCCGGACCCTGCCCGAGTACCATGTAACGGTGAACGTTCCGAGCCCTGCTGCCGTCCTTCGTGCCCTCCCCGACGGCGCGCGCGTGGTGGTCCGCTACCGCATTGAGGGCGGCTTCACCGACGTGCTGGGCTATTTGGTGGCGGCTGCCGAAGAGGACGTCACCGTGGCGGGTAGGCGGGGAAACATCACGGTTCCCTATGCTCTGGTCACCGCTGCCAAGCAGGTTCCGCCGCCGCCCGAACGGCGTGCACCCCGGCGCTGAGTTCCCTTTCGCAGCTGACGGCCGGTGGACCCTGGGTCCAAATGGACCTTGGCTCCAAATGGACCTTGGCTCCAAAAAAGCAGGCGCCGCAGTTTCCCGCGGCGCCTGCTTTTTGTTGTACGACTTCTGTGGGGAGCGAGTACTAGCCCTGATACGGGGGCTGGACCATAGCTTGCCGCTGTGCTGCGTTCGCCTCCGCGGCTACGCGGCGGGCCTTAGCCAGGACCCGCGAGGTGATCATCAGGGCAGCGATGGTGGCTACCGCCTGTCCGAACAGCCAGATGCGGCCTGCCAGGACTATGCCGGGCTGCTCCTCAAGGACAGTACCGGTGATGATCAGCGGAGTGTCCCAGAGGTCCAGAGTGAAGAGGCCCAGCACAACATAGGCCAACAATCCCGCCACCGCACTCCACACCGCGTTACCGGCCCAAAGACCGGCAAAGACGGTTGCAGCGCAGCTGAGGATCAGTGCCGCAACTGCACCCAACGGCAGGGCAGTGTCCCCGAGGTACAGGATCTGGGCATGCAGCCCGGTTCCCAGCACGGAGGCCAGCAGCCCGCCAAGCACAGCTGCCACCGGGCCCCGCCAGCGCGGAGCCCGGTGCAGCGGCACTGAAGCCGTGGTAATGGGATTAGCCCTTGGCGCGTGCGCGGGTGACCTTGGCACGCTCGGAAGCGCCCAGGACCAGCTTGCGGATGCGGATGGACTCCGGAGTAACTTCAACGCACTCGTCTTCGCGGGCGAACTCGAGCGACTCTTCCAGGGTCAGCTTGCGCGGCGGAGTCAGGTTTTCGAAGGTGTCCGAGGAAGCGGCACGCATGTTGGTGAGCTGCTTTTCCTTGGTGATGTTCACATCCATGTCATCGGCGCGGGAGTTCTCGCCAACGATCATGCCCTCGTAAACCTCAGAGGTGGGCTCCACGAAGAAGGAACCGCGTTCCTGCAGCTTGATCATCGCGAACGGGGTGACGACGCCGGAGCGGTCAGCGATCAGCGAACCGTTGGTGCGGTACTCGATCGGGCCAACCCAGGGCTCGTAGCCCTCGGCGATGGAGGAGGAGATACCTGCGCCGTGGGTTTCCGTGAGGAACTTGGTGCGGAAGCCAATCAGGCCACGGGCGGGAACAATGAATTCCATGCGGACCCAGCCGGTGCCGTGGTTGGACATGTTGACCATGCGGCCCTTGCGGACGGCCATCAGCTGAGTGACGGCGCCGAGGTATTCCTCGGGTACGTCGATGGTCATGTGCTCCATCGGCTCGCACTTCTTGCCGTCGATCTGCTTGGTCACAACCTGGGGCTTACCCACGGTCAGTTCGAAGCCTTCGCGGCGCATCTGCTCCACGAGGATGGCCAGCGCGAGCTCGCCGCGGCCCTGGACTTCCCAGGCATCCGGACGCTCGGTCGGAAGAACCTTCAGCGAAACGTTACCGATCAGTTCCTTGTCGAGGCGGTCCTTGACCTGGCGGGCGGTAACCTTAGCGCCCTTGACCCGGCCGGCCAGCGGCGAGGTGTTGATACCGATGGTCATGGAGATGGCCGGATCGTCAACGGTGATCAGCGGCAGCGGCATCGGGTTGTCGATGTCGGTGAGGGTTTCACCAATGGTGATGTCCTCGATGCCGGCGACGGCAACGATTTCGCCGGGGCCGGCGGAGTCGGTCGGAACGCGATCCAGTGCCTTGGTGGCGAGGAGCTCGGTGATCTTCACGGACTTCAGGGTGCCGTCAGCGCGGGCCCAGGCAACGGTCTGGCCCTTATGCAGGGTGCCGTTGAAGATGCGCAGCAGTGCCAGACGGCCCAGGAACGGCGATGCGTCCAGGTTGGTCACGTGGGCCTGCAGCACGCCGTCCGGGTTGTAGGTCGGGGCCGGGATGTGGTCGATGATCGTCTGGAACAGCGGTTCCAGGTTGTCATTCGCCGGAGCGGAACCGTCAGCCGGCTGTTCCAGGGAAGCGGCGCCGACGCGGGCAGCTGCATAAACAACCGGAACATTCAGGACGAGGTCCAGGTCCAGGTCCGGAACTTCGTCCGCAAGGTCCGAGGCGAGGCCCAGGAGCAGGTCCATGGCTTCGCCGACTACCTCGTCGATGCGGGAGTCGGGGCGGTCGGTCTTGTTGACCAGCAGGATGACGGGCAGCTTGGCGGCCAGCGCCTTGCGCAGCACAAAGCGGGTCTGCGGCAGCGGGCCCTCGGATGCGTCAACGAGCAGCACAACGCCGTCCACCATGGACAGGCCGCGCTCTACTTCGCCGCCGAAGTCGGCGTGGCCGGGGGTGTCGATCACGTTGATGGTGATGGTTTCGCCCTTGGCAGCAGGACCGTTGTAGAACACTGTGGTGTTCTTGGCCAGGATGGTAATGCCCTTTTCGCGTTCCAGGTCACCTGAGTCCATCACGCGCTCTTCCACGTTTCCGTGGGAGGCAAACGAGTTCGTCTGCTTCAGCATGGCGTCGACGAGGGTCGTCTTACCGTGGTCAACGTGGGCCACAATCGCAACGTTGCGGAGATCGCTTCGTACTGCGGTATTTACAGCCGTGTTGGTTTCTGACATGCGTGAGGACTCAATTCATAGGAGATAAGTTTCGAAGGTGGTGCACAGTAGCCCGGTCATGTGTCCGGGTTGATCCGGCCGTTCTGTACGAATCCCGCTCTGCACGTATGCTCCGTAAGAATGTACCGAAGGCGCCGCCGTCAGCGGGCACGCTAATATTCTAGTCCGAAGACCATAAGTTCCCTAATGGACCTCTTGGAAGCGGCGCCCGCCGCGGAATCCGGGCGCTGGAGCGGACCACAGACAGCAGGCAGGCAGCCCCCTAATCGGGCTACCTGCCTGCTGCCTGTGCGGCTGGAACAGCTGGAGCTAGGCCACCTGCGGCGGAAGTTCCAGGCGCGAGCCCGGAATAGCGGCGAGGAGGGCCTGCGTGTAGGCCTGCTGCGGAGCGTCGAACACCTCGTCAGTGGTTCCGGTTTCCACCAGCTTGCCCTTTTCCATCACGCAGACAAAGTCCGCGATCTGACGGACAACAGCCAGGTCATGGGTAATGAACAGGTAGCTCAGGCCCAGTTCGGACTGCAAGTCCGCCAGCAGGTTCAGGATCTGCGCCTGGACCAAAACGTCCAAAGCCGAAACGGCTTCGTCACAGATGACCACTTCCGGGTCCAGTGCCAGGGCACGTGCAATGGCAACGCGCTGGCGCTGCCCGCCGGAGAGCTCGTTGGGGAACCGGCGCATCACCGATGAAGGCAGTGCCACCTGGTCCAGGAGCTCACGCACCTTGGCTTCCCGGGACTTGGTGTCCCCGATCTTATGCACCCGCAGCGGTTCTTCGATGGTGCGGAAGATGTTGTACATCGGGTCCAGGGAGCCAAACGGATCCTGGAAGATCGGCTGCACGCGGCGCCGGAACGCGAACAGGCGCTTGTTGTTCAGTGTGGTCATATCCACGCCGTCAAACAGGATGGACCCACTGGTGGGTACCTCCAGGTTCAACACCATGCGGGCCACGGTGGACTTGCCCGAGCCTGACTCGCCAACCACCGCCGTCGTGGTGCCTCGCTTGATGTTGAAGGAGACGTTGTCCACCGCGGTGAAGTCGGTGGACCGGCCCAAACCGCTGCGCAGCTTGAAGACCTTTGTCAGGTCCTTGACCTCAATGACGTTGTCCGCAGCCTTGAGGACACTGCTGTCCTCCGAGGTAAGCAGGTCACTGCTTTCAAGGCCCCTGCTTTTCGCAGAGTCAATGCGCTTGGACGCGAGCGAGGGAGCGGACTCCACAAGCTTGCGAGTGTAAGGGTGGCGCGGGTTGGTGAGGATTTCCAGAGCCGGGCCTGCCTCCACCACCCGTCCCTTGTACATGACGACAACCTTCTGTGCACGTTCAGCCGCCAGACCAAGATCGTGGGTGATCAGCAGTACAGCGGTGCCCAGCTCTTCGGTCATGGTTTCAAGATGGTCCAGGATCTGCCGCTGGACGGTGACATCCAGTGCGGAGGTGGGCTCATCTGCGATCAGCAGGCGCGGCCGGCAGGACAGCCCAATGGCGATCAGCGCACGCTGACGCATGCCGCCGGAGAACTCGTGCGGGTACTGCTTGGCGCGGCGGGCCGCGTCCGGCAGGCCGGCTTCCTCCAGGACCTTGGCAATATCCGACGCCGCATGGGGCAATCCGTTGGCCCGCAGCGTTTCCTTAACCTGGAAGCCGATCTTCCACACCGGGTTCAGGTTGGACATCGGGTCCTGCGGGACCATGCCAATGGAATTACCGCGCAGTTCCTTGATCCTCTTTGCGCTGGCGTTGGAGATGTCTTCGCCGTCAAAGAGAATCTGGCCCGAGCTGACGCGGCCGTTGCCGGGCAGCAGGCCAATGGCCGCCAGCGCCGTGGTGGACTTTCCGGATCCGGACTCCCCCACAATGGCGACGGTTTCACCGGGCATGATCGTCAGGTGGGCGTTCCTGACCGCTTCAACATCGCCGTTTGCGGTGGAGAAGGTGATAGCCAGGTCGCGGATTTCCAGCAGCGGCTGGGGCTGTGCAGTGTTGAAAGTACGTTCAGTGTTGAGTGTCATCGTTTACGCGCCTTCGGATCAAGAGCATCGCGGATAGCGTCACCGAGCATGATGAAGCTCAGCACGGTAATGGACAGCGCGGCTGCGGGCCAGAGCAGGGTTGCGGGATTGGTCCGCAGCGAGGTCTGTGCAGACGAGATGTCGTTGCCCCAGGACATAACGCTGGGCGGCAGCCCGATTCCCAGGAACGAAAGCGTGGACTCCGCAACAATGAACGTTCCGAGCGAAATGGTGGCGATCACGATAACGGGTGCAATGGAGTTCGGAACCACATGCTTGACCAGCGCGGAGAACTTTGAGACGCCCAGAGCCTGGGAAGCAACCACAAAGTCGGCATTGCGGACGGAGATCACGGCAGCACGGGTGATACGCGCAACCTGGGGCCAGCCGAAGATCAGCAGAGTGACCACCACGGTCAGCACTGTCCGGTTAGTCCGGAACGCCGGGAGCTGCATGATGATGATGGCACCAAGGATCAGCGGCAGGGCGAAGAAGATGTCACCTACACGGGCCAGGACTGCGTCCAGCACGCCGCCGTAGTAGCCGGCCAAAGCGCCGACAATTCCACCGATGATCACAACGGCGATGGTGGTCAGCACGCCGACCATCACCGAGGCGCGCGCTCCATAGATAACGCGGGCGTACACATCGCAGCCCTGGAAGGTGAACCCGAGCGGGTGCCCGGCTGAGGGTCCTGCGTTGGAGTCGGAGAGCATGCAGCCTTCATCCGGCGAAGCGCTGGTGAACAGGCCGGGGAAGGCCGCCGCAGCCAGGATCAGGAGGATCAACAGGCTGGAGATGATGAACAGCGGCTGTTTGCGAAGGTTTCGCCAAGCTTCCCCCCAGAGGCTCAGCGGCTGAAGATCTTCCTTGACCTTGTCGGTCTCAGCCAGAGGGGTCTCCTCCAACGGAGCAACATAATGTTCGATGATTGTGCGGTCTTTATGCATAACGAATCCTCGGATCAAGCCAGGCGTACAGGAGGTCTACGAGAAGATTGGCTACAACGTAGACGAGGACAAGGACGCTCACGATCGAAACGATGGTGGGTCCTTCACCCCTGATTACTGATTGGTAAAGCCGCTGTCCCACACCGGGGACGTTGAAGATACCTTCAGTGACGATGGCACCGCCCATGAGCGCGCCAAGGTCGGCACCGAGGAACGTCACCACGGGTATCAGCGAGTTACGCAGGATGTGAACAGTGACAACCCGCGGGCGGGAGAGTCCCTTGGCGGTGGCCGTTCGCACGTAGTCGGCGTTCATATTCTCAATAACGGAGGCGCGCGTCAGGCGCAGCACATAGGCAAAGGACGCGAGCCCAAGCACTACTGCCGGCAGGATCAGATCCGACCAGCCGGCGTTGCCGCCCACGGTTGGGCTGGTCCATTGGAGTTTCACGCCCACCACAAACTGGAGCAGGAAGCCAAGGACGAAAACCGGAATAGCGATCACGACCAGTGAGAGAACCAGCACCGTGCTGTCGAAGATCTTGCCCTTCTTCAGACCGGCGATGAGGCCGAAAATGATGCCGAAAACAGCTTCAAAAAGGAGCGCGAGAATAGCCAGGCGGATCGTCACCGGAAAGGCCTGCGCAAGAACGTCTGTGACCTGGCGGCCGGAGAAGTCCACGCCCAGGTCAAAAGTCACCAGGTTCTTGAGGTAGAGCAGGTACTGAACGATGAACGGCTGATCCAGGTTGTACTGGCTGCGCAGCTCCGCAGCGACGGACTCGTTAACGGGCTTGTCACCGAAAAGGGCCGCTATGGGGTCTCCGGGAAGGGAGAACACCAAGAAGTACACGAGGAAGGTAGCCCCAAAAAAAACGGGAATCATTTGCAGGAAGCGCCGAATTACGTACCCGGCCATCAGGAACGGCCTCCGGAGCACATGGGGGGATTTAGATGTCGCATTTTTTATGCCTGTTCTTAGATAGAACCCGAAAACGATTCGGGGCCCGGCTTGTGGCCGGGCCCCGAATCGGTCGGTCTGGGTTCTGCTATTTACCTGTTATTTCGTAGTACACCGGAACGCCGTTCCAGCCGGTTTCAACGTTGTCCACGTTGTCACTCCAGCCGGACTGAGCCACCTGGTACCACAGCGGGATAACGGGGAGATCCTTCAGCAGGATTTCCTGTGCCTGGTTGAAGATCTCAGCTCCGGCTTCCGGGGAAGAGGCGGCGAGTCCTTCACTGAGCATCTTGTCGAACTCTTCGCTCGAGTAGTCACCGTCGTTGGATCCTGCGCCGGTGCCGTACAGCGGGCCCAGGAAGTTGTTCAGCGACGGGTAGTCTGCCTGCCATCCGCTGCGGATGGCACCGGTCAGTGACTTGCCGGTAGCATCGGCGCGCAGTTCCTTGAACGTTGCGTACGGCTTGCCTTCGGCATTGATGCCCAGGTTGTTCTTGAGACCGTTGGCTACGGCGTCAACCCATTCCTTGTGGTTGGCATCGGCATTGTAGCCCAGAGTGAAGGCCTCGCCTGCGGGCCAGGGGGAGATCTTCTCGGCCTGAGCCCAGAGGTCCTTGGCCTTTTCAGGATTGAATTCAAGCACCTCGTTGCCGGGGATGCTGTCGTTGTAGCCCTCGATCACCGGAGCGGTGAATTCGGTGGCCGGTTCGCGGGAACCGGAGAAGATCACGGAGGTGATTTCTTCGCGGTTGATGGCCATGGAGATGGCCTGGCGGCGCAGCTCACCGGCTTCGCCGGAGAACTCCGGCAGGTAACCGGGGATGGTGATGGTCTGGTTACCGGCGTAGGCCTTCTCGGAGTAACGCCCCTCGCCCAGGTCGGTCTTGAACGTCTTCAGGGCACTGTTGGGCATGGTGTCCAGGATGTCCAGGTGGTCCGACTGCAGATCTGCGTAGGCAGAATCGAAGGAGGAGTAGAACGTGAAGGTCACGCCACCGTTCTGCGGTACACGGGTTCCCGTGTAGTCAGGGTTGGCCACCAGGTCAATATCAACCTCGTGCTCCCAGGCGCCTTCGCCGGCGAGCATGTACGGGCCGTTACCCACGGGGTTTTCACCGAAGGTCTTCGGGTCTGCAATGGCACCGGCAGGCAGCGGGAAGAAGGCGGTGTAGCCCAGGCGCTGCGGGAAGTCGGATTCCGGCTGGCTGAGCTTGACGGTGAAGGTGTTGTCGTCAACAACCGTCAGGCCGCTCATGGTGTCTGCTGTTGAGCCCTCGGCGCTGACTGCGTCATATCCTTCGATGCTCTCGAAGAAGTAAGAGTTCAGCTGCAGGTTCTTGGCAGCGGCACCGAAGTTCCAGGCGTCCACGAAGGACGAAGCCGTAATGGCCTCTCCGTTGGTGAACTTCTGGTCGGCCTTGATCTTGATGGTGTAGGTCTGGGAATCCTCAGTCTCAATGGACTCCGCAAGTTCGTTGACCGTCACGCCGTCGGCGTCATAGCTGACGAGTCCTTCGAAGAGCAGGTCCATGATGCGTCCGCCACCAACTTCGTTGGTGTTGACCGGCATCAGCGGGTTCTGCGGCTCGGTGCCGTTGGCCGTGATGATGGCGCTGGAATTGACAGCGGCGTCATCTGAACCGGCGTTGTCGGATCCCCCACCGCAGGCGCTCAGCGCCAGAGTGGCAACGGCCGCGACGCTGAGCAGTTTGGAAGTGCGTGTGAAGCGCATTCCGCCTCCTATGTTCTGAAATAAGGCTGACATTGAGCGTCAGCAGTGCGGCCCCCCAAACAGTGAGCCGACTCACAAGTTCAAAAGCATATTGCTTTGGGCTTCACCGTACTAATCACGAGGGGTAGCAAATGACCACAATGAGGGGTTTGGAGGGTTCCCACAGGGCCTGAGGGTGCCCCTCATCAGGAAATATATAGAAAGACATGCGCATGTAACGATTTGGCATACGGGCGTCGTGTTACGACTCAATGGTGTCTTTTTGCTTCGTGGCGTGCCATCATCTCACCCAGTGCGCCTCGGGCGTGTCGAAGGTCACTAGCGGATAACGGACCACTCCCAGAAGTTCCACCACAGCCCGGTGGAATTAGGCATGTATTCCACCCGCTCTATCGAGTCCGCGGATGCCTGCAGCCCGGGCACCTGATAGAGCGGCAGCCCGTAGCGCTCATCCCAGATGAGCCCGTCAATACGGATCTGGAGCTCGTTCTGGCGCTGTTTGTCGGTTTCCGTGACCAGCTCATCCATGAGCGAGTCAGCCTCGGGGTTGGAAAACCCGTTGTAGTTGGAGGCCGCGCCCGTACGAAAGACCTGGGGAACCCCGGATACGCCCACCCCTGATGCGGTCCAGCCAAAGAGCGCTGCGTCGTAGCTGCCCGTCCCCAGCTGGCCCGCCCAATCAGCGGCGGGGAGGCCGCCGTCGACCACGTTAAAACCTGCTTCCGACGCCGACTGTTCGATCAGCTCGAAGGCAACGGCACGGTTGGCGTTGTCCCGGTTGTAGAGGATCCGCACCTCCGGCGTCTCGTCGTCGAGCAATTCACGGGCCCGGTCCAGGTCCACTTCCGCGAACTCGCTGGATCCGTTCGCGGCGGCGGCATCTTCATAGGCGTCCTGATCGGTGAGGAAGACTTCGGAGTCCAGCGGTTTGGCCCCCGGCTGCAGCTGTGCCGCGGTGGCATCAACGATGGCCTGCCTAGGCACGGTCTCCATGAACGCCTCGCGGACATCCTCGTCCGCAAAAACGCCGGTGAAGCTCAGGTCCAGGTGGTCGTACGCAAGCTGGTTGCCCTGGTGCAGGTTAATGTTGCCCAGGGCCTCAAGCTCGGCCAGCGTGCTGCTGTCCGGCTGCGGGGAGATGATGTCCACCGTGCCGTCCTTCAAGGCAGACACCTGGGCGGCAGGATCCTGGAGGAAACGGACCATGATCCGGTCCAGCTCCGGCTCCGGCCCCCAGACGTAGTCCTCGTTGCGGACCAGCGTGAGGGAGACCCCCGGGTTGATGTCCGAAACGATGTAAGGGCCGTTGGAAAGGTAGAGGGCTGGGTCTTCGGGAAGGCCCTGCGTCGCAAAACCGGTGTTCCAGAAATCAGCGACGGCGCGCAGGTCCGGGTCCACGGGAGCCGGTTCCAGGGGATTTCCGGCCGGAGTGTCCCGAATCAACGTGGTCAGGGCCTTTTCATCGGCCAGCCCGGCACCCCGGGCCACGACGTGGGCCGGAACCCCGATCCCGCCGTCGTCCGTCAGAGATCCGAAGGCTGTCTCCCAGTCCGCGTACGGCTGCGAATACGTCAGCGTCAGGGAGCGGTTGTCTTCGCTAATTTCCGGCAGGTCGGTCAGAGCCAGTGCTTCGGTGGACCCGGCATAGTCGAAATAGCGTGTGCCCGAGAGGACGGTGCCGTTGACGGCCGTGAGCTCGTCGTTGAACCGGCCGGATGCCGCCGCCCAGGCGAGCAGCATGTCATCGGCGCCCACCGGGGCGCCGTCGGACCAGGCCACACCCTCGTTGACCGTGTACTTCACCACCAGCGGATCCTCGGAGACTTTCTCGTAGCTGCCAAAGTCTTCCAGCTTCACGATGTCCAGGTTGTTGTCCACATAGTTGAAGCCCGAGTGCGTGGCGTAGGCGATCCTGTTATTCACATCCGTATTGCCGGACGCCGTCTGCGGATTGAAGGAGCTGAAGGCGTTGGCCTCCGCCACATGGATCTCACCGCCCGGCGTGGGCGAGACTCCGGGCGTGTCCTCGGAGCCGCCTTCCTCCGCCGTACAGGCACTCAGGGCCAGGAGTGCTGCCGCGCAGGCCACACCAAGCTTGGTCAGGCGGTCAAAACGCATTGCTGCTCCCCGGGACGTTATGGCGCTGATCGCACACCCTGTGATGATGACACACTGGGCCGGTCCAGACGAGCATCAGGCGAGGCGTACCTCAGCCTCAGCAGGGAGGGCCACGGAAGCCGCGCCCCTCCCTGTATCGGATTTGGCATCACCCTTTCACGGTGAATCCAGCCTTTAGCAGCGTGTTGTCCCGCGACGACGGGCCGACGAGAAGCTCGAACTCCCCCAGTTCCACGACCCGCCGTCCTGCGGCATCCACGATCGTGCATTCGGCGACCGACAGCTCCAGCCGGACACGCACTGTCTCCCCGGGCGCCACCTCGACCTGGCAGTAGGCTTTGAGCTCCTTATCGGTCCAGCTCACCGAGGTGACCATGTCCCGCACATATACCTGCACGGTCTCCAATGCCGGGCGCGCCCCGGTGTTGACAAGCGTGACGTGGCCAACAATCGTTCCCGACGCTCCCAGCACGGTCTGTTCCAGGACCAAGCCTTCGTACCGGACCGTGGTGTAGCTGAGTCCCTCGCCGAACGACCAGGCAGGAGTCTGGGTCAGGTCGGCGTAACGGTCGCCGTGCTGGCCACGGATCTGGTTGTAATACGTCGGTTGCTGCCCCACGTGCCGCGCAAACGAGATCGGCAGGCGCCCTGAGGGGTTCACCTCGCCCGCGAGGATCTCGGCGAGCGCCCTTCCACCTTCCATTCCGGGATTCGCCGTCCAGATCACGGCTGCAGCGCGCTCTACGGATGCCGGCAGCACGAGCGGCTTGGATGCGAGCAGCACAACCACCACCGGTTTCCCGGTGGCGATCAGCGCGTCAAGAAGAGCGTTTTGCCCGCCGACCAGCTCGAGGGTTGCCGTTGAGCGGCCTTCGCCGATGAGTTCGATCCTGTCCCCGACGACGGCGACCACCACATCAGCCCCGTCCGCCAGTGCCACCGCTTCTGCGATAAGTGCCTGATCCGGCCCGCACGGCACAACGTGCGGAGGGCGGGGTTGCCCATCAGGGAAGGTCGCCCCGGCGGGGTCCTGCTCCAGGGTGAGGATGCCGGCACCCTGCGCAAAGCTCACCGTCCATCCGGCCTTCGCGATATCGCGAAGGCCATCGAGCACGGTCGTGATCATCTCGCGGGGTTGGCCGTCGAGCCAGCCCGCTTGGCCCGATCCTCCGGCCCAGTCGCCCAGCTGGGTCTGGGCGGCGTCGGCCAGCGGTCCCACCACGGCGATCCGGGTCGGCTGGACAGGTGACAGCGGCAGCAGCCCGTCATTTTCCAGGAGCACGATCGATCGGCGGGCCACCTCCAGGTTCAGCTCGGTGTGCGCAGCCTTCCCCACAATGCTCTCCATGTCAGCGGCGGGAAGCCGGGGGTCCTCGAACAGCCCAAGCTCAAACTTCAGGGTGAGAATGCGGGCCGCTGCCGCGTCGAAAGCGTCCGCGGAAAGCAGTCCGCTGTTGACCGCGTCCAATGCACCCTCAAAGAACTTGGGGGTTGTCATGATCATGTCGTTGCCGGCCACTACTGCAGCGGCGGCCGCATGCGTGTAATCAGGCTGGACCTGCTGTTCCCAGACCATCCGGCCAACGTTGTCCCAGTCGGTGATCAGGGTGCCGGTGTATCCCCATTCGCCGCGCAGGACGTCGCTGAGGAGCCAGTCATTGATCGTGATCGGTACCCCGTCCATGCTCTGGTATCCGAGCATGAAGGACCGGCAGCCCTCGCGGGCGACCCGCTCGAACGGCGGCAGGAACCACGAGCGGAGCTTGCGGCGAGATATGTCCGCTTCGTTGGCGTCACGTCCTCCCTGCGTCTCCGAGTACCCGGCGAAGTGCTTGGCGGTTGCCAGGATCGCCGTCGGATCCGATAACCCGTCGCCCTGATAGCCCCGCACCATCGCCGAGGCCAGCTCACCGATGAGGAACGGGTCTTCGCCAAAGGTTTCATTCACGCGGCCCCAGCGCAGGTCCCGGGAAATGCACAGCACGGGAGAAAAGGTCCAGTGCACGCCGGTGGCAGCCACCTCGACCGCAGTCGCACGGGCAACACGCTCCAACAGTCCGGCGTCCCAGGACGCAGCCATCCCCAGTTGCGTCGGATAGATCGTGGCGCCCTCCCAGAAAGAATGCCCATGAATGCAATCCTCGGCGACAAGCAGCGGTATACGCAGCCGTGTCTGCGCAGTGAGCTCGTTCGCGCGCAAAATGCGCTCTGGTGAAGTGTGCAGAATGGACCCAACATGCTTGCGGAGCACATGGTCCTCAAGACAATCCCGTGCATCAAGCTGGAGCATCTGTCCCACCTTCTCCTCCAGCGACATCCGGCCGACGAGGTCGGCAACACGGTCTGGAATCGATAGTGAGGGGTCCTGGTACGGCAGGGAATCAGGAAGGATTTCCGGGGTCATCATTTGGTGTACTGTGCCTTGTCCTCTGTAGGAGTTTCCGTAGTGGTGCGGACAACGGTCACGGCGTCGTTGACGTCGAGGCCCTTCTTTTTCAATGCCCTGGCCCGTTCCCCGGCCGAACGCAGGCGTGGGTTGACATACTCGTCAATCCCGAAGTTGATCAGTGACAGCGCGACTCCGAGGATGGCGATGCAGAGGCCAGCCGGGACGTACCACCACCAAAAATTCGGGAAAGCGCCGTTCTGCTGCGCCCAGAACAGGATTGTTCCCCAGTTCAGGTTGCTGATGGGAATCACTCCGATGAAGGCGAGGGTGGTGAGGCCCAGCACCGCCGCAGTGACGGTCCCGACAAAACTCGATGCGATGATAGCCATGAGATTCGGCAGCATCTCCACAAGAATGATCCGGTGGAGTGGCTCGCCGTTTGCACGGGCCGCCTGGATGAAGTCGCGGTTGCGCAGCGACATCGTCTGTGCCCGGAGCACCCTGGCACCCCATGCCCAGCCGGTCAGGGCGAGGACGGCCGCAATAAGGACCAGCGGCGGGTTCTCGAACTGCGACGCCACAATGATGATCAGCGGCAGCCCGGGGATGACCAGGAAGACGTTGGTTACGGCGGAAAGCGACTCGCTCCGCCAGCCGCGGGTGTACCCAGCGATAACGCCCATGAACACGGCGACGGCTGTGCCCATGATTCCCGCCAGGAAACCGACCACAAGAACGCCTCGCGTGCCGTAGATGATCTGGCTGAAGACATCCTCACCCATGTGTGTGGTGCCGAGCAGATGTGCCCATGATGGGGCCTGCCGGAGCGCCGTGAAATCCTTTTCGAGGGGCCCGTAAGGGGCAATAACGCCTCCGAATATTGCAACTAGGACGAAAACACCGAGGATGATGATGCCAGTCAACGACTTCGGATTGCGGAACATTGCGAACGACGAAGCCAGCTGCGACCGGAATGTCTTCTCGTCAGACGGTTTGCCCGTCAGCTGTGAGCGCTCGGTCTCTGCTGCGGGGCGATCGTCGTCGATCGGCCGGGTGAGGTTTTCCGGGATCGTCATATCAGGCCTCCGTTTGGCGTGTGCGGGGGTCAAGGACCGCGTAGGCGATGTCAGCGAGGATATTTGCGCACAGCACCGCGAGCGTGATGATGAGGAACAGGCCCTGCATGAGCGGAAAGTCCTTGGCCGTAGTCGCATCAAGCAGAAGCTTGCCGACACCGGGATACGAGAACACCATCTCCATCACGATCGTGCCGCCCACGATAAACCCGATGGACAGCGCAAAACTGGACAACTGCGGCAACATCGCGTTGCGGGCTGCGTAGTTCCAGAGCACACGGCTGTTCGGCATGCCCTTTGCCTGCGCAACGGTGATGTAGTCCTCGTCGAGCACCGTGAGCATCATGTTCCGCATGCCGAGGATCCAGCCGCCCAGCGATGCAATGACAATCGTGATCGCCGGCAGTGCGCCGTGGGCTATCACTTCCCCAATGAAATCGAGGGTGAATTCGGGGGACGACCCTTTGTCATAAGCGTGGGATGCCGGGAACCAGCCCAGCACCGTCGAAAACACGGCGATCGCAATCAATCCGAGCCAGAAGTACGGCACCGTGCTGAAGAACGTGGAGATGGGAACGATGATGTCCGCTTTACTGCCGCGGCGCCATCCAATAAGCGCACCCGTTGCGGTGCCGAGAACGAAGGACACGACGGTGGCGATCCCCACAAGTCCCAGCGTCCATGGCAGCGCCGAGGCGATTACGTCGCCGACGGGTGCGAGGCCGTTCGAGAAGGAGCGCCCGAGATCACCGCTGAACAGCAGCGCCCAGTAGTCGAGGTACTGCTGCCATACGGAGGTGTTCTCGTCCAGTCCGAAGAGAATGCGCAGGGAGCGGGCTGCTTCCGGGGTGATCTTTCCAGCGTTGCGCTGCATATAGGCGGTGACAGGATCACCTGACATGAGCCGCGGCAGAAAAAAGTTTATGGTGATGGCTGCCCACGCAGTGAACAGGTAGAAAGCGGTGCGACTAGCAATGAAACGGACGGGGATTTTCATGCGCCATCACCTTCGCCCGGGCCCGACACGGTCGCGAAGAACTTTTCCGGGTCGGGCGACGCTGCCCGAAGTTCCCTGGTGTATTCATGCCGGGGGTTCAGGATGACCTCGTCCGCAGGACCGTGTTCGACCACACGGCCACGGTGCAGAACCATAATTTCGTCGCTGAAGTGACGGGCTGTAGCGAGGTCATGGGTGATGTAGAGCAGTCCCAGCCCTTCCTCCCGTTGCAGATCCGAGAGCAGGTTCAGTACGCCGAGACGGATCGAAACGTCCAGCATTGACACCGGTTCATCGGCGACGAGCAGCGCCGGCCGGGAAGCGAGGGCACGTGCAATCGCGACACGCTGCCGCTGCCCACCCGACAACTCATGCGGGCGGCGGTCGATGACGGCATCCACATCCAGACGCACCCGGTCAAGAAGGCGTCTTACCTCCGCCTCGGTTTCGGCCTTGGGGACGACGTTGTCCAGCCGGAGCGGACGTTCGATGTTGTATCTGATGGAGTGATAGGGGTTGAGCGAGGCGAACGGATCCTGGAACACCATCCGCAATGTCTGCCGGTAGCTGCGGAGCCCCCGCCCCCGGCGCGGAATTGGCTTGCCGTCCAACAGCACCCGGCCGCTGGTAGGCGTCTCCAGCTGGGTCAGGATCTTCGCGATGGTCGATTTGCCACTGCCGGACTGACCTACCAGCGCAATCGTCTCGCGGTCGTGGAGGGTGAAGCTGACGCTGTCAAGGGCAAGCATCGACGATGCGCCGCGCACCCGGAAGCGCTTAGAAACGTTTTCGAACTCGAGCGTGGTCATCGAACCAGGACTCCCCTCTCACCGGTGAGGCGCGGGAACGACGCAAGCAGCGTCTTGGTGTATTCATGCTGCGGACGTTCCCAGAGCTCGCGCGCCGAAGCGAGTTCAACGATCGCGCCATCACGCATGACCGCAATCCGGTCGCTGATTTCCAGCAGCAGCGGGAGGTCATGGGTGATGAAGATGACCGAGAATCCAAACTCGTGGCGAAGGTGCGAGATCTTCCGCAGGATTTCGCGCTGCACCAGGACGTCCAGTGCGGTGGTGGGTTCGTCCATGACCATCAGTTGTGGACGCAGAGCAAGCGCCATCGCAATCATCACGCGCTGGCGCATGCCGCCGGACAGCTCATGGGGATAGGAACGGACACGGTCGCGCCCGACGGCGACGATCTCCAGCAGCTCCTCGCAGGCAGAACGGCGCTCGCGTCTGGAGAGATCAGGGCGGTGCACCTGGAACACATCATCGAGTTGCGCCCCGATGGTCGTCACCGGGTTGAGTGCGTTCATGGCGCCTTGGAACACCATTGACACTTTGTCCCACCGGAAACGGCGCATTTCCTCGGCTCCGAGGGAATTGACGTCGATGTCAGTACCGGATGAATCGTGGAATGTCACGCTTCCGCTGGTAATCACCGCAGGTGCGCGGAGCAGGCGCTGGACTCCGTAGGCGAGCGTAGTCTTGCCGCACCCGCTCTCACCGGCGAGCCCGAGGATCTCACCGCGCTGTAATTCGAGGGTTACGTTCTTGACCGCCTTCACCGGCGGGTCGACGTCGTACACGACTGAAAAATCGCGCACTGTGAGAAGGGCTTCGGGCATCAGTTAATCCCTTTCAGGGAGTCGCCAAGGGAGGAGCGGATATTTTGGGATCCGCCCTCTCCCCCGGCTCGCACTACTCGGCGGGTGACAGTTTCGTGAGAATCAGCGGAACGGTGACCTGCACCGGGTCGGCCGTCGCGTACTGGTCTTCCTCACTCGGCCACCCCGCGTAATTGCGGGTGTTGTACTCACCCAGTGCGGGGTGGGTCCCCACCGGGATTACCGGCACCTCCTCAACGAAGATCTTCTGGATCTCCTCGAGCGCTTTGGTGCGGTCCTCATCGCTTCCCGAAGTCGCATAGGTGTTCAGAAGTTCCGTGGCCCGGTCGTTCTTGTAGCGGCCAAAGTTGTAGTCCACAGCCTCGCCCGCCAGCAGCCACCGGCCGTCCATCGTGTCGGAGTAGAGGTCATACGGGGTTGTGCCGCTGTCCGTCCAGTGCATGATGGCGTCAAAATTGCCGGAACGCTTGTTCTCCCACCAGGTATCGGCGTCGGGCGTGTTGACCTTCGCATCGGCACCAAGGGTTTTCTTGACCTGGTCCGCAATGAGGCTGATACCTGTTACATAGTCATTCCACCCCTGGGGCACCTCGAGCGTGAACGAAACAGCTTCGCCGTCGGGGTCGATGAGGGCCTCGTCCGCCCAGGTGTAGCCGGCCTCCTCGAGGATTTCTCGCGCCCCTTCGACGTCGAGGGAGAGTTCCGCATCCGCATATTCGGAAGCGATGTACTGCTCGCCGATCGGGGTCGGCAGCCCGGTCACCGACGTCAGCTCGGGTCCGGCCTTCTCCCTGGCGATCTCAGTATGTGCGGCACGGTCAATGACCATGTTCACTGCCTGGCGGAAGGCCAGATTGTTGAACGGCTTCTTCTGGTGATTCAGGAAAAGGACATCCGGGGCCATGACGTTTGCCGGCCAGAAGACGTTGTGCTCGGGGTCCTTATCGACAAACGCACTCTGCACATCGGGAATGAACGCCTGCGCCCAGTCGGCCTCGCCGTTGGCAAGGGCGGTGGTCAAAGCGGTGTTGTCGTTGTACGACACGTAGTACAGAGTCGGTACGGCGAGGTCGCCGCCCCAGTAATCGTCGCGTGCCTGGAGGGTGACTGACTGGCTGCTGAAGCTGTCCAGAGTGTAGGGGCCGGTACCGACGGGGTCGGGATTGGCCTCAGTGGTCGGGTCTGAAACATCGGCCCATATATGTTCAGGGACCATCGCGGTATGTAAAACCTGCCCCTGCTTGACGAACTTCGACTCGGCGAACGTGAGCACGACGTTTTCGCCGTCCTTCACGATGTCGGTGAGCTGCAGGTTCCCGGTGTCCAGTGCTGGAGTATTCCGGATCAGGTCGAAGGAGAAGATGATGTCGTCGGCAGTGAAATCCTCGCCGTCATTCCAGGTCACATCGGTCCGCGGGGTGACTGTGAGCTGGGTGTAGTCGTCGTTCCATTCGACTTTCTCGGCGAGCCACGGTGTGGTCTGGTTCTCGCCGACGGCGTTAACCATGGCGAGGGGTTCGAAGATGACGTTCTTGTATCCGAGCTTGTTCGCTGACGAATCGCCGACCCATGGGTTGTTCGACTCCGTGGCGATGGCACCGTCAGGCTTAGCGATGGTGAGCGCCGCGCCTGCCTCGGATTGCCCGTCTGATCCCGTGTCGCCGCCGCAGGCGGTGAGCGCCAGAGCCGTGACGAGACCGACGGCGATGAAGGATGTTTTAAGCCTCATTGCTTCTCCTCATGTGATGCAGCACCGCCATGGTGCGCATACCGGTTTACTTACTTGCTGACCAGTAAGTAAGATTGGACGGTACCACATGTTAGAAAGATCACAAGGGGCAGATCAAAGCCCATCGTCACCGCCAAAGGGGATACCCTGACACACGAAATGAACAGCAATATCCCCCGCAGCCGGCCAGCCACTCAGCGCAAGCGGTCAGAGATCCTCGAAGCCGCCATCGACATCTTCGGCAATAAAGGCTACGCAAACGGGACTCTGGCCGATATAGCGGAACAGGTGGACATCACCCACTCCGGCGTCCTCCATCATTTCGGGTCAAAGCAGAATCTTCTGCTTGAGATGCTCACGTACCGGGATGAGACAGACGTTGCCGATCTCGACGAGCGGCACATCCCGGACGGTCCGGAGCTCTTCCTGCACCTTGTGCGAACGGCCCTGGCAAACTCGCGGCGCGCCGGCGTCGTGCAGGTCTACACGGTGCTGTCAGCAGAGGCAGTCACGGATGAGCACCCGGCGCGCCCGTTCTTCGACAAGCGGTACACAACCCTGCGAGGAGAGGTCTCAGCTGCCTTCCGGGTGCTGTGCGAACAAGAGGGCGTCACCGAGCCGGGCACAATCGGCTCAGCTGCCGCCAGCATTCTGGCTGTAATGGACGGACTGCAATTGCAGTGGCTTCTGCACCCGCAGGAAATAGAACTCGCAGAGACCACCGAGTTTGCCATCCGCGCGATCGTGAACTCGGTACTTACTCCAGGCCCGGAGCTGTCCGAGTACGTCCGGAACCACAAGGATTGACTGTGGAGTACTGGCCCTGCACGACGCGTCGCAGCGTCGCGGATGGGATGATCGGAAACATCACTATCACACCGTGACCAACCAAAGGACGCTTATGAAAATCACCATTGTCGGCGGGTCCCAAGGCACCGGAGCACAACTCGCTGCGCTCGTTCAGGCAGCGGGCCACGAGGTCACCGTTGTTTCCCGGAGCGGGAATGCGCCAGCCGGCGCCCGGGTGATCACCGGGAATGCGGCAGATCCTGAAGTGGCTGCCCGGGCCGTGGCCGGAGCCGACGCCGTCGTTGTCACTGTAGGAGGGGCCAAGGGCGTGTCCCGGCAGCGTGCCGCTGTCACCGAGAGCGTTATCGGTGCGATGCAGAAGGCCGGCGTGCACCGGCTCCTCGTGCAGTCCTCGCTGGGTGCGGGCGATTCCGGCTCGCAGATGCCCGCACCGCTGCGGCTCGTCATGCGGACGGTGCTCGCTAAGGCGCTGGCCGATCACAACGAGCAGGAGGCTGCCGTTCAGAGTTCCGGCCTGGACTGGAGCATTGTCCGGCCCACCGGCCTCACGGACAAGGAACCGACCGGCACATGGAAGGCCCTGGAAACGGGCGACGACGGCCGAATGGGCGGCTCGATCCCCCGCCGGGACCTGGCCGCCTGCATGCTCGGCATTCTCACCGATGACTCCACGATCGGCAAAGCCCTCGGGGTGAGCAGCTAACCCGGCCCATCAGGCCCCCGAGGCTCGGCCGGCGAGGCGCGGCAGCAGACGCTGCGCGTTTTGCCATCCAATCGCGTCTCGGTCCTCGGGAGAAAGATAGTCAGCAGAATTGATGGCTGTGGCCGCTCCCGCCGCCATGTCCATTGAAAAGGGATGATCACTGCCAAACACGAGTTGGGACTGGCCGATCACGTCTCCTGCCAGCGCCAGCACCGGCTCCTGAAAGGAAATCGCAGTATCAAAGTGGAGCCGGCGGAATTGGTCCCGCGCATTTCCGCGGATTTCGCTGCCGGGGACAACCTGAGTGGCGTCAAGCAGATCAAAACGCTGCACGATAAACGGGACCGTTCCGCCCGCGTGGGAGAAGATGTACCGCACCGAGGGCGTGCGGGCAAAGGTGTTGGAATAGTGGAGCCGGGCAATCGCGCGCGTGGTGTCGGCGACGTAGTCGATGACGAAGTCAGGGATGCCAAGAGTGTGTGCAACGGCGTCAGGTGATGCAGTGGGGTGTACAAAGACGAGGGCCCTACGCCGCTCCAGCGCCTCGAAAACAGCATCAAAGGCCGGGTCCCCGAGGTAAGTACCCATGTAGTTGGTTGACAAGATCACCCCGTCAAGGCTGAGCTCATCGAGGATACGGTCGATTTCAGCGATGCTCTCATCGACATAAGGCAGCGGAAGGATCCCAAACCCGCCAAAGCGGTCGGGGCGGTCATGGACTAGCCCCGCTAGGAAGTCGTTGCACTCCCGCGCCATCTTGACGGTACCCGGGATATTTGTGGAAGACACGTTGACGGCAACGGATGAAACTGCGGTTCCGATCCTGTTGTCATCCATGAAGGACAGCATCCCGTCCTTGCTCCACGCAGGCATCCGCAACCTTGATTCGCCGCCAGCACCCAACGAGTCGGCCAGTTCCTGGGTCAGCGCTGGCGGAATTACGTGATGATGGAAATCGATCAATCCGTCTGGCTCCATGGCTTTGCCTCCCGCGTTCCGGTGCGCGCTCTGGGCCCGCACCATTGATGCTCCTCCGGCCATGGGGGCGTCATCAAGCCTTTTGGTCCCCGCCGGGCACGTTGAAGCGGAACTCGACCATCACATCACCCTTCAATCTGAACTGATCTGGATGTTGCCGGCGGGATACCGATCTCCTCAACGCCATGGGTGCCGCACCCCGTCTTTGTTGCGGCGGCATGCTCGATGCGGCTCACACGAAACCAGCGCATGTCGCGGCGTAGCCGGCACCAGCCGATCAGATGCCAGTGCCCGTTCGTCGAAGCAAAGATTACTGGCTCAACGTCCCTGGTGGTCTTAGTGCCGTCCTGTGCCGTGTAGCGGATACGAACCACTCGCTGCTCAGACATCGCTTCTTCAAGCGCCGATCTGACGGCACGCGTTCCAGGCTGATCTGTGTTGACCCAGATGCGGCGCGCCAGTTCATTAGCCTTCACCCGGGTCCGAGGATCAAGCACGTCCATGATCTTCCTGATGGCGACCGAAGCAAGATCTGCGTAAGGCGCGTCCGAAGCAGCCGAGACCGCCGCGAGAAGAGCCACCGCCTGAGCGGGAGTCAGGCTCACAGGAGGGAGGTTAGCCTGGGTGGCCAGACCATATCCCCCGCCGGGTCCCGGACGGGACCAGATCGGAGCCCCGCTGTTCTCCAGCGCCTCAAGATCTCTCTTTATCGTGCGCACAGACACCCCGAACTCAGTGGCCAACCGGTCTGCCGTGCATCCGCGGGACCCGCTGCGCCGCAGCATCTCCGACAATGCGTGGAGCCGCTCCACTCGTTTCATCTCGCCACCCAATCACTGAACCGTGCCATAAATAGTGCCATACTGTTGGCCGAGAGTCGTGTGAGGATCATGGCATGACAACAGCCACAAGCAATCCAACGTTCCTCCTGATTCCCGGCCACTGGCTGGGAGCATGGGCATGGGACGAAGTCCTGGAGCACCTAACATCCATGGGCCACCGGGCGGTCCCGCTGACACTTCCCGGCCTCGACGCAACCGATTCCAACAGGGCAACCAGAACACTGGATGAGCAGGCAGCGGCAATCGAGCAGGCCGCCGCCGGCAGCTCCGGGCCAGTGGTCATCGTGGCACACAGCGGGGCCAACGCTCCGGTGAGTCTTGTGCTCGATCGGCACCCCAACCTGGTCAGCCGTGTGATCTGGGTTGACAGCGGCCCGGCAACCTCCGGGGCCGCCTCGGCCCCCGGCTTTCCCGAGGAATCGGAGGAGCTTCCGCTGCCACCCTTCGAGATGCTCGGAGAGCAGGCCAGCCTCGCGGGCCTGAGCGCCGACGCACTTGAGCGGTTCCGGGAACGCGCAGTGTCCGAGCCCGGACCTGTCCTTCGTCAGATTGTGGAACTCTCAAATGACGCCCGCTTCGACGTACCCACCACTTTTGTTTGCTGCTCAATGCCGAGTTCGCAGGTGCTGGAGCTGGTCGAGGCCGGCCATCCGATGTTCGCGGAGGTTGCCAGTCTCAAGAGCGTTGATTACATCGACCTTCCGACGGGCCACTGGCCTATGTGGAGCCGCCCCTCCGACCTCGCACGGATACTTGATGCGGCATCCTCAAAGAACCGGGACTAACACTGATGCGGACCTGCGAAACGCGCGTTTATCGATGACCGTCGTTACGCGGCCGGTCCCGTGAAGCACGGGCGCAGACAAGTCCGTATCTCCGCGTATGCTTCGGCTATGTCAATCGCTCAGTTGCCGGCCCGTCCCTTGATCCGCAAAGGCGTCGCAATCATCACCGCCGCATTGATTCTCGCTGGCTGCACCAGCAGCCCGGGCCCCGAGCATGATTCGGAAGCAGCATCACTGGCCCTGAACACGCTCTCCAATTCCGTCACGCAGGATGGCCTTGAAATGTACGGAGGGGCAGCCGGTGTTGGCGGACCGGCGCAGAGCATACAGTTCGAGGTCCCCCTCGACCGTAATGGCCTGAGAATTTCAGGCCTATGTTCGGGTGGCGACGGCACCGCTCTAGTGAGCCTCAACGAGCAAGGCCCGTTTGAACTACCGTGCAGCGAGGAGGGCGCAGGCCAAGAGATCACTTCCTCGCTGCCTTTGCAGGGCATTCGCTTACTGGTCAAGGTGGAGGGCGGCCCGGAGAATTCAACGTGGGCTGTTGCAGCCACGAGTGCACCGTGAGAGTACTGGTCCGCCGCCAACATAAAGTACCGCCCCGGCCATCACGCAAGGGCGGCACTTTTAGCGGATTCAGGCAAAAAGCTAAACGTTGAAGCGGAACTCCACCACGTCGCCGTCGGCCATGACGTAGTCCTTGCCTTCAATGCGGACCTTGCCGCGGGACTTCGCCTCGGCCATGGAACCGGCCTCCGCCAGGTCCTCAAAGGAGACAACTTCGGCCTTGATGAAGCCGCGCTGGAAGTCGGAGTGGATGACGCCGGCAGCCTGCGGGGCGGTGTCGCCCTTGCGGATGGTCCACGCACGGGTTTCCTTGGGACCGGCCGTCAGGTAGGTCTGCAGGCCCAGGGTGTGGAAGCCAACACGGGCCAGCTTGTCCAGGCCGGACTCTTCCTGGCCGCTCATCTCGAGCATTTCGCGGGCTTCTTCTTCGTCCAGCTCCACCAGGTCGGCTTCGAGCTTGGCATCCAGGAAGATCGCATCCGCAGGGGCTACCAGGGCGTGCAGTTCTTCCTGGCGCTCCGGGCTGGCCAGCACGGCGTCGTCCACGTTGAACACGTAGATGAAGGGCTTGGCGGTGAGCAGGCTCAGCTCGCGCAGGTGCTCCATGTCCAGCTTGTCCTTCTCCACGGAAGCGAAGATGGTGTCGCCGCGCTCCAGCACAGCCTGTGCGGCCTGCATGGCAGCCAGCTGCGCGGCGTCGCGCTTCTTGATCTTGACTTCCTTCTCCACCCGCGGGATCGCTTTTTCCAGCGTCTGCAGGTCGGCCAGGATCAGTTCGGTGTTGATGGTTTCCATGTCCGAGCGCGGATCTACCTTGCCGTCCACATGGATGACGTCGGGGTCATCGAACACGCGGATCACCTGGGCAATAGCCTCGGCTTCGCGGATGTTCGCCAGGAACTGGTTGCCCAGCCCTTCGCCTTCCGACGCGCCCTTGACGATGCCGGCAATGTCCACGAAGGACACCGTTGCCGGAAGGATGCGCGCGGAGCCGTGAATCTCGGCCAGCTTGGCCAGACGCGGATCCGGCAGCGACACCACGCCGACGTTCGGTTCGATGGTGGCGAACGGATAGTTCGCCGCCAGCACGTTGTTGCGGGTCAGCGCATTGAACAGGGTTGATTTGCCGACGTTGGGCAGGCCGACGATGCCAATAGTAAGAGCCACGTTGCCATCATACCGGTGCCGCTCAGGCTCCGGCGCGCCGCCCGCCCAGACCCCGGGAGGTATCCCCCATGGCCTTGAGGGTGGCACGGATTTCCTTGGGCAGCGAGAAAATGATGTCCTCCTGCGCTGTGACCACCTCTTCGACGTCACCGTAGCCGTACTCGGCCAGCATGTGCAGCACGTCCTGGACCAGGTTTTCCGGCACGGAAGCACCGGAGGTCACACCAACAGTGGCGACGCCCTCAAACCAGGTTTCATCAATCTCGTTGGCGAAGTCCACGCGGTACGAGGCTTTGGCGCCGTATTCCAGCGCCACTTCCACCAGACGCACGGAGTTGGAGGAGTTCGCGGAACCGACCACCAGCACCAGATCCGCCTCGGGGGCGATCTTCTTGATCGCGGCCTGACGGTTGGAGGTGGCGTAGCAAATATCGTCGCTGGGCGGATCCTGCAGCGTGGGGAACCGCTTGCGCAGCAGGTTCACCGTATGCATGGCTTCATCCACGCTCAGCGTGGTCTGGGACAGCCAGATCACCTTGTTCGGGTCCCGGACCACCACTTTGTCCACGTCTTCGGGACCGTTGACAATCTGTGTGTGTTCCGGCGCCTCACCGTAGGTGCCTTCGACTTCCTCGTGGCCTTCGTGTCCGATCAGCAGGATGTCAAAGTCGTCGCGCGCAAAACGCACGGCTTCCTTGTGCACCTTGGTCACCAGCGGGCAGGTGGCGTCGATGGTCTGCAGGTTCCGGTCCTGTGCGGCCTGTACGACGGCGGGAGAGACTCCGTGGGCGGAGAAGATCAGCCGTGCGCCTTCCGGGACCTCATCGGTTTCATCAACGAAGATTGCACCCTTTTCCTCCAGCGTGTGGACCACGTGCAGGTTGTGGACAATCTGTTTGCGGACGTAGATGGGCGGCCCGTAGGCCTCCAGCGCCTTCTCCACGGCAATGACTGCGCGGTCGACGCCGGCGCAGTAGCCGCGCGGTGCGGCCAGCAGGACGCGGCGGTCGCCGGCTACGGGTGCGGCGGCGGCTACCTCCTGCGGACTGCGGCGCCTGCGCGGCACGGTGGGCATAGGCACGGAAACGGCAGTGCTGGTCATGCCTCCATGCTATCGGGTGGTCCGGCGCCGAAGTTCCTCAGCGGTGTTCCGTCCGCTGTCGGCGCACTGACCCGTGCTACGCGGTGGGCGTGCGGCAGGGCGGTCGCTGCCGCGGCCCAAACCGCTCAGCGCCGCCCGCGACCGCTGAACACCGCCCGGACGAGGAGACCAAGTACCAGGAGCACCGCCGCGCCGAGCATGAAGGGAATTGTCCACGCCTGCAGACTCGGGCTGGCCTCGGAGGCAAAGGCTGCGGCGAAGGTCTCAGCCAGGGCACTGGTGTAGACCGGCCGCGCAGCGATCGAGGGAAGGCTGCCGGCGACAATCCACAGCACTCCCCCGGCCAGCAGCGCGCCGGTTCCCAGCCAGGCCAGCGCCGCTCCCCGAATGCGGGCCACCAGCAGGGCCAGGACCGCAGCAATGCCCGCTCCCACGCTCAGAAAGGGCCAGGCGTTGGCAACGCTTACCGCCGCCTCAATTCCCCCGCGCTGGTCCGGCTGGCCCAGCTCCAGCAGGGACTGCTCCGGTGCCGGAATATCAATCCCGGCGGCGCCGCCCAGCTCCTTAGTCACCAGGCCCACCACCGGCGCGAGGTCCAGCGTGACTCCCCCTTCGCCGTCGAACGTTTGGGCGTGCGAGCTCTGCAGGGTCTCATCCCAGGCCTGCGGATAGCCGGGCAGCGACTGCACTCCCTGTACCGCGCTGGTGATCAGGGGCTCAATGAAGGAGGCGACGGCGTCGGGCACCTGGACGCTGTCGCTCACCTGGGCTCCCAACTCCACGGCTAGGTCCTGTTGGAAAGCCTGGTTGGTCCCCAGCGGCCGGCCCAGATCAACAAAGCCGTCCTCGGATATCACGTTTGTATCCAGCCACGCCGAGCACAGCGCAGCAATTGCCAGCAGGATGGCGGCCAATCCCAAGATAGCCGAGCCAAATGTTCGCATCGGGTGTTTCCTCACTCTGGTTCCGGAACGCGCGTTGTGGGCGGCACCTGATAGACATTAACTTATGCAAGACCCCACAGACCGTACAGGTCCAGACGAGCCCGCCGTTCCGACGAGCCTTCCGAAGACCGCTGCGGAGACCAGTCCCGAGAATCCGTGGCCGCTACAGCTGCTCTCACGGAACCTGAAAAGCTACATCGATCGCGCCCCCGCCACATGGGTGGAGGGGCAAATTATCGAGTTGAACAAGCGGGCAAACGCCTCCTACATCACACTGCGCGACGTCGATGCGGAGATTTCGCTGTCTCTGACCGTCTGGAGCGCGGTCATGAATCGGCTGGAGCTGCCGCTGGAACGCGGTGCGCGGGTGGTGGCCCAGGTCAAACCGGATTTCTGGGTCAAGACCGGGCGCCTCTCCATGCAGACCAAGGACATCCGCCCCGTGGGGGTTGGGGACCTGCTGGCTCGAATCGAACGGCTGCGCCAGTCGCTGGCCGCTGAGGGACTGTTCCGCGAGGACCGCAAGCTGCCGCTGCCGCTGCTGCCGGGACGGATCGGGCTGATCACCGGCCGTAATTCCGATGCCATGAAGGACGTCATGCAGAACGCCGCACTGCGTTGGCCGGCCGTGGCCTTTGAAGTTCGGGAAGTAGCCGTGCAGGGCGTCAACGCCGTGGCGGAGGTGACCCGCGCACTGGCCCAGCTCGATGCCATGCCGGAGGTCGACGTCATTGTGATTGCCCGCGGCGGCGGTTCACTGGAGGACCTGCTGCCGTTCAGCCATGAGGACCTGATCCGGGCCGTCTCCGCTGCGGGCACCCCGGTGGTCAGCGCCATCGGCCATGAAGCGGACCGGCCGCTGCTCGATGAGGTTGCGGATCTCCGGGCGTCCACGCCCACTGACGCCGCCAAACGGATTGTGCCGGACGTCGGCGAGGAGCTGCAACGGATCGGCGCGGCCAGGGCACAGCTGCGGCGCATCGTGGAGCTGACCGTCGGCCGGGAAACTGAACGCCTGAATCACATCCGGTCCCGCCCTGTCATGGCAGCACCGCAGACCATTGTGGATGTGCGGGCCCAGGACGTCTCCCGGCTCCGCGAGCGGGCCCTGTCCTGCATGACCGCGGAGGTCCGCCGGGACACCGACCGGATTTCCCACCTCCGGGCCCAGGTCCGGGCCCTGTCGCCGCAGAACACGCTGGACCGCGGCTACGCCGTGGTGCAGCTCGACGACGGAGCCGTGGTGCGGGAGGCCGCATCCGTTCCCGAGGCGGCGCCGCTGCGCATCCGGGTTGCCGTGGGCGAGCTGGCCGCCACCGCCGGAGCACCGGCAACGGCCCCGTCTGTGGAGAAGACCGGCGCATGAGCGGAACATCCCCCGCAGCCACGCCGCCACCATCCCCCGGCCTCACCCGAGTCCCCCGTCTCCCCCGAACCACGCGACACAGCAGGTCCAACCGAAGGAAGCAGCAGAAATGAACCCCGCAGCAAACGAGACAACAGCAATCCCCGCAGACATCGAGGCCATGAGCTACGAGCAGGCGCGTGACGAACTGGTCACAGTGGTTGGCCGGCTGGAAACGGGCGGCGCGTCGCTGGAAGAATCCCTGGCCCTGTGGGAGCGAGGCGAACAGCTTGCCACCCGCTGCGAATCCTGGCTCGAAGGTGCCCGCCGCCGCCTGGATGCAGCCCGGGAGCAGGCGCGCGGCGAATAACCCGCGGCCCGCTCCCCGGGCCCGCACCGCAGCGCGGGCCCGGCTACTGCTTGTAGGTGCTCAGGAACTCCGCGAGCCGGATCATCGCGTCCTCGATGTCCTCCACGTTGGGCAGGGTCACCATCCGGAAATGGTCCGGGCGCACCCAGTTGAAGGCCGTGCCCACGGAGATCAGGATCTTCTGCTGCTTGAGCAGGTCCAGAGCGAACAATTCGTCGCTGGCAATCGGGTACACCTCAGGGTCCAGCTTCGGGAACAGGTACAGCGCCCCCATAGACAGCTCACAGCTCACACCGGGGATCTCATTGAGCATCTTATGGGCCAGGTCGCGCTGCGCCTTGAGGCGCCCGCCGGGCAGGATCAGATCGTTGATGCTCTGGTAGCCGCCCAGCGCCGTCTGGATGGCATGCTGTGCAGGAACATTGGCGCATAACCGCATGTTCGCCAGCAGGTTGATGCCCTCGATGTAGTCGGCGGCCTCATGTTTGGGCCCCGAAATGGCCATCCAGCCGCTGCGGTAACCGGCAATCCGGTAGGCCTTGGACAGCCCGCTGAAGGTCAGACACAGGACATCTTCACCGGTGATCATGGCCGAGTTCACATGCACGGCGTCGTCGTACAGGATCTTCTCGTAGATTTCGTCCGAGAAGATGGCCAGCCCGTGTTTCCGGGCCAGGTCCACAATGGCCTTGACGATGTGCTCCGGATAGACCGCTCCGGTGGGGTTGTTCGGGTTGATCAGCACAATGCCCTTGGTGCGGTCGGTGATCTTCGCCTCAATGTCCTCCACATCCGGCCACCAGTGCTGCTCCTCGTCGCACAGGTAGTGCACGGCGGTGCCGCCGGCCAGCGACACCGATGCCGTCCACAGCGGATAATCCGGTGCGGGGACAAGGATCTCGTCGCCGTTATTCAGCAGCGCCTGCATGGAGAGCGTGATCAGTTCGCTGACCCCGTTGCCCAGGTAGACGTCGTCAACGTCGATGTTCTGGATGCCGCGGCTCTGGTAGTACTGGACCACGGCGGTGCGGGCGGAGAAGATGCCGCGGGAGTCGCTGTAGCCCTGGGCTTTGGGCAGGTGGCGCATCATGTCCACCAGGATGGCTTCCGGGGCCTCGAAACCGAAGGGCGCGGGGTTGCCGATGTTCAGCTTCAGGATCCGCTGGCCGGCTGCTTCCATCCGCTGCGCGTGCTCCAGCAGCGGCCCACGGATGTCATAGAGAACGTTGTGGAGCTTGTGGGACTGCTTGAATTCTGCCATTCAAACATCGTGCCACAGGCAAGGACCCCCTTCCGCACATGTGAAGCGGAAGGGGGTCCTCTGTTGCCCGGTCAGGGGCGGGTTTTTTCCTCGGAGCTAGGCGAGGCCCTTTTCTTCGAGCCACATGCGGGCCGCTTCGCTGGGGTCCAGCTTCTGGTCACCGCTGACGGCCTGATTCAGTTCAATCAGGTCTTCGGTGGTCAGCTGCGCCGATACCTTGTTCAGCACCTCCGTGGCTTCATCCGTCAGCGCCTGGGAAGAGGCCAGCGGAACCACCTGTTGGGCGGGCCAGTTCTGTTTGGGATCTTCCAGGACCACCAGGTCGTTCTCTACGATCGCGGGGGTGGTGGTGTAGATGTCCGCCACCTGCACTTCGTCCTTGAGCAGGGCGTCCACGGTAAGCGGTCCCCCGCTGTCACCGATGGGCGTGAATTCCTTGAATTCGCAGCCGTACTTGTCCTTCAGGCCGATCAGACCCTGGGCGCGCTCCGCGAATTCCGCCGGGGCCGCCAGGGTGAGCTGGTCGCACACCTTGGCAAGGTCTTCGATACTCTCCAGCGAGTACTTCTCCGCGGTGGCCTTGGTGACCACCATGGCGTCCTTGTTCTCGGCGTCGGACGGCTCCAGGATGATCAGCCCCTCGGGCAGCGCCGCCGGCAGGGCATCGACAATTTCGCCGGCGTCCACGAGCTCGGTCTCCGGATCCACACCCACCAGCAGGGCGCCGGTGTATTCGGGGATCAGGTTGATGGATCCGTCCTCGAGAGCGGGAAGGTATACCTCGCGCGAACCGATGCCGAGCTTGGTTTCGGCGGGGATGCCGGCACCGTTCAGCGCGCCGGCATAGATCTCTGCAAGGGTGCTGGACTCGGGGAAGTCGGCGGAGCCCACCACAATGGTCTCAGCGGCACCGGATGCCGCGCCGGCCGACGGCGATTCCGAGGCGAGGGGATCGCCGCCGCCGCCGCTGCAGCCGGCCAGGGCGAGGGCCAGAGTGAATCCTCCGGCCAGGACCGTCAGGCCCTTCGGCCGGAAATTCCGGCGCTTGTGCTGCATCATTGTTTTCCTCCTTGTGAGCCGGCAGCGGAAGATCCGCCGCCGGTGCCTATGGTTGCTGTCCCTGCGGCCGCATCGGACGCGGTGCCGCGTCCGTCCTGCAGCCCGGGTGAGATCAAAAGGCGTGCTGCCAACGCAATCACGCCATCCACTGCGAGCGCCAGCGCAGCAATGATTACGGCACCACCGAATACCCGCCCGTAGTCGCCCACCGCCAGTCCGTCGATCAGGTACCGCCCCAATCCGCCCAGGTTGATGGTTGCCACGACGGCAACGGTCGCCACTACCTGCAGGGTGGCGCCCCGCAGGCCTCCGAACAGGACTTTCAGCCCGTTGGGTATTTCCACCCGGAAAAGGATCTGCAGTTCGGTCAGCCCCATGCTCCGGGCTGAATCCACAATGCTGCGGTCCACGGAGACAATGCCCGAATAGGTTCCCGCCAGCAGCGGCGGAACGGCCAGCAGGACCAGGGACCAGATGGGCGGCATCAGGCCAAGGCCCGCCAGCAGGACAAACAGGGTCAGCATGCCCAGGGTCGGCAGGGCGCGCAGTAGTCCGGAGACGGTGACCACAACCACCTGACCGCGTCCGGTATGGCCGATGAACAGGCCGAGGGGAACAGAAATGGCAATGGCGATCAGCAGGGTCAGGCCGGTGTACTGCAGATGCTCCAGGCTGCGCATGGGAATGCCGGCGGCACCGGACCAGTTGGCCGGGTCGCTCAGCCATTCCCAGCCCTGGCCCAGGGCATTGGTGGAGGTGTACTCGGTGCGGGGAATAGTCACGGCCATGGCCTAGGCCCCCTTCAATGCGGCGTCCGGCGCCGCCGGCAGTGGGCGGGACGGTCCGGAGGTTCCGTTTCCGGACGCGCTTTCACCGTGGGCGTTGGATTTCTGCCGGCCGGAGCCGCCGGTCTTGCTGCCCGCGGATTTGCCCGCCCGCAGCCACGGGGTCAGGGCGCGCTGCAGCAGCACCAGCAACAGGTCCATGACGAAGGCCAGGACCAGGGTGGCGATAATCCCCACCACGATCTCGGTGATGAAGTAGCGCCGCAGCCCGTCCCGGAAGAAGAAGCCCAGATTTTCCACTCCGATCAGGGCGCCCACGCTCACCATGGAGATGTTGCTGACCGAGACCACCCGCAGCCCGGCAATCAGCACCGGCACCGACAGGGGCAGATCCACGGTCAGGAACCGGCGCAGCGGCCGGTAGCCCATGGCAACAGCGGCCTGCCGCACGCCGTCGTCCACCGAGTCGAAGGCGTCCACGGCCACCCGCAGCATCAGCGCCACGGCATAAATGGTCAGGGCGATAATGATGTTGCTGATGTCCAGGATGCGGGTTCCAAGGATGGCCGGCAGTGTGACAAAAAGCGCCAGCGAGGGAATGGTGTAAAGCAGCGACCCGGTGGCGAGCACACTGCCGCGGATCCGCTTGTTACCGCGGACCAGTGCGGCCAGCGGCACGGCAATGATGACGCCCAGGACCAGCGGCACCACTGATTGGAACAGGTGCAGTCCGGTCAGCCGGAACACCTGGTCGGTGTGGGCAAGGAACCACTCCATGTCAGCCTGCGCTCCGCTGCAGCCGGGCGGCCTCGATCAGGGCCAGCACCTCAGCCGGACGGATCGCCCCGATCGCCCGGTTCTGTGCGTCAACGGCCACGCCCACACCTGCGGGCGAGGACAGCGCCGCGTCCAGTGCCTGGCGCAGATTTTGGCCTTCACGGTACAGCGAGCCGCCGGGAACCAGCTGGCTTGCCGCGGTGATTCCCGCCCGGCGGGAGGCAGGCACCCAGCCCAGCGGGCGCCCGTCGTCGTCCACCGCGAGAGCCCAGTCTCCCTCCAGTGCCACGGTGGGATCGGCCAGGGCGGCCGGGTCCAGGAGCTGGACCGGATGCAGCGGCACTTCCTGTCCCGTTTGGAAGGAAAGGTGCCGGAACCCGCGGTCCCGGCCTACGAAGCCCGCCACGAAATCATCCACGGGGGCACGCAGGATCTCCTCCGGAGCTGCGTACTGGGCCAGCCGGCCGCCCACGGCAAAAACGGCTACCTTGTCCCCCAGGATGGTGGCTTCGTCAATGTCGTGGGTGACAAAGACGATTGTTTTGGCCAGGTCCCGCTGCAGGCGCAGCAACTCCTGCTGCAGCTCGGCGCGGACCACCGGATCCACCGCGCTGAAGGGTTCGTCCATGAGCAGCACCGGGGGGTCGGCGGCGAGCGCGCGGGCCACGCCCACGCGCTGCTGCTGTCCGCCGGAGAGCTGGGCCGGGTAGCGTCCGCCCATTGCGGAAGCCAGCCCGACGACGTCGAGCAGCTCCGCGGCACGGGCCCGGGAGTGGGCCTTGGACTGCCCGTTAAGCCGCGGAACGGTGGCCACGTTGTCCAGCACGGTACGGTGCGGCATCAGCCCGGCGGACTGCATGACGTATCCCATGGAGCGCCGCAGTTCGGGAGCCTTGACGCCGCTGACATCGGTGCCGTCCACGGTGATGGACCCGGAAGTGGGTTCGACCATCCGGTTGATCATGCGCAGCGACGTGGTCTTCCCACAGCCCGAGGGGCCCACGAAGACGGTGATGGCACCTCGGTCAATATCCATGCTCAGATTTTCCACGGCAGCTGCCGAGGAACCGGCAAACGATTTGGTGACACCGCGAAAGCTGATCATTGGTTCGGCGGTCCGCGGCGCGGAATCCGGCGGGGTCATGGGAATACCTTCCGTTGGGGTTTGGAGGACTTCTGCGCAGCAGATGCCCTCCCATATGGTCACCGATGGACACGCACAGTATGCGCTGCCGCTGATTATTCGGAACAGGCAGGCATACGGATGGATAACTCTAGCCCCACCTGCACCAGGGGTGTCGCACCCAGTTCCGGAACACGTTCCAGGGGCACCCAGGCCGCCTCGTCCGTGCTGCCGTCCAGTTCGTGGGTCAACGTTCCGGCGAGAACCCGGGCGCGGTAGATGATCCGCAGCGCATGGAGCAGCCGCCGGTTTTCGCCGGGGAAGCGGTGCTCCGGGGGAATGAAGATGCTGTCCACCCCCAGCAGTTCCTCCGCTTCCACGCTGTAGCCGGTTTCCTCGCGGACTTCCCGCACCACGGCGGCGGGTGCGTCCTCCCGTAATTCCAGCCCTCCGCCGGGCAGGGTCCACCCGGAGTAGCCATGGTCCCGCCAGTGCGAAAGCAGGATGCTGCCGTCCCGGATGACCACCGCGTAGGCTCCCACACGGGTGTCGAAATGCTCAGCCACGCTGCACGTCCGGTGCGGCCAAATATCGGACTCCGTGGACGGGGTCCTGCCGCAGGAACCGGATACCGGTCAGTCCGGACCTTTCCAGGTCCTGCCGCAGCCGGTCCTGAAGCAGCGGCTGGTTCATGCCCAGGCCGCCGCCTACCACCACCGGACCGCTGATATTCAGGAGCCGGGCCGTGTCCTGGACCAGCCCGGCGAGATGGCGGGCGGCAGCCTCAATAATCTCCATGGACACGGCGCTGCCCTCGACCGCAGTGTCAAAGACCACTGAGGCTTTCCCCGCCCAGTAGCGCCTCCCCGTCTCCGCGGAGTGGAACAGGGAAATGAGCTCCTCCGGTTCATCCAGCGAGCAGGCGGCTAGCAGGGCCGTGGCCAGCTGATCCGGCTCGTGACGGAGATTGAAGCTGCGCAGCGTGTGGCGCACGGCTTCCCGCCCAATCCAGTAGCCGCTGCCTTCATCTCCCAAAAGATAGCCCCAGCCCCCGCAGCGCGCTTCATCTGAGTTCGGGCCCAGCCCCCAGGCAACCGATCCCGTTCCGGCGATGAGGGCTATGCCGTCCGGGCTTTCACCCGCGGCCAGGATCAGGCGGGTGTCGTGGATGACGTCCACGACGGCTTCCGGGGCATGCGGGCTGATCAACGCACGGAGGGCCGCGGCGTCGTCGTCCGTGTCAATGCCCCCGGAACCGGCAATGACCCGCTCCACCGGGCCCGGACCAAGTGCCGAAAAGATCTCGGCGAGGTTGGCGGCGGCCTGTGCCGTGCTGACGTTTTGAACGTTGGCGCTGCCGGCCATGGCCTCCGCCGCCGGCACGCCGTTGACCAGAAGCAGGCCGTGGGTCTTGGTCCCGCCAATATCCAGCCCGATGACCCGGTGCCCGGCGCCTGTGTTCGGAGTTCCACGGAAAATGTCCATTGAACCACCCTACTTTCCAGCAGCGCCGTGCGGCACGTCTGCGGCACTTTTAGTGTCCGGCCCACGCTCCTGAAAGCGGTGGGGCCGCTGCCCGGGCCCGGTCAGGCTCCCCTCCGGATGACCCGCATCAGGGCGAAGACACATAGGACCGCGCAGCTGAGCGTGATGGCGGCGGCGAACCAGGCCACCGCAACCGACAGGCCCCAGAGGGCACCGGCAGCGCCCAGGCCCAGAACGGGAAGGGCGCTGCCCAGATACGTGATGACGTAGACCGTGCTGATGATCTGGGCATGCTGGGCCGCCTCGACACTGGCGGCGACATCGTTGAAAACGGCGCGGAAGGCCATCCCCTGCCCAAAACCTGCGGCCACCGAGGCTACTACCAGAAGAGACACGCTTCCCGCCGCTCCGGCGGCGGGGATCAGCGCCACGCCGGTGCCCATCAATGCCAGCCCGGCCGGAACTACCCATCGTCCACGCACACCGGTGAGCTGGCTGACGGCTGATGCGGCCAGGGCCAGGGCCGCCAGCAGGCCCACTACGGGCCGGGCGGAAGTGCCGGCAATGCCGGCAAAGTACGTCGGTGCCAGGGACAGGTAGAAACCGAAGACGGCAAAGCTCAGGAAGCCGGTGAGTGAGGCCATCCAGAACTGCGGCCTGGCCCTTTGGGACACCGCCAGGCGCCGGGGGCGCAAGGCCTTCAGCACCCGGCCGTACGGCGGAGCGGCAATGGCCGGGCGTGCCTTGAGCAGGCACAGCGGAACCAGCAGTGCGGCCAGGACGGCGGAATGGATCAGGAACGGGGTCAGGGTAGGGGCCGGGAGCAGCGACAGCAGGCCCCCGATCACCGGTCCGGCGGCCACTCCGCCGGCGGATACCAGCAGCGTAAAGCGGGTGGCCCACTCCGGGCGGTGCGGCAGCAGTTCACGGAGCGCTGCCGAGCTCGCGCCGGTCGCCAGCGCCACTGATGCCCCCTGCAGGGCACGTCCCGCTATGAGGGCGCCCATCCCGGTTGCCGTTCCGAACAGCACGCCGCCGAGGAGGCTGACGACGCCGGCCAGCACCAAAGCCGCCCGCCGGCCAATGAAGTCGGACCAGTGTCCCACCAGCAGCAGTCCTGCCACTAAGACCATGACATACGCGGCGAAGGCCAGGGTGACGCCAAAGTGGGTCATGCCCAGCCGGTCCCCCAGCAGCGGATACAGCGGCGTGGCGAGGTTGGCGCCCACCAGCAGCGTGGTCATGACGGCGAGGGTGAGCAGCAGCCGCGGACGGCGGGCCGCGTCCCACTCGCGGCGCCCGGCCGGGGCCGGCCGCATCCGCAGTTCACTAAGGACCGTCAACGCGCTTTCACTTACCTTTTTCCGTGTTCTTGTCCGCTGCTGCTTGTGGGCTACAGCGGTTCACGGCCGAGCACTATCTGGGCCGAGTATTTCTGATGGAATCATCTATAGGATGAGGCCTATCGGGTCCGATCAAACGACAATGTGCCAATAATTGATGGTTTTGATCAAAATACTCGGGAACCACTGAGAGGAGATGCGCGCTATGGGCAATCTGGATGCCCTTGACCTGTCGCTGCTGCTGGAACTGGTGCGGGATCCGCGGGCGCAGATAAGTGAGCTCAGTGAAACTCTGGGCATTGCCCGCAATACCACCCAGAGCCATTTGAAGCACCTGGACAAGGCCGGGGTGATCCGGCCCGGCGGACGGGACATCGATCTGGCACGCCTGGGTTATGACGTGCTCGCGTTCGTCACCATCGAGGTGTCCCACCGGGAACTGGACACGGTTATTGCGGGGCTGCGCACCCTTCCGCAGATTCTGGAGGTGCACGAGATTTCCGGACATGGTGATGTCTGGTGCCGCCTCGCCGCCACGGACACCCAGCAGCTGCAGCAGGCGCTGCGTTCCGTGCTGCGCATCAAGGGCGTGATCCGCACCGAGACGGTGCTGGCGCTGCACGAACACATTCCGTACCGGAGCGAGCCGCTGCTGGAAAAGCTGGTGCCCTCCGCCTAGCCCTTGCGGCCAGCGGTTAGGAAGTTCCGGGAGCGCGCCAAAAGCTCCTCAGCAGTGGCCAAAGCCCGTTCTCCGCCCCGGCTTCCTTGTCCGGAGGCTCCGGCCACCAGCGTCAGGGCCACGGCAGCCGAACGAGAGTAGAGCGCTGCCGGATCCGTATCCGCGGCGAAGGCGTCCGCAAAACGCTCGGCAGCTCTCCGCAGCCCGTCGTGACGCGGATTCAGGGCGGCGAACACGTACAGGTGTCCCAGGAAACACGCCAGGTCATCTACCCGGTAACCCGGACCCAGTGAATCTACATCCAGCATGCCGCTGAGCTGCAGGCCTCCTTGACCGCTAACAGCGAGCAGATTTCCGCCGTGAAAGTCGCCGTGGGTGGGCACTACCGGACCCGGGACCGCCGAGCGGACCGCCTCATCTGTTTCCCGGGCGCAGCGGATAATCCGGTCCGCCGCCTCCGGAAGAGCAACTGCCGCACCGGCGGCGTAGTCCAGGACACGCTCGGACCAGGCCGGTCTGCGCGGAAAGGCAAGGGCCTCGCCGGGCAGCCCGGCCAGCAGCCCGGTCAGGACGCCGGGATCAAGTGCAGCAGCTGATCCCTCCCTCAGCTCCTGATGGAGGTTCCGCCCGGGCAGGGACCCCAGTGCGAGGACCGCATCCACGTCCGGACCGGCCCCGGCTCTCACGGGCAGCAGGGGCGGCACGGGAAGGCCGGCGGACGCGGCCAGTTCCAGCCGCCGGCGAAGCTCGGAGGCCAAACGGGGCTGCGGAACTTTGAGATAAGCGGTGACACCGTTGAACCGGGCCCGAATCACTGCTCGGCGCAGGGGTCGGTAGGCCACCAGCTTCAGCGCAGCCCGGGCCCCGCCCTCTTCGGCGCCGAAAAGATTGCGGGCCACGGCTCCGGGGCTTGTGGCCCAGGTCAGCCCGGAAAGGACGGGATCCCGGGGATGCACCCAGAGGCGCATCACTGTGTCATCCACGGCCCCCCGGACCGTGTTGCGGTGTTGGTCTGCACTGAGCGAAGCGGTGGTTGCCCCCACCTGGAGGCGCAACGGTTGCTGCGCGCGGTTCGCAGAGCGGGGCACCGCTTCCACGCGGTAAAGGGCGCTGATTCCCGCGCCGGGCCGGTGATGGGAACGAAGATGGCTCCAGGAAGCGGGCACCAGGCCCAGCGGCCGGAGAGCCGCTGTCAGTGGCCCCGACATAGCGGGTCCCTCCAGGCGGAGTTTCTGGAGGGCTTCAGTCCGGAAAACGCCGGTCCGGCTCCCGGGATTCATACCGGCTGCAGTGGCTTAGGCGCGGCGGCGCTGCAGCACATCGTCCAGATTGATCTTGCCCGTGCCAGGTGCTGCGTCACTGCCGGCAGACTCGGCCTCAGCAGCTGCGGCAACCGCACCGGCACGGATGGAGGTTCGGGCGGCGGGCTTGGGCGTCTGTGGCGGAACCAGGGGTTCCGGCACCGGACGCTGCGCAACCGCGGCGTCCACATAGGTGGGCTTGGGAACCTCAACGGGCTCCCACGGCGTCGTGGAGGTCTTCGGCGGCCCGGAAGGGGCTTTAGCTTCCGAGGCCGCGGCAAGGTTCAGAGCGGCGCTGCGAAGTTCCGCAGCAGTCGGACGGCGGTTTGGTGCTCCCGGGGCAGTGGCAGTGCCCGCTACAACCGCCGGCGCGGTCTTGGTGCCCGGCGTGCTTTCGCGGTCAAAGAGGGCGGTTTCCCGCTGCCGCATGGGTTCCGCGGAGGTGGGCTGCTGTTCCGGAGCAGGGCGGGACACGGGGGCGGACACCGGTGCCGGCGCGGACTGCCGGGCGCCACTCATCGCTGCACGGAAGGCCGCATCAACACGCCGTCGCCGGTCCCGCACTGCAAGTGAGCGAAGGGAGGCCGTTGCCGCCCCGGCTGCTGCCAGGGCACCCACCGGCAGCCACCACGAGGCAGCCCCAAAAGCCGCCAGCGGCAGTCCAACAACGGCGGCGGTGAGCGCCAGTGCTCCGGCAAGGGCAAGGGCCGTCCGGCCGTAGCGGATTCGGAAAGCCGGTTGCCGAACCGGCGCCGCTGCCGGCCTGCCTGCGGAACCTGTTCCCCGGAACGCGGCATTTTCGTTCCGGGAGTTGCCGGGCTGGTGGGCGGAATGGTTGTACATGGTGTTCCCCTGCTGGGACAGTCCATCGGCGGAGATGGAAGAGCGGATGGCTGTTGACGAGGGAGCTGGCATCACCGTTTGCACAGCAGCTGCCGACATGACGGGGACGTCGGATCGGCGGAAAACGTAGGGAGCAACCCACAGCAGCCAGAGGCCAACAGTGATGGCCAGGATTAGGGAGCTGTTAAGAGGGAAGTCCACATCTACGACGTTATGAGCTAATGCACAGCAGGCAGTGCATTACTGCCGGTGTGTCGGCGCACTGTGGCAAAAAAGGCACGCCCGGATCTCATCTGGAGGCCAGCCAGCGGTTCAGCAGGCCCTCGGGCACGTCCTCGGTGGTGAGCGCAAAGCTGCGGTGATCCGCCCACTGGCCGGCGATGTGAAGATATTTCTTCCGCATCCCCTCGTCTCGGAACCCCAGCTTTTCTACCACGCGAAGGCTGGCGGCATTGTCCGGCTTGATGTTGATTTCCATGCGGTGCAGCCCCAGCACCCGAAAACAATGATCCGTGGCCATAGCAACGGCTGTCGGGGCGATCCCGCGGCCGGCTCTCGCTTCGTCCACCCAATATCCCAGGGTGGCCATGCGGGCCGATCCCCACACAATGGTGGAAACCGTCAGCTGACCGGCAATAGCCGGCCCGGAGCGGAGCCCGTCGCGTTCAGTGATGAGGAAGGGCAGAGCTGAATCCTGACGCGCCTGCTGGTTCAGGCTGCGCACCATTGCCGCATAGGAGGGCAGCTCTCCGCCGGGGAGCGGATTGCTCGCTTCCCAGGGTGCCATCCACTTCGCATTGCGGATGCGGAGATCGGTCCATTCACGCCGGTCGCGGTGACGGATGGGCCGCAGCCCCACGTCGCCGCATTCCAGCGTCACCGGCCAGATGACCGACCCCCACACGGCATCAGCTTTCGAGCGTCCCGGTGAAGTCCTTGAGCCACTCGCGCAGGTCGGGACCGAGGTCTTCGCGCTCGGAGGCCAGCGTCACTACGGCCTTCAGATAGCTCAGCTTGTCACCGGTGTCATACCGGCGGCCGCGGAAGACGACGCCGTAGACGCCGGCACCTTCGCCTTCTTCCCGTGCAGCCAGGGTCTGCAGTGCGTCGGTCAGCTGGATTTCTCCGCCGCGGCCGGGGCCGGTCTGTTCCAGCACCTCAAACACGGCCGGGTGGAGAACATACCGGCCGATGACGGCAAGGTTGGACGGAGCCTCGTCAACGTCGGGCTTCTCCACCAGCTTGTTCACCCGGACATAGTCTTCGCCCTCAACAACGGAGATGTCGGCGCAGCCGTAGGCGCTGATCTGCTCGGGCTCCACCTCGATCAGGGCAATGACGGACCCTCCGGTCTTGGCCTGGACCTCGACCATCTGGGTCAACAGCTCGTCACGGGCGTCGATCAGGTCATCCCCAAGGAGTACTGCGAACGGCTCGTCACCGACGTGCAGCTTGGCGCGCAGCACTGCATGCCCAAGACCCTTGGGATCGCCCTGGCGCAGATAGTGGATTTCACCCAGTTCCGAAGCGGCCCGGACCATCGCCAGCTTTTCGAGATCGCCCTTATCTTCCAGCGTCTTTTCAATAAAAGGAACACGGTCAAAGTGGTCTTCCAGGGACCGCTTATTGCGGCCCGTAATCATCAGGATGTCCGACATACCCGAGTTCACGGCCTCTTCCACCACGTACTGGATAGCGGGCTTGTCCACGACCGGCAGCATCTCCTTGGGCATGGCCTTGGTGGCCGGCAGAAAACGGGTGCCCAGCCCGGCTGCGGGGATTACGGCTTTGGTTACGGTGGCGCGTGAAGTCATGTCCGTAAGAGTACCTAAGCGCGGACCCTTTGCACCAAATGCACACCGTAAAGCAGTGCCTCCATTTGCAACAATGGATAAATGGTTGACCCTGCCGTGTCCAAGGACCGTGCCCGAAACGAATTCCGCAGGCTGCGCCGGGAACTGCCCGCCGATGCCGCCCGGGCCGCCGGCCGGTCCCTGGCGGCGCAGGCTCTCGCTGTCGTCCCTGGACTGATACCGGCTGGTGCCACAGTGGCTGCCTACTTGTCCGCGGGGCGCGAACCGGACACTGCGCCACTACTGGCGGGGCTCCATGAGCACGGATACGGCGTCGTTGTGCCCGTCTGCGAGCCTGACCGCAGGCTCTCCTGGTGCCGTTGGACACCCGGCGTTGAGCTCGTTCCGGGCTTGTTCCCGTCTGTTCCGGAACCTGCGGGGCCGCGCCTGCCGGTGCAGGACCTGCCGGATCTGAGGCTTCTCCTGGTGCCCGCCCTGGCGGTGGACCGCGCCGGGGCACGGATGGGCAAAGGCGGCGGTTACTATGACCGGTTTTTGGCCGGATTCAGAGCCGCCGGCGGTACCGCACCGGCGGCGGGCGTGGTCTACGACCATGAATTTGTTCCCGCCCCGTCGTGGGCATCCGGTTCCCTGGACCAGCCGATGAATGCGGTGCTGACTCCCTCACAGTGGACTGAGCTTCCTGAGCGCCCGGTGTATAGTTAGCACTCAAGGCCATGGAGTGCCAGCCGCCGTTTGATGACGGAAGCCGAGCGCATGGCCTGACATCTTGGTTCTCAGGAGGAGTAAGTAACAGTGCCCACGTATGCCTATGCCTGCAAGGACTGCGGTTCCGCTTTCGACATCCAGCAGTCCTTTACCGATGACACCCTGACTGTTTGCCCTGCATGCCAAGGGAACCTGCGCAAGAAATTCAACAGTGTGGGCGTGGTCTTCAAGGGATCGGGTTTCTACCGCACTGATTCACGGGATGCCAAAAACACGGTTCCCGCGGCACCCGCAAGGACCGACAGCAGCAGTTCCGCGACGTCCGCACCTGCCGCATCTGCGGCAGAGAAATCATCTTCCGCAGGCTCCGCTACCGCTGGCTCAAAGGCCGGCACGGGTTCCTCCGCCGCTTAGACCGCGGGGAACCGCGCTATCCTCCTCCCCAACGCCTGGACGGGGAGAGCATATCCACACCGGATGGGAACGGCCGGGGTTCCGCCCTGGTTCGGACCTACGCTCGGAACGTGCCTTTATTTACAGCGCCGAAATCCCGTGCCGCCTCCGGCCTCACGATCCGCTTGCGGCGATTTGTCCTGCGCCGGCGCCGCCTCCTCGCGGCACTGCTGTGCTGCGCGGCTGCGGGTGCCGCTGTCCAGGCGCTGCTGCCGCCGGAATCGGGCGATTATGCACTGGTCGTTTCCGCCGCGGACCTGCCTGCGGGTGCGCTGCTAACATCCCGGGACCTCCGCACGGTATCCGTGCCCGCAGCCGCTGTACCGCCCGATTCTTTCACCTCGCCTGCCCAGGCTTCGGGGCGGCGGCTGGCCACTCCCCTGAAGCGCGGGAGCCCGCTGATGCAGACATCCCTGGTTGGCACCGGACTCCTGACTGGTGCACCGCCCGGTTCCGTGGCCGTGGCGGTCCGTCCCTCGGATCCGGTCATGGTCCAGATGCTGTCCCCCGGGCAGTTGGTGGACGTTGTCCTGGGGAGCCCGGACGGACAGCTGGCTGCCGATGCTCCGGCCCTGCTTATAGCGGGCGCGCCGGTGCTGTGGACTGCCGCGGATACCGATTCAGCCTGGCCCGCCTCCGCCGAGACCGGCGCGGTGGTGGTGCTGGCTACCGCACCGGAGCAGGCGGCAGCCCTGGCAGCGGCCGCGGGGTCCGGCCAAGTCCACCTGATATTGGCCGGCGGCTGACCCCGGACGTCAGGATCCTATCCGTCAGTCCCAGTGCGGGGGGCGCTGTTCCGCAAGCCAGGAGTCTCTGTCTTCGGGGGCGTCCCCCCAGGCACGGGGATCGTCGTCAGCAGCTTTCGCCTTAAGTATCTGAGGCTCACCGGAGGATTTAGCCGGTTCGGAGGCTCGCTCCGGTGGACGGGGCGGAACAGTCCCTCCGGTGGCTCGGCGGTGCGGCGTCCGGGGTGTCACGGCCGGCGCGCCTCCCGGGCAGAGGTCTCAGTGCCGGGATCAGGCTCAGGCTTAGCTGTAATGGTGCCACGTTCCCTGACCCGGCTGCTGCCGTGCGGAGTCACAGAAAGATTGCCCCTGCGGGCCAGCGATCCGCTGACCGAGGTGCCCGCGGGTCGGCCGGCCTTCTCTTCACCCTCACGGGGGGCCGGCAGATTCAGGTAGCGTCCCACCAAATCCGCGCAGGCGGACGGGTCGCTGAAAACCTCGATGGTCCATAGCGGCATATAGCGCCAGCCCAGCCTCTCCAGCAGCTGCGGCCGGAGCCGGCTGCGTTCACGCACGCTCATGGTCCGGTACCGTTCGGTACCGTCGGATTCGATCGCCATGGGCACAGCATGCTCACCGTCGGTGCTGCTGCGGTCCACGGTGGCCACAATGTCGATGGTCCCCTGGTAGTGGTCCCAAACCTTCGCTCCGCGTGCCCGCAACCGATTGACCAGGTCCGCGACCAGCGGATCCTCATCCATGATGCCGCCGGCTCCCTCGCTCCCGCGCGATGAGCTGACCGTTGCAGCTTCTTCACTGTGCTGGGCTGCGGCAGCGGCCGGATCCAGCTCACGGCTGATGAGCTCATAGAAATCGAGGGCTCCGTACCCGAGCCGCGACTTATCCAGGTCCTCCGGACGGAAACAGGTCAGGACATGGAGCCTGCTGCGGGCGCGGGTCATGGCGGTGAGGAATTTGCCGCGCCCGTCCGCCGCAGAGAGCGGACCGAAGGTATGCAGGGCCCTGCCGTGCGGGGTGCGTCCAAAGCCGAGCGAGAAAATCACGCAGTCCCGGACCAGGCCGGCGGCGCGGTCCACGGGAACCACGCGGAAGGACTCCTTGCCCGGGGTGAAGAAGTCCGAGGCCCAGGGGAAATTAGCCATCTGGACCCGGATGGCTTCGGCCACGCGCACGGCGTGCCGCGGGCTTGCCGTGACAACGGCAAGGGACTGGTGCGGCCGGCGGCGGATGTGCTCAAAGACCAGGTCAACAACCCGGTTGACCTCTGCAGCTACGCTTTCGACGCCCTCATGGTCCGCACTGGGCATTCCCGTGCCGTCCGCAAGGTATTCGACAACAAGCGAGCGTTCATCAGCGGAAAGGTCCGATCCCCGCGGAACCGTGGTCAGGCGACCGTCATAAAAGCTCCGCCCCAGCTGGTTCATGAGGGCCCGATCAGTGCCGCGGTACATGGTGGACAGGGTCCGGGTCGGAAGGACCTTGGCCAGGGCTTCGAAGGCGCTGACCAGATCATCCTGTTCCCCGGCCGGGCGGGACGGCTCAACGCCGATCGTAAACGGCCGCGGCCCGCCCAGCTGCCCGTCACCGAACGCCACCACCTGAGCGGCGCGTGCCAATGCGGGAACAGCTGACTGAAGGGAGGTGGATTCGGCGTCGAGCACAATGACGGTGTCGAAAGACCGGTTCCCCGGAAGGACCATGGGCAGCACCAGCGGGCTGGCCGCCCAGATGGGAAGCAGTGCGGACACCAGATCCTCGGACTGTGAGCATAGGTCCGCCAGTGTCAGCGGGCCATTCTTGATGGCGTCCCGCAGGGTAGCCGCGTCGGCTCCCGATGCCTTGACGCCGCGGCGCCAGCGCTCCGCCAGAGCAAACCGCACCCTCGAGCTACCTGAGGCCACATGGGCATTGTCCGCCAGCCGGTATTCGGCTTCGAGGCGACGGAGGCTGTCTCCGTCGGACATCGCCAGGTAGTCATCGCCGCTGATCATTGCTTCAAGAGCGGACTGCCACCAGGCAAGTTCCAGCTCGTATCCGACCTGCCGGGGCTGGACTTCGCGTGCTTCGAGGTCGTCAAGCAGTTCGCCCAGGCCCTGATCACGCATTTCGCCCAGCAGCAGGGTGCGCTCGGGAAGCGTTTCCAAAGTTTCACGATCCCCGGCCAGTGCGTCGAGCTGCTTCTCCAGCTCATCCAGGGTCAGCTCGGCAAGGTCCGGCTTGGCCGGGGTTCCCTCAAGGATTCCGGTGAGGGTGTCCAGCTGGTCCTTGACGGTGAGGTAGGAACGATTGATGTCCGCCAGTCCGGTGGGCACAGAAGGATGACGCTGCGTGGTGGCGTAGCGGGCCCACACGGCCCGCTGCTGCTGGACCTCCACGAGGGAGGAGTGCAGGTCTGAAATGTGCACGCCGGGCCGGATGTATTCCTTGGCCACCCGCCGGAGCCGGGAGCGGGTCATGGAGCTCATGTCCACTGAGCGCTCACGCCGCCAGGAGGATGAAGCGGTGGCCGAGATCAGGTCGCTGACCGGACGGTCGAAGATATCCGGGGTGAACTTATCCAGGCTTTCGCGCACAGCGACCAGCAGTTCAAGCTGTTCGCCCCACTGGGCAAAGGTCTCGCCCAGGCGGATCTGCGAATGCTCGGCCACTGCCTGGACCTTGGCACGCAGCTCCGGCAGATCGCGGGCCAGGCTCTGGGTCAGCTCGTAGGCTTCTTCGGTTTCCTTGCGGTTGAGCAGTTTGGCACCGAACCAGGGGCTGGTGGTGGCGGCGCGGCTGAAACTGCCCAGTTCGGCGGCACGGCGCAGCCTTCCGGTCAGTTCGGTGCGGTCCGTAATGCTGTCCAGAACGCTTCGCATGAGCCGGACGGTGGTAGCCGGTGCCGGAGTCATGGAGGTGAGCTCCGCGAGGGACTGCATGGCCTGATAGGGAGAGCAGCCCCAGCGCCGGCGCACATTATGCAGCGATTTGACGTGATCGCGCAGCTGGTGCCGGTTGGCCACAAGGACCTTGTGCAGGCTCTCCAGCTCCGGAGCGGCCGCCTTTTCATTGCGGACAATGGCCCGGATGAGCTGGTCTTTGAGCTGCTGTTCGGACAGGCCGGCATTAAGCTGGAGGACGGCGGAGCCCAGGTGCAGGTTATCCAGTTCAGAGACGAACTGGTTCAGGGTGCCGCGGCGTTCGGCAACCACAAGCACCGATTTGCCGGCATGGACCAGCGCGGCAGCGGCGTTGAGCGCGGTCTGTGTCTGACCGGTTCCGGGAGGCGAGGAGACCACCAGCGACTGGCCGGCCAGGACCAGGTCCAGGACATCCTGCTGCTCGTGATCTGCATCCAGGACCAGCAGCTCATCAGCCGGCAGACGGTCATCCAGCGGCGGGAGTCCGGGATCCTTGGCGGCGGGAACTGAGGAGGTCTTGCCGCGGGCAGCGTCCATCAGGCCCCTCAGGACGGGATGGGCGGGATCCAGGGCGCTGTCTTCAGACAGGTCAGAGAGATCGGCGAAGGTGGAGACCAGGAGCCGGTGTTCGATGTTGATGCCGCGGACACCCTCAGTAACAGCCCGCAGTTTTTCCAGGACGGGATGCGGGTCAAACCGCGCAGTGCCGTAGGCCAGGCGGGCCAGGGCCTCGACATCGAGGTCCAGTCCCTGCTCGTGCTGCAGGTGCCGGACAAAAGCAGGGTTCAGGGCTGCTTTGTCGGTCAGCTGCAGCTCGTAGTCGTCCTGCGACGGGTGCACGGTCAGCGATACCGGTGTCAGCAGGACCGGGGCGGTGAGGGATTCGGGGCGGACGGCGTCGTCGTCCGCGTATCGCCACGAGGCGGTGCCCGCGGCCAGATAGCCGACGTCGATCCCGCGGTCCGTGCCGAGTTCATAGATCTTGGCGCGCAGCAGGCGCCCGGCCTTCATGGCTGCTCCGTACTGCTCGGAGTCGCGCAGCAGCGTGGACAGCCGCGTGCGCCGTCCCGCCAGCAGCTGGGCAAGCCCGGAAGGATGCGCATGGGTCAGGTCGATGCTGTTGGAGGCTGACGGGGTGAAGTGAAGCAGCGTGTCCGCTCCGGCATGCTGTCCCAGTTGCCCCAGCCACGGCAGCAGGAAGTCCGAGGCGTTGTCCCCGGGATTCTGCTCAGACACTGGTGCCCTCATTTCTGCACTTCCGCGCGACGTTCTTGACCAAATTGGCATACCTTCCAAACTATCGCTTCTTGCCGGGTTTGCCCGACATAGCAACGCGGGGGGACGAAAGAGGGGACAGCCCAAATGGGCTGTCCCCCGCTCTCAAGCTACTCCCACTCGATGGTTCCCGGCGGCTTGGACGTAACGTCCAGAACCACGCGGTTGATCCCATCGACTTCGTTGGTGATCCGGTTGGAGATGCGTGCCAGCAGGTCGTACGGCAGGCGCGACCAATCAGCGGTCATCGCGTCCTCGCTGGAAACCGGGCGAAGGACAATCGGATGACCGTAGGTCCGGCCGTCGCCCTGGACGCCTACGCTGCGCACGTCCGCCAGAAGGACAACGGGCATCTGCCACACCTCGTTGTCCAGGCCGGCAGCGGTCAGCTCGGCGCGGGCAATGGCGTCCGCGCGACGCAGCAGGTCCAGACGTTCCTGGTTGACCTCGCCGATGATGCGGATGCCCAGGCCGGGGCCGGGGAACGGCTGGCGGCCCACAATCTCGGCCGGCAGGCCCAGCTCGCGGCCCACGGCGCGGACTTCGTCCTTAAACAGCGCGCGCAGCGGCTCCACGAGTTCAAACTGCATGTCCTCGGGCAGCCCGCCCACATTATGGTGGCTCTTGATGTTGGCTGCGCCCTCGCCGCCGCCGGATTCGACGACGTCCGGGTACAGGGTGCCCTGAACCAGGAAGCGGATCGGCTCTCCCGCGGCGTCGGCCTCGCTCATGATGGCGCGTTCGGCTTCTTCGAACGCGCGGATGAATTCGCGGCCGATGATTTTTCGCTTGGTCTCTGGATCGGTGACGCCGGCGAGGGCTTCGAGGAAGCGCTGCTGCTCGTTGGCCACATAGAGGTTAACTCCGGTGGCCGCTACGAAGTCGCGTTCCACCTGCTCTGCTTCGCCTTCGCGCAGCAGTCCATGGTCCACGAACACACAGGTCAGCTGATCGCCGACGGCGCGCTGCACCAGGGCCGCTGCAACGGCGGAGTCGACACCGCCGGAGAGACCGCAGATGACGCGGGCGCTGCCCACCTGCGCGCGGATACGCTCAACCTGCTCTTCGACAATGTTGCCTGTGGTCCAGCTGCGCTCGAGGCCTGCACCCTTAAAGAGGAAGTTCTCCAGGACGGTCTGGCCGTGGGCTGAGTGCTTGACCTCGGGGTGCCACTGGACGCCGTAGAGGCGCTTCTCTTCGTTGGCGATAGCAGCCACGGGAGCGCCGGCAGTGGTGGCCAGGACGTCGAATCCGGGAGGAGCCGCCTGGACGCTGTCTCCGTGGCTCATCCAGGTGTTCTGGTGTTCCGGGGTGCCTTCGAGGATGGAGCGGGATCCGTTGACAGCCGTGGCATCGGTGGAGCCGTATTCACGCAGTCCGGTCCTGGCGACCGTGCCGCCCAGGGCGTTGGCCATGGCCTGGAAGCCATAGCAGATGCCCAGGACCGGGACGCCGGCCTCGAACAGGCCTTCGCTGACGGCGGGGGCACCTTCGGCGTAAACGCTCGAGGGGCCGCCGGAAAGGATGATGGCTGCCGGGTTCTTAGCCAGAATCTGTTCCGTGGTGAAGGTGTGGGGAACCACCTCGGAATAGACATCTGCATCGCGCACCCGGCGGGCAATGAGCTGGGCGTATTGTGCGCCGAAGTCCACAACGAGGACTGGGCGCTCTTCAGTGGGAGGGGTCGCGGAATTAGTCACGCTTCAAGGATAGTCGCCGGACCATCCGCCCTGCACATCCGCTGCCGGCCGGCCCGGGTTGCGCCGGCTGTGCAGAATGTGCAGACGCCGGCGCTCAGTACCGCTTAGCCGCTTCGGGGTGGGCTGCCAGCTCAGCAAGAACCTGCTTGTGCGTCCGGCCCTCCACGATGAAGGACAGGAACGGGATAACTCCGCCAAGCGCGATCAGGATGAACTTGGAGAAGGGCCAGCGCATCAGCTGCCACAGCCGGAAATCGGCCAGCAGGTACACCACGTACAGCCAGCCGTGGGCAATCAGAACACCGGTGAACAGGTTCAGCGGGCCCACCGTGATCTCATCAATCTTCATGCCGTACTTGAGGATCATTTCGATGCACAGCAGCAGCAGGAACACGCCGGTGACGTAGGAGGAAACCTTGTAGAACGTCAGGGCGGAACGGATCTGGGCGTGGGTGCCGCCGAAGCGGCGCTTCTTCCGGCGCGGTTTCTTGGTTGCTGCGGTGGCCTCTGTGGGCGCCTGTGCTGGATCGGTCACTTCTGTACCTCACTGGTCGGGGCCGCACGTCCGGGAACGGAGCCCTCATCATCGTCTTCGTCATCGTCGTAGTACTCGTCGTCGTCGTCCTCCAGGGAACGACGGTGCGCGTCCGCCACCAGGCGCCACCACAGGAACACGGAGAACCCGGCGAAGACCACCCACTCGATGGCATAAAAAATATTCATCCAGTTCACTGACGTTTCCTGGGGCTGGGCGTCCACCTCGACCACCCGCATGTCACCGCTCTGGGGCGCTTCCCCGTTCACGGTGATCTCATCGGCGGTGACGAACGCAGAATAGCCGGGCGTGTCCCAGACATTGATCAGTTCGGCGCTGGCAAGGCTCGGCAGGATGCCCTCTTCGGGAGCCTGCGGGACGGGTCCCTCGGGCGGCAGCAGACGGCCGACGACGACGGCGTCCCCGGCAGGGGCGGCTACGGCATCTTCGGACTCGGCAACCCAGCCGCGGACCACCGGCATGACTGCACCGTTGGGGGCTCCATCAACAGCAAAGGCCGTGACCACCCAGTATCCGTGCTCACCGTCGTAGAGGCGGTTATCGATCAGGACGGTGTCTTCGGGCCGGAAGGTCCCGGTCATCGACACCATCTGGTCGGCAGTGGTCCCCTGCATTTCCACGCCCGGCGTGAAGACCTCGGTCAGGGAACGCACTTCCTCGGTTTGCGTCGCAGCGGGAGGGGGCTCACTCTCGGCCGTCGAAAACTGCCACTGGCTCAGGAACACGAAGACCGTGGACATCGCCAGGGCAAAAAGAAGCGCGGCGATCCAGCGGGGTTGCAGAGCAGTTTTCAGCACGCCTTAACCGTACTTCGTAAGCGTGTAGAAAACCCAATGCCGGCGTTCCGCCCCCAATGCCCGCGGGCATCAGTGGTCAAAAAACACCAACGAGGAGTTGATGAGTTCGGAAATGACTTCGGCGTCGTTGGCCCGCCGGAGCGACTCCCGGAACGCCGGGCGGAAAAGTGACCGTGCCAAAGTGGCCAGAACTTCCAAATGCTCGGAGAAGGCCCCTGCAGGTGTTGCTATGAGAAGTATCACGGTTGCAGGGCCGTCGGAGGCACCAAAATCGATACTGTGGCCGTAACGGGTGATTCCCACCGCAATGGAGGTTTGCACCACGTGTTCACTGCGTGCGTGGGGCATGCCAATACCGCCGGGCAGGCCGGTAGCCATCTGGTGTTCCCGAGCGTTGACCTGCTCGAGGAACGCCTCCAGATTGTCGATCCGGCCCTGCTCATACATCCGCCGGGCCAGCTGCGCTGCGGCATCGGAACGGTCTGCGGCTTCCATCTCCAGAATGACCATCTCAGGAACCGTCAGCACGGCACCCTTCTCATTCAGGGAAAGTTCAGGCTCCACCTCAGGTCAGCGGCGCAATATCGTGCGCCTTCAGCCGGGCGGCATCTGCCGAGATGTCGTCGGGCTGTTCCTGGCTGAGCCGTTCGGCCTCCACCCGGGCCTGATAATGGGCCACTTCCTGCTGCACCCGCTCGGCATTCCAGTTGAGGATCGGTGCCATGAGCTCGGCCACCACGGGGGCAGCGGAAACGCCCCGGTCCCAGGACTCAATCGAGATTCGGGTCCGCCGGGCCAGGACGTCCTCCACATGGCGGGCACCCTCCGCGGTGGTGGCATACACAACTTCGGCACGCAGATAATCATCCGCTCCGGGCAGGACCTCCCCCAGCTCCGGTTTTTCACGGATGAGTTCCAGCACCTCGGTGGCCAGCGAACCATAGCGGTTGAGCAGGTGCTCCACCCGGGCCACGTGGACCCCGTAATGCTCCGCGGTGCGGTGGCGGCGGTTCCAGGATGCCTTGTATCCCACCGCGCCCAGGAGCGGGATGGTGGAGGTGCAGCTCTCCGGAACCTTGTCATCCAGGGCACGGACCGCCTCGTCAACGGCATCCTTGGCCATCACCCGGTAGGTTGTCCATTTGCCGCCCGCCACGACCACCAGGCCGGGCACCGGATGCGCCACCACATGTTCACGTGAGAGCTTGGCCGTGGAATCGTTTTCGCCCGCCAGGAGCGGCCGCAGGCCGGCATAGACGCCTTCGACGTCTTCGCGCGTCAGCGGGGTTTTCAGTACATGGTTCACGTGTTCAAGGATGTAGTCGATGTCCGCCGAGGTGGCTGCCGGATGCGCCTTATCCAGGTTCCAGTCGGTGTCCGTGGTGCCGACGATCCAGTGCCTGCCCCACGGGATGACAAAGAGGACGGATTTTTCCGTGCGCAGGATCATGCCTACGGTGGACTGGATCCGGTCCCGGGGCACCACCAGGTGCACGCCCTTGGATGCCCGGACCTTCAGCTGTCCGCGGTCGGTGACCATGGCCTGCGTTTCATCGGTCCATACTCCGGTGGCATTCACCACCTGGCGGGCAAAAACATCGAACTCCCGGCCGGACTCGGAGTCCTTCACCCGGGCGCCCACCACGCGTTCGCCCTCGCGGAGGAAGTCCACCACTGAAACGCGGTTGGCCACTGTGGCCCCGTAGTGGGCGGCGGTGCGCACCATATTGGCTACGTACCGGGCATCATCCACCTGCGCGTCGTAATAGCGGATGGAGCCGATCATGGCGTCATCCTTCAGGCTGGGGGCCGCACGGAGCGTGGCCTTCTTGCTGAGGTGCTTGTGCATGGGCACACCGCGGGAATTACCCGAGGTCAGACCCATGGTGTCGTAAAGCATGATGCCCGCGCCCACATACGGCCGCTCGTAGAAGCGGTGCGTTAGCGGGTAGAGGAAGGGCACGGGCTTGACCAGGTGCGGGGCGATCCGCTGGATCAGCAGGCCGCGCTCCTTGAGCGCTTCCGCCACAAGTGCGAAGTCCAGCATTTCCAGGTAGCGCAGGCCGCCGTGGATGAGTTTGGAGGAGCGCGAGGAGGTGCCCGAGGCCCAGTCCCGGGCCTCCACCATTCCCACCTTCAGTCCGCGGGTGACCGCGTCCAGGGTGGCTCCGGCACCGACTACGCCGCCGCCAACAATGAGAATATCCAGTTCCTGGCCGGGTTCCGCAGTGGAACGCAGCGCGGCTAGGGCGTCTTCCCGGTATCCCGGGCTGAGTGCATCTTTGCTCATGGTCAAGATTTCCTCTCTGGGTCCTGCCGGCGCTGCGTCCTTTGCAGCAACTCTAGGTAACTACATGTTGTATAGGTAGGGCGAGACCAGCACCTCGATGCGCTGGAAGGCTTTCACATCCGAGTATCCGGTGGTGGCCATGGCCCGGCGCAGGGCGCCCATCAGGTTGGACGTTCCATTGGTGTGGTGCGAGGGCCCCCAGAGGACTTCCTGCAGCGGACCCACGGTGTCCAGCCGAACCCTGTCGCCGCGGGGAAGCTCGCTGTGGTGGGCTTCCTGGCCCCAGTGCCATCCCTGCCCCGGGGCTTCCTCGGCACGGGCCAGGGCTGAACCGAGCATCACGGCGTCGGCGCCCATGGCGATGGCCTTGATGATGTCTCCGCTGGTGCCCATGCCGCCGTCGGCGATCACGTGGACGTACCGTCCGCCGGACTCGTCCATGTAGTCCCGGCGGGCTTCAGCGATGTCCGCGATGGCGGTGGCCATGGGTGCGTGGATGCCCAGCGCCCGGCGGGTGGTGGTGGTTGCTCCCCCGCCAAAGCCCACCAGGACGCCGGCAGCACCGGTGCGCATCAGGTGCAGGGCCGGGGTGTAGCCGGCGGCGCCGCCGACAATCACGGGAACATCCAGTTCGTAGATGAACTGCTTGAGGTTCAGCGGTTCCACCGTCTTGGAGACATGCTCGGCGGAGACGGTGGTGCCGCGGATGACAAAGATGTCGACGCCGGCGGCGAGGACGGTCTTGTAGAACTCCTGCGTGCGCTGAGGGGTGAGGGACCCGGCGACAGTCACACCGGCGTCGCGCACCTCGGCAAGGCGGGAGGTGATCAGTTCCGCCTGGATGGGCGCATCATAGATTTCCTGCAGCCGGCGGGTGGCCGCCGGGTTGAAGTTCTCTTCGCTGAGGACGGCGATTTCATCCAGCAGCGGCTGGGGGTCTTCGTAGCGGGTCCACAGCCCCTCCAGATTCAGCACGCCCAGTCCACCCAGCCTGCCCATGGCGATGGCGGTTGCCGGCGACATGACGGAGTCCATGGGCGCGCCCATGACCGGCATCTGGAACTGGTAGGCATCTATCTGCCAGTTGATCGAAACATCCTGCGGGTCCCGCGTTCGCCGGGACGGCACAATTGCCACATCATCGAGGGAGTAGGCTCGGCGCCCACGCTTGCCACGGCCAATTTCAATCTCATTACTCACACCCCTAGGTTATCCCAGCCACGCGTCGGGAGCTTAAAGCAGCAGCAGCCGCGTTCTTCCCCGCAAGCGGAGGGAGGACGCGGCTGCTGTGTTTTGTGCCTGTTAGCGGCGGGTGCCGTAGTTCGGCGCCTCCGCAGTCATCATGATGTCGTGCGGGTGGGATTCCTTCAGCCCGGCCGGGGTGATCCGGACAAACTTGCCCTTCTGCTTCAGCTCTTCGATGGTGCGTGCGCCGGTGTAGAACATGGTCTGGCGCAGGCCGCCCACCAGCTGGTGAGCGACGGCGGAGAGCGGACCGCGGTACGGAACCTGGCCTTCAATGCCTTCGGGGATCAGCTTCTCGTCCGAGGGGACATCAGCCTGGAAGTAGCGGTCCTTGGAGTAGGACGTGTTCTTGCCCCGGCTCTGCATGGCGCCCAGCGAGCCCATGCCGCGATAGGACTTGAACTGCTTGCCGTTGACGAACACCAGATCGCCGGGGCTTTCGGCGGAGCCGGCCAGCAGACTGCCGAGCATGACGGTATCCGCGCCGGCAACAATCGCCTTGCCAATGTCGCCGGAATACTGCAGGCCGCCGTCGGCGATCAACGGAACGCCGGCAGGAATGGCCGCCTTGGACGCCTCGTAGATGGCGGTGATCTGGGGAACGCCCACACCGGCCACCACACGGGTGGTGCAGATGGAGCCGGGGCCGACGCCCACCTTGATGGCGTCAGCACCGGCGTCGATCAGGGCCTGCGCACCTTCGCGGGTGGCTGCCTGGCCGCCGATGATGTCCACGTGGGCGGCTGCCGGGTCCTTCTTCAGGCGGGCGATCATGTCCAGCACACCGGCACTGTGGCCGTTGGCGGTGTCGACGACCAGGATGTCCACGCCGGCCTCGACGAGGGTCATGGCGCGCTCATAGCCGTCACCGAAGAATCCGATCGCCGCACCGACGCGCAGCCGGCCTTCGTCGTCCTTGGTGGCCAGCGGATACTGCTCGGCCTTGTCAAAGTCCTTGACCGTGATCAGGCCCTGCAGGCGTCCGTCAGCGTCCACCAGCGGAAGCTTCTCGATGCGGTGCTTGCCCAGCAGCTCCACGGTTTCTTCGGCGCTGATGCCTACGCGTCCGGTGATCAGCGGCATCCGGGTCATGACTTCGTTGACCTTGCGGCGCGGGTAGTCGGCGCGCGGAATGAAGCGGGTGTCGCGGTTGGTCACGATGCCCAGGAGCTTGTTGTCCGGGTCCACCACCGGCAGGCCGGAGACGCGGAAATGCGCGCACAGGTCATCCAGTTCCTGCAGAGTGGCTTCCGGGGAAATGGTGACCGGGTTGGTGATCATGCCGGATTCGCTGCGCTTGACGCGGTCCACGTGTTCGGCCTGGTCCGCGATGGACAGGTTGCGGTGAATAACGCCGAGGCCGCCCTGCCGGGCCATCGCAATGGCCATCCGGGATTCGGTGACCGTGTCCATGGCGGCGGAGAGCAGCGGTGTGTGCACGGTGATCCGCTTGGACAGGCGGGAGGAGGTATCCGCCTCGGAGGGAATGACGTCCGTGGGGCCGGGCAGCAGCAGGACGTCGTCGTATGTCAGGCCGATGAAGCCGAACGGGTCATGCTCTGGGGACTGCTGGCTCAAAACTGCGCCTCTTTCGCGAAGGACCGGAGGGATGGAGAAAACACCGGAAAACGGCCGGTTGACTTTCTTTACATCCTAAAACGAAAGACCGCCGGTCCCTATTCCAAACGCTAACGGGTGGCATCGATCACAACAGTTCCCGCCCGGCCCACGGCGGCAGAATGCTCCGGATACGCAAAAGCCCCGGTGCCGCACGGAATGTCCGCGGGCACCGGGGCTTTTGTGTCAGCTAGTGCTGGTGGCCGTGATCTTCGTCGTCGTCGGCCGGCTTCTCCACCACAAGTGCTTCGGTGGTGAGGACCAGCGCGGCGATGGACGCGGCGTTGCGCAGCGCGGAGCGCGTGACCTTGACCGGGTCAATGATGCCGGCCTCGATCAGGTTCTCGTACACGCCGGTGGCGGCGTTGAAGCCGTTGTTGACCTCCAGGTCGGTGACCTTGGCGACAACAACCATGCCTTCGGCACCCGCGTTCTCGGCGATCCAGCGCAGCGGCTGTGCCAGCGCGCGGCGGACCAGGCCCACAGCGGTGGCGGCGTCGCCCTCGAGCTTGAGGACCTCAGGATCGGTGTCCAGGGCCTTGGCAGCGTGAACCAGCGCGGAACCGCCGCCGGCCACAATGCCCTCTTCCAGGGCCGCACGCGTCGAGGACACGGCATCTTCGATGCGGTGCTTCTTTTCCTTCAGCTCAACCTCGGTGGCTGCGCCAACCTTGATGACGCCGATGCCGCCGGAGAGCTTGGCAAGGCGTTCCTGCAGCTTCTCGCGGTCCCAGTCGGAGTCCGTGCGTTCGATCTCTGCACGGATCTGGGCCACGCGGTCCGCCACATCGGATTCCGAGCCGGTTCCGTCAACAATGGTGGTGCTGTCCTTGGTGACCGTGATGCGGCGGGCGGAGCCCAGCACCTCAAGGCCAACCTGGTCCAGCTTCAGGCCCAGGTCAGGGGAAACAACCTGCGCACCCGTGAGGGTGGCGATGTCCTGCATCATGGCCTTGCGGCGGTCACCGAACCCGGGAGCCTTGACGGCAACCACATTCAGGGTGCCGCGGATCTTGTTGACCACCAGCGTCGACAGGGCTTCACCCTCAATGTCTTCGGCGATGATGAACAGCGGCTTGGACGCCTGCAGCGCCTTTTCCAGCAGCGGCAGGAATTCGGCCACGGAGGAGATCTTGCCGGAGTTGATCAGGATCAGCGCGTCTTCGAGGACGGCTTCCTGGCGTTCCGGGTCGGTCACGAAGTACGGGGACAGGTAGCCCTTGTCGAACTGCATGCCTTCGGTGATGACCAGTTCGGTCTGCGTCGAGGAAGATTCCTCGATGGTGATGACGCCGTCCTTGCCAACGGTGTCAAAGGCCTTGGCCAGCAGTTCGCCGATCTCCATGCTCTGTGCGGAGATGGCGGCAACGTGAGCAACCTGGTTGCCTTCAACTTCCTTGGCATTTTCCAGCAGGCGCGCGGCCACTGCCTCCACGGCGATCTCCATGCCGCGCTTGAGCTGGCCCGGAGCTGCGCCGGCAGCAACGTTGCGCAGGCCTTCCTTGACCAGCGCCTGCGCCAGAACGGTTGCCGTAGTGGTGCCGTCACCGGCAACATCATTGGTCTTGGTTGCTACTTCCTTGGCCAGCTGGGCGCCGAGGTTTTCATACGGATCATCCAGCTCGACTTCACGGGCAATGGTCACGCCGTCGTTAGTGATGGTGGGAGCGCCCCAGGTCTTGGCGAGCACTACGTTGCGGCCGCGCGGGCCGAGGGTCACCTTGACGGTGTTAGCCAGCTTGTCAACGCCGGCCTCCAGCGAGCGGCGGGCGGAGTCGTTGAACTCCAATTGCTTTGCCATGTGTGTGTCCTTTCCGACAGCTACATCTGCACCTGCATCAGAAAACCCCGGCCAGATTGGCCGGGGTTTCCCTTTTTCAACTACTTAACGACGATGGCCAGCACGTCGCGGGCGGACAGCACCAGGTACTCCTGGCCGCCGTGCTTGACTTCGGTTCCGCCGTACTTGGAGTAGATGACAACGTCACCTTCGGAAACATCCACGGGAACGCGGTTGCCGTTGTCGTCAACGCGGCCGGGGCCTACTGCAACAACTTCGCCCTCCTGGGGCTTTTCCTTGGCAGTGTCCGGGATGACGAGGCCGGAAGCAGTGGTCTGCTCGGCTTCGAGGGGGCGGACAACAATACGATCCTCAAGGGGCTTAATCGAGACCGACACTCGGGCTCTCCTTTGCGTAGTTACTAACGGATGTGGACCGTCGGTGGGCGCTGGCCGTCGTCGCGGTGCCGGTTGGCGCTTCCCTCGGGAATTAGCACCCTCACAGGGAGAGTGCTAGCTCCGACTTTATGCAAGGGCTGGCACTCGGTCAAGGTGAGTGCCAATATTGGCCGGCATTTTGTGTCGCTGCACAGTTTTTGACGCGCTCCAAGGACGCAAAAGTTGCCTTAGGCTCACCTAACAAGGTAGCTTTCAAGGGCGCGCAAGAATTAGCAAACATTTATGTGTCCTAATAAGAGAAACATCTGTGTCCTATTGGTGGGTTTCCCGCCGGGCCGGACGATAGACCCAAGCAGCTGGAGCCCCTCCCGTGAAAAACACCACTAAGTCCCGCCTTGTCGCCGGGACCGTATTCGCTTCCCTCCTTGCCCTGAGTGCCTGCGGATCAGAAACCGCCGTCACCGCTGATGCCGCCGCAGAGCCGGCCAACATCACGGTTGACCACGCCCAGGGAAGCACCGAGGTTCCGGTGAATCCGGAGACCGTGTACACCTTTGACCTGGGCGCGCTGGACACCTTGGATGCACTCGACGTTGACGTCGACGGTGTCCCTGCCGCCAACTTCCCCGAGAGCCTCTCCAAGTACGCCGGCGATGAGTACGCAAAAATCGGCTCCATGAAGGAGCCGGACTTCGAGGCGATCAGCGAAGGCGCCCCGGACCTGATCATCATTTCCGGGCGCGTTGCGGGCTCGTATGAGGAGCTCAGCAAGATCGCCCCCACCATCGACCTCAGCGTCGACGCCGCTGATTCCATGAACTCCTTCAAGGAAGCGGCCGGTACGCTGGGCCGGATCTTCGAGAAGGAAGACATCGTTGACGAGAAACTCGCAACCATCGATGAGCGCATCGGGGAAACCAAGACAGCTGCCGCAGACGCCGGCACCGGCCTGATCGTCATGACCAGCGGCGGCGAGATGACGGCCTACGGCGCCGGCTCCCGCTTCGGCATCATCCATGACGTCCTTGGCGTCACGCCGGTGGCCGAGATCAAGTCCGAGGGTTCACACGGCGAGTCCATTACCGCCGAGTACATTGCCACCCAGAATCCCGACCACCTGTTCGTGATCGACCGCGACATTGCCGTGGGCGAGAGCGGCGAAGCCGCCTCGGCTGTCATGGACAACGAACTGGTTGACGGCACCACGGCCGCCAAGAACGGCAACATCACGATGCTGGATGCCCCGAGCTGGTACCTCGTGGGATACGGACTGAACAACGTGGACAGCATGATTTCCGCTGTTCAGGACGCCGTTTCCTAACCGACCTTTTCACCGTTGGGGTTCCGGCGTCCGCGCCCGAACCCCAACGAGACCGGACAGAACCATGAGCGCCGCCGCCGTGCCCGCACCCAGCCAGGCTCCTCCCCCAGCCCAGCTTCCACCCGCCGCTGCCGTTCCCGCCCGACGACGGCGGCTTCCGCGTACCGCAATAAGCCTCGCCCTGGGTGCCGCCGCGGTCCTGGTCCTTGCGGTGGCCAGCATGTTCACTGGAGTCAGCGACGTTTCGCTGGCATCGCTGCTGGCAGGAGACCCAGTCTCCTGGCAGGTCCTGTGGGTCAGCCGGGTCCCCCGCACCCTCAGCGTCATCCTCGCGGGCATGGCACTCAGCGTGGCCGGGTTGATCATGCAGCTGATGGCCCGCAACAAATTCGTGGAACCGGGCACCGTCGGCACCGTGGAATCGGCATCGCTGGGCATCCTGGTGGTTACCGTCCTGCTTCCGGGCGCTTCGCTGATGATGAAAATGTCCACGGCCACACTGTTTGCCATGGCCGGAACCGCCCTCTTCCTGCTCATCCTGCGCCGCCTGCCGCTGCGCAACACGCTCCTGGTCCCACTGGTGGGCATCATGCTTGGCGGGGTCATTTCCGCCGTCACCACCTTCTTCGCCTACCGTACCGATTTGCTGCAGACCCTGAACAGCTGGATGGTGGGCGACTTTTCCGGTGTCCTGCGCGGCCGCTATGAGCTGTTGTGGATCGTCGGGATCCTCACCGTGATCGGTTACCTGGCGGCGGATCGCTTTACGGTGGCCGGCATGGGCGCGGACTTCACCACCAACCTGGGTTTGAACTACAACCGCGTGATGGCCCTGGGCCTGGTGATCGTTTCGCTGATCAGCGCCGTCGTCGTGGTCAGCGTGGGGTCCATTCCGTTCCTGGGCCTGATAGTTCCCAATCTGGTGTCATTGCTGATCGGCGATAATGTCCGGCGGGCCGTGCCTTGGGTGGCAATCTTTGGCGCCGGGTTTGTGCTGGCCTGCGACATCATCGGGCGCACCATCCGCTACCCGTATGAAATTCCGGTGGGCGTGATCGTCTCCGCCATCGGCAGCGTCCTCTTCCTGTACCTGCTCCTGCGAAAGCGTGCTTCCCGTGGCTAAATCCGGTACCGACGCCCCCGCAAGCCCGCTTCCCACGGCGCTGCACTCCTCCCGCAGGCACCCCGTGCGCTCCCTGCCGCCGAAATTCTGGATCATCTCACTCGGGATTGCGGCTGCCGCCCTGGTGGCCCTCTTTATGACCATTGAGCTGCGCGGAAACCTCGGCTATATTCTGCCCCGGCGCGCTATCAAGGTGGCGTCGATGATCCTGGTGGCCTATGCCGTGGGCGTGTCCACTGTCCTTTTCCAGACAGTGACCGGCAACCGGATCCTGACGCCGTCGATCATGGGCTTCGACGCCCTTTACATCCTCCTGCAGGCGGTGCTGGTCTTTGCCCTGGGCGGGCAGGCCGTCCTCACCATGTCCGAACCGGTGCGCTTTGTCACCGAAATCGTGCTGATGGTGGGCTTCTCGTTCCTGCTCTACCGCTGGCTGTTCACCGGAGGCGGCAAGTCCCTGCACCTGATGCTGCTGGTGGGCATCATTTTCGGCACCATGTTCCGGGGCTTTTCCTCACTGCTCCAGCGGCTGATCGACCCCAGTGAGTTCATCATCCTGCAGGACCTGTTCTTCGCGTCCTTCAACAACGTGGACGGCGCGCTGCTGGGATACTCAGCGGTCGCCGTCGCACTGGTCAGCATCATGGCCTGGCGGATGCGCAGCTCCTTCGATGTGCTGGCACTGGGCCGGGACACCGCCGTCAACCTTGGCGTGGACCACACGAAGGCCGTCACCGTCACTCTGGTTATCTGTTCTGTCCTGGTTGCCGTCTCCACCGCCCTGGTGGGTCCGGTCACGTTCTTCGGCCTGCTGGTGGCCTCGCTGGCCTACCAGCTGTGCTCCCACTTCCGACACACAGCGGTGCTGCCCATCGCCGTCCTGCTGGGAATCATCGCCCTGGTGGGCGGCCAGCTGGTCCTGGAACGCATCTTCGCGTTCGACACCGCGCTGAGCATCGTGATCGAGTTTGTGGGCGGCATCGTCTTCCTTATCCTGCTGCTGAGAGGCAACGTCAAATGATCTCCGTAACCGGCGTCTCCAAGTCCTACAACAGCCAGGTGGTGGTCGACGGCGTCAGCGCCGACATCAAAGAAGGCGGCATCACTTCCATCATCGGACCCAACGGCGCCGGGAAATCAACACTGCTCTCGATGATCTCCCGCCTGCTGCGCATGGACAGCGGCTCCGTCCTCGTGGACGGCTTGGATGTCACAGCCACCCCCGGTAAGGAGCTGGCGCGGAAACTGGCCATCCTCCGCCAGGATAACCAGCTGACCGTCCGCCTCACCGTCCGTGATCTGGTGGGGTTTGGCCGGTACCCGCACAACGGCGGCCGGCCCACCAGCGCGGACAAAGCGTTTATCGACGAAGCCATGGCGTACCTGGACCTGACCGCTCTGGCGGACAGATTTGTCGATGAGCTCTCCGGCGGCCAGCGCCAGCGGGCCTTCATTGCCATGGTGCTGGCGCAGGGAACCGACTACCTGCTGCTTGACGAGCCGTTGAACAACCTGGATATGAAGCACTCGGTGGAGATGATGCGCCTGCTGCGCCGGCTGACTGACGACTTCGGCAAAACCGTGGTGCTGGTCATCCACGACATCAACTTTGCCTCCTGCTACTCCGATGACATCATCGCCATGCGGGACGGCCAGCTGATCCATCAGGGCCCCCCGGCGAAAATCATGCAGCCCGACGTACTCCGCGACATCTACGACATCGACATCCGCATCGAAGAGATCGACGGCAACCGGATCGGCGTCTACTTCGCCTAGCGGCCCGGGTTCACCTAGCCGTTAAAGCCCGGCACCTCGGGCAGCAGGAGCGGAATCCCCTCCACCGACGCATGGATGAACCGGACCAGTACGTCCCAAACAACCGCCGAAGACATCGGCTCCAGGCGGACGCTGCCTCCTGGACCCGGGGAGAGCCGATAGTGTCCGGCACGTGCAGCATTCACCCAGCCGAACCAGCCGCCGGTTTCCTGGTTCACTATCTGCCATTCGGTCCAGGGCTGCTCCCACATCCGGAGAACCTCGCTCCCGGGGTCCTTAGGCGGGCATGTACCGGCGGCGCCGATCCTGGCCTCGTAATGGTCCATCGTGAGCACCAGGGGCTCATGCGGGATGCTCCAGGCAGGAGCGAGCCCCGCCCATCCCGCAATCAGTCCGGGAACCATGCCGGCCGGCACCAGCTGCACTGCGAGGTCATCCGGGTCCGGCCCGGTTTCAGTGACCTTTCCCCACCCGCCGCCAATCCAGGCCTGCAGCACAGACCCGCCTTCCGCTCTCCGGGCTTCCAGCAGGAACGACGCATCACTCTGCCGCACCGGCAGCAGGAACTCTTCGCCGGCTGCGGTCAGGGTGCCTTCCCCGGTCAGCAGTCCTGCAGCCTGCAGCTGCACTGCAGCCGGGTTCTTCCGCTGGAACCGGCCCAGCCGGTCCCGGTGCATCAGGGTGTCGAACAGTTCCAGCGACGGAATGGAGATAATGCGCCCGGTGTTCCGGCACGGCTGTTCCCCTGCCACGGCGCCAAGGTCTTCCACTGCGGTACCGGCCCATGCCGAGGCCGCATCATCAAGGCGGGGCTCCCGCGGAGCAATACTGTCCAGATCGCCGCTGGCCAGTCCCCGCGAAACGCCTCCGGCAGCTTCAGCTGCAGCTTCCGTCTCCCCGTTTTCAGGCCGCCCAAGGAGAGCGGCATCAATCCGTTGGTCTTGAATCATTTGTTCAAACAAGAGCTTCATTCCCGGATGCTGCCCCACGGTGTAGCTGCAGCTTCCTTCCACCATCCAGCCGTCCGTCTCCCAGATCCAGCGGTCCACGCACACCGGGTGAGGACCCACCCGGTGAACAAACCTCTGCCGGCGGCCAGGACCTTCTGCAACGGCTCTGCCCCCGTTTGGGCGCCAGAGCTCATGGGAGATAATCCGCGGGTCGCGCAGCTGCTGCAGAGCGGAGGCAAGGGCGGCTGTGGCGTATCTGGCAATAGAGGCCCCATTCGCCCGTTCCCACCGCAGCACCATATTGGGCCGGAAGACGCCGTCCGGAACCCGGGGATGCTCCACGGCCAGCATCCTCTGACCCGCTTCTCTGATCTCCCAGCCGTCAGGACACGGCAGCAGGAAGGCGCCCAGACGTTCGGGGATCAAGCCTGCAGCAACGGCGGTCATGACGGGGCTCCTCCGCGGGAAATGAGCCGGTCCCGCTCCCTCATCCATTTGGGCCGCAGGAACCTGGGGATCCACAGCCAGGTGAGCATCCCGATACCCTGCGCCAGGAACATCACAAGGGTGTACGGAACCAGGATGAAATCACTTGCATCCTCCACAAACTTGACCCCGGCAATCAGCATGATCCACAGGCCCAGGAAGATGCAGGAAACCGAGCGCCGACCCACAGAAGACTTGTCCGTGGCCAGGAGCCCCCGGACCATATTCGTATGGGCCAGAATTCCCCCTGCAAACAGAATCAGCCCCCATGGGAAGGTGATCGCGAATAAAAACCAATAATTTGTTCCGTCGTCCACGGCTATCGCCTTTCCAGGGTGGTGTTCCGGTTCTAACGGGCTAGCTGTCTTTCTGGGCTAGCTGCTAGCTGCCAAAGAGCCTCTTCCAGCAGTGGGCAGCAGCCTCCACAGCGGCATCCGTTCCCTGCCGCACTGCCCTGCCCGCATCGGAATCCATCAGATCGGATTCCATCAAGCCGTCAACGGCTCCCATCACGGAGTCTGCGAGCGCGTCTTTGATGGTGCGCCCGCCCAGGCCTTCGAACCGGATGGACGTAACCGCTGAAAGTCCCAGGCCGATTCCGGCACCTACCAGCGCTCCGGCCGGACCGCCGATCGAGCTCCCAATCAGGGCGCCGGCCCCGGCGGCGGCAAGGTCAAGGCCCGCCTTCGTTCCGCCCTTCACCGCGCCCATGGCATTGGCCCGTTCCTCCAGCTCTTCCGGATCCATGCCGGGATGCCTCTGAAGCAGCTCGTTGTACGCGTCCTGGCGCTCGTCGGCAACGGTAAATGCGGCAGTCACCGGCGCCAGCATCCCGCCGCCCAGTTTGAAACCCATGGCTGTCCTGGTCAGATTCCTCCATCCGCCACTGGGAGGCGCCCACTTGGAGCTGTTCGCGTCCACCCGGTTCCGGTACGCCGTGCTGTTTTGATACAGCAGCGGGTTGGCCCTGGGCCGGAGCGCGAGCACGTTCACGGAGATGAGCTTCCACTGTCCGTCGCGCAGCCACCGGCCCCGCGTCATGTGCCGGATCCGTTCGCCGGGCGTCTCGTAGCGGATGTACAGGGGAACGGGCGTTGGAACTTTCACGACTGTCTGCCGTGAGGAAGGGATCTTGGCCAGATGACCCGCAGCCGTTGCGGCCACCGCGCCCGGCAGGTCGGTGACGAGGTTCACGTAGGTGTCCTCCCCCTGGACCACGGCCTTCAGTCTGGCCGCTGTTTCGTCCTCAAGAAGGGTGTAGCTGCGGTCCAGAACCATCGCCTTATCGGCTACGTTCCGCAACAGAAGATCCGAGGAAGGAAGCAGTCCGCCGGGCCCGGCTGAAGATCCTTCTGCCCCTTCCTGCGCCTCCCGGCGTGCGGAATGGATTTCCGCCATCAAGGCGTCCCGCTGCACCATGAGGGCCCGAATTCCCTCAGCGAATTCTGCCAGTACGCCGCTTGCCTGGTCAGCGGTCTGAGCCAGCAGCCGCGCGTGGGGCGTGACCGTACCGAATGCTTCCTGGAGTTCCCCGGCGCCGGCACCGGAATAATCCGCATTCAGCTGCGCCCACACGGCAGCGGCTCCCTCCACTCTGCGGCAATAGGCCTGTCCGCTTGACCCCAGGCCCGGAGCAGCGGCGGCTACTGCATCCGGCGAAGGCCAGGAGAAAAGCCCGGAGGTGTCAACGGACATCAACAAATCCCATACTGCCGTCCGCCGCAGCGGCCATTTCCTGATCCGCTGCCGCAATGATGTGCACTGCCTGACGGGCACCGGCCACGGCGTTGCCGATCCGGGTTTCGGCGGCCTGGGCCTGCAGCAGCAGAGTGTTTTGCCACAGGTCTTCCAAAGCCCGCACCACGGCCCCCGATCCGCCGGAGCATGCCCCCTGAGCGTCAGCCATCCTGCTCTGCAGCGTCGACAGTGCCGCCCTTCGGTCAGTGTCTTCCTCCACCCTGGCGAGAGTGCGTGCGCACCCCGCGGCATTGACGCTGTAACTACCCAGCGGCATGGTCCCCACTCCCCTCGGTACGTCCCTGTCCTGCCTCTGAACCTAAAGGGCGGCCAAGGGTCCGTCCATAAGCAGGACTACCCGGTGCATAACTTCTTCCCGCTCTTTTCGACGGGTGAAGGCACTAAAGGGGACCCGCCGGCAGGAGTATGGCGCATCCCCATTGCGGCTCGCCGCGTGCGCCTCTTAGCGTGGGTCTTCGGTCAACTGGCCAGGCACACTGAGGAAGGTCTTCCATGGAGCCCAAACTGCGCGTCGTCATTCAGCTCGACATTGACCTCCGGCAGGTACTGCTGGTGGTGCGGGGCAGAGTCACCGAGCAGAACTGCAGGGTGCTGTATGTGCTTGCCCGCCGGGCAAATGCCACCCTTCCCGGCCTGAACGTGGTGTTGGACCTCCGTCATGCCACCAGTACGCCCGAGGCGCTCTCGGGGCTTCGCCGCAGTTCCGAGACCGGTGCGTTTCCCCTGCTGACGGGGTACGCCGAGGAGGCGCTGGCTCCTCGGCAGCTGAGCATTCTGGCCCCGGCCGCCTGAGACGCCATCGGCACCTGCCGATCTACCTACTCCGCCTCCGTCTGCTGGCCGTCGGCAGCCCCCACCAGATTCTCCATCCGCCGGTTGGGAATCAGCCAGAGCGCCGCCACCGCGGCGTAGCCCGCCAGCCGGCTGTCCGTCCCTTCCCGCCGGAGCAGTGCGTACTGCAGGATGCTGAACGCCACGGCTGCCAGCATAAGGTTCAGCCCGTACACCAGCACCGGAACCCGGGCAAAGCCTGATTTATCCATCCACCGTGTGAAGAACGGGATCAGCGCAAGCCAGAACAGCAGGTGCAGGTTGGCCCACAGAATCCCCCCGGTCACCGACGCAGAAAGCTGCATCAGGTGGTGATGGTTGTTCCAATAAATCCCCACATAAATGAAGCTGAGCAGGTAACTCATGGAATTCCAGCACCATGATGGTGATGATGATGGCGAGGACCCCGTCGCTGAAGGCTTCCAGCCGTCCGGTCTTCACACCGGGGCACCGCCGGACGGCGTGGCCCTCACCCGGGCCAGCCGTGTCACGGCCTCGGTCAGCACCTGAGGGGAGCAGGCAAAGTTCAGGCGGGCAAAGCCGGTGCCCAGCCGGCCGAATCTTAGTCCGGGTTCCAGCGCCACCCGGGCCTGCTCCAGGGCCACCGCCGCGGGATCCTCGCCCCAGCCCAGACCACGGAAGTCCAGCCAGGCAAGGTAACCGGCCGCCGGCGGATGGTAGGCGACTTCCGGCAGCTCGGCTGCCAGCAGTTCGGCCAGCAGCATTCGGTTTTCCGCTAGCGAGGCGAGGACACCGGCCAGCCAGGGTCCGCCGTCGTCATAGGCCGCCACCGTGGCGTGCAGGCCCAGGATGGAGGTCCGGGCGGCAACTTCATCGGGCATGGAATCCAGCTGCAGGCGGGTCCGGTCGCTGGAGGCCACCATGAGCGCGCACTTGGTCCCGGCGATGTTCCACGCCTTACTGGCTGCCGTGACACAGAGGCCGAACTCCCGCGCCGCATCGGAGACGGAGAGGTAGGGCGTGAAGTCTCCCGGTTCATAGGCCAGCGGTGCATGGATTTCATCGCTGATCACCGCCACGCCGTATTTCGCGGACAGATCGGCCACGGCACGAAGGGTTTCCACCGAGTGCATCAGTCCCAGCGGATTGTGCGGATTGCACAGCAGCAGGGCGTCGGCGCCCCGGGCAAAAGCTTGTTCCAGCGCCGGCAGATCCAGCTGCCAGCCCGTTCCGGTCAGCAGTAGCGGAACCTCCACCGCTGAGGCTTCGGCTTCGGGCGGAAGTTCGTAGAAGGGCGGATAGACCGGCGGAGTAACCACCACCGAACCGTCCATGGGAACGGTCTGGCGCAGGCATTCAACAATGGCCACACTGACATCAGTGGTGACCCTCACATCGTCCGGATTGACCGCCCAGCCCCATGTTCGCCCGGCGTACCGGGAAAACGCCGCGGCAACCGGCTCCGGCCCGGCAATGTAGCCGGTGTCCGAGGCCAGGACCCTGCTGATAATGGCCTGCTGCACGGGTTCGGCCAGCGGATAGTCCATTTCCGCCACGAACAGCGGCAGAACATCAGCCGGGTAGGTCTGCCATTTGTAGCTGGTGCGCGCACGCAGTGCGGACAGCGGCTCGGCCGCGATCTTCGTCATGCCGCCCAACCTACAGCTAACGCGCCCGGCGGCAGAAGAACTAGGCTGGTAGGCATGCCGGATACCTCCCTTGCCCATGTCCTGACGTCCGAAGGTTGGGAACTGCTGAACTCCCTGGGCCCGTATCTGGAGTCCGAGTCCTTCAAGCTGAACACCGACCTGCGCAAGGCCGGGCACTCCCCCGATGTTGTTGCCGCCGTCCTCACCCAGGCGAAACTGCGGATGAAGGCGCGGACCAAGTTCGGCCCGTTTGCCGAGCACATGCTGTTTACGGCGCCGGGGCTGGAGCAGGCCACCCGCCTGAACGTGGCGGCCCTGCACGCCCAGCGCTACGTGCAGGCGGGCCTGGAAAAGGTAGCGGACCTGGGGTGCGGCATTGGCGCCGATTCCCTGGCGCTGGCCACCCTGGACCGGCAGGTCACCGCCGTCGAGCTTGATGAAATCACGGCAGCCGCTGCCACCATCAACCTCATGCCCTGGCCCAATGCGAAGGTGGTCCAGGGTGCTGCCGAGGACTTTGACCTGGACGGGTTCGACGGCGTGTGGCTGGATCCGGCGCGGCGCACCACGTCCAGCTCGGGGACTACGCGGATTTTCGATCCGGAGGCCTTCTCCCCGCCGCTGTCCTTCGTGGAATCCCTCGCCGACCGCGGCCTGCCGGTGGGCGTGAAGATGGGCCCGGGCATCCCGCACGAGGCCCTGCCGGCGAATTGCGAAGCGCAGTGGGTCTCAGTGGACGGCGACGTCACCGAGGCTACCCTGTGGTTTAACGCCCTGCGCCGCGAGGGCGTCCGCCGGGCGGCGCTGGTGATCGGCTCCAACGGCGCGGCGGAGCTGACCTCCCCCCAGGACTACGTTCCCGGCGGCGAAGACGTGGCCGTGGGGCCCGTGGACGCCTACCTGTACGAGCCCGACGGCGCCGTGATCCGCGCGGGGCTCGTCGCCGACGTCGCGCGCTCCCTCGGCGGTCACCTGCTGGACGAACACATCGCCTATATTGGTGCGCCCGAGCTGTTGGAAACCCCGTTTGCCCGGGCCTACAAAGTGCTGGAAGTTCGCCCGTACAACGTCAAGGCACTCAAGGCCTGGGTCAAGGCCAACGGGATTGGCGTCCTGGACATCAAGAAACGCGGCATGTCGGTGACGCCCGAAGAGCTTCGCAAGCAGCTGCTCACCGGCTCCGGCAAGGGCCCCCATAAGGCCACCCTCGTGCTGACTCGCCTGGGCGAGGACCGCGTGGCCATTGTGGTGGAACCCGTGGCTCCGCTGATCGCCGAGTAGGCCCGCCCGCGCGCGGCCCGCCTCCGGTCTAGGGCTCGGCGCGCGAGAACGCGCTGGCCGCCCGGACCTGCTCCGGTGTTGGCCGGACCCCGGTGTAGAGCACAAACTGTTCCTCCGCCTGGATCGCGATCACTTCGGCACCGGTGATGACCGTTTTACCGGCGGCGCTGGCCGCGCTGATCAGCGGCGTCTCGGAGGGCAGCGCGACGACGTCGAACACGGTCCGGGCTGCGGCCAGTGCTGCGTCAGAGAAGGCCTGGACGGCTTCGTGTTCTCCGGCCATCCCCAGCGGAGTGACATTGATGATCAGGTCCGCCGTGCTGTCGCCGGTCTCAGGCCGCCAGTTGAAGTCATACAGGTCGGCGAGCGCCCGGCCGGCCGCCTCGTTGCGGGCCACAATGGTGACGTCAGAGAATCCGGCGTCCCGCAGTGCCGCCGCAACGGCCTTGGCCATACCGCCCGATCCCCGGAGCAGCACCGACCAGGAGGCCGGCACGTGGTGGTCATCCAGCAGCCGGGCGATAGCCAGATAGTCGGTGTTGTACGCGGTGAGGACGCCGTCGTCGTTCACTATGGTGTTCACCGATTTGATGGCCTGCGCCGACGGATCCATCCGGTCCACCAGCGCAATGACCTCTTCTTTGAACGGCATGGAGACCGCACAGCCGCGGATCGGCAGGCCGCGCACACCGGCAATGGCCTGCGCCAGGTCCGCCGGGGCAAATGCTTTGTAGGCGTAGTTCAAGTTCAAGGCGTCATAGAGGTAATTGTGGAAGCGCGTGCCGATGTTGGACGGGCGTGCGGCCAGTGAAATGCACAGCGTCATGTCTTTATTCAGGATGGGCATCCTCCCATTATGGCCGCCCCCTGATTTCCTGTCCCGGCTCATGCACGGCATCCCCGTCTCCCGCCGCTAGGACGGAAGTCAGAGCAGCAGTCCCCCAGTGTGAGTGCGGCTGCGCGCCAGACCGTGGCAGAGCACATTGTGCTCGCATGCCACCTGAGTGACAAACCGGGTGCTGGCATGGGCGGCGAGCTGCTCGCACACCTGCCGTGCGGCCTCCGGCTGGAGATTGCTGTGGAACATTTTTGGAACCGTCCGCCCATGGCTCCCCCGGAATCCAATCCACTTCTGGAAGCAGCGCGCTGCGCTGCGGCGGACGTCGGCCTTCAGCTGCGGGATGTGTCGGTCGGCGGGGCCAGCGACGCAAACTTCGTAGCAGCCCTGGGCATACCCGTCCTGTGCGGGCTGGGCGCGGTGGGGGGCGGCGCACACGCACGCACTGAACACATCAGGCTGGATGCAGTCCCGGTGCGGACTGCGCTAGCGGCAGGGACCCTGTCCCGGTTAGTGGACGGCATCCCCGCCTCCCGCGGCTAGGATTGAACCGGGTTCTCAAGCGCTTTCGATGCGGGACCGAGTTCCTTCAACGGTTACGTATACAGCAGGAGACAGTTTGCACATCGGTTTCGCCCAGTCGGCACAGTCAACCCTTGGCGTTGAATGGGAGCTGGCCCTTGTTGACCGGGACACCGGAGATCTGGTGTCGGTGGCGGATGAGGTCCTGCGCGGCGTCAGCGCCGCCCACCCGGGGATTAGCGAAGATGATGAGCATCCGCACATCAAACAGGAGCTGCTCGAAAACACCGTTGAGCTGGTGACCGGCATCTGCCACACAGTCGCAGATGCCAAGGCGGACCTGACCCGGTCCCTTGAGGCACTGCGCCGCGTTACGGACCCCATGGGCGTTGAGCTGTTCTGCTCCGGTTCCCATCCCTTCAGCGCCCCGCGCTCACAGCCGGTGACTGACAAGGAACGCTACGCAAAGCTGATTGACCGCACACAGTGGTGGGGCCAGCAGATGCTGATCTACGGGGTGCATGTCCATGTGGGCCTGGACAGCCGGGAAAAGGTGCTGCCGGTTCTGGACGGGCTGGTCAACTACTTCCCGCACTTCCAGGCCCTGTCCGCTTCCTCCCCGTTCTGGTCCGGCGAGGACACCGGCTACGCCTCCCAGCGCGCCCTGATGTTCCAGCAGCTGCCAACGGCCGGCCTGCCGTTCCAATTTGGTTCCTGGGCTGAGTACGAGTCCTATGTGCAGGACATGTTCACCACCGGAGTCATCGACTCGATTAGTGAAATCCGCTGGGACATCCGCCCGGTACCGGGACTGGGCACCATTGAAATGCGCATTTGCGACGGCATGGCCACCATTGAGGACGTGGGCGCCCTGGCCGCACTTACCCAGTGTCTGGTGGACGAGTTTTCCACCATCCTGGAAAACGGCGGGACCATTCCCACCATGCCGCCCTGGCATGTACAGGAAAACAAGTGGCGCGCCGCCCGCTACGGACTGGATGCCATCATCATCCTGGATGCAGCCGGCAACGAGAAGCTGGTCACGGATCATCTGCTGGAGGATGTACTGCCCCGCCTTGCTCCTGTAGCGGAGAAGCTCGGCTGTTCCGCCGAGCTGGCAGACGTGGCGTCGATCATTGAGCGCGGCGCCGGGTATCAGCGCCAGCGCCGGGTTGCCGCCGAAAACGGCGGGGATCTGCGCGCGGTGGTCCAGGACGGCATCCGGCAGCTGCGCGGCGAGGCCTGAGGGGTCTTCTCGCTCGTCGAGTGTCGGCCTAATGCCGTTCCGCCCCGTCGAGTGTCGAGACGATGCCACTCTCAGCCACGCAATTCGGCATCGCCGCGACACTCGACGGCGGAATTCGGCATCGCCGCGACACTCGACGCCGTGGCTTCGGCCCGGACGGCGGCTCCGACCTCAGCTTCGGACGGCGCCTCCGACCTCAACTTCGGCTCCGACTTCGGCACCGGGGGAAGCTAGCCGCGCCGGCCCAGCTGGGCGAGGATGCGGGTTTGCCGGTCCGCATTCGCGGGAGCAGCAAGCGGTCCCTGGCAGATTCCGTCCGTATACAGCTGATCGCCGAAACCGGCGATGGCTGCATCCAGCTCGTCCATCTCGGAATCCGAGAAGACCCGGTCCGCACCGGTTCCGGCGAGGATGTCCCATCCGTGCACCAGCATGTCGAACCCGTAAAAATCGTTCAGCGTACTGCCAACCGATGTAGGCCCGAACCAGCCCTCAAACCGCAGCCCTGCCACATCGGGATCTGAGAGCAGATCAGCCACATTCCCCCGGTGGTCCCGCCACGCCGCCGCGGGGTTACCCGCATCGGGCGGTGGGCCAAGGCGCATTCCGTGCCGGGCGAAAAACTCCCGCTGGGTATCGATCAGGTGCAGCACCACGTCCGCCCTGCTCCAGCCGGGGCAGGCGGACTGACCCGCCCACTGCTCAGCTGTGAGCTCCCCGATCGATTCCGTCAGGGGTGCGCTGGTGTCGAGATACTTGGTTTTGGCGCCGGGCGCCATCGGATCAGGCATGACGTTCCTTCGATAGGCAGTTGCCGCAGGTTCCGTCAATATAGCTCCACCGCCGCCGCAGCCGAAGATGCTGCGGCACTTCGACGCCGCTGAGTTAGAGATGGATGCTGGTCACCGGCATTGACGGATCCGGCGCAAATCCGATTCCGGACGGTTCGGCACCGGCCATCACCACTTGGGCTCCCAGCGCTGCCACCATGGCACCGTTGTCGGTGCACAGCGAGATGGGCGGCACCCGCAGGGAGATGCCCTTGGCCGCGCAGCGCTGCTTCGTGAGCTCGCGAAGTCGGGAATTGGCGGCCACTCCCCCACCCAGAAGGAGGTTCGTGATGCCGTGTTCCGTGCAGGCAAGGACCGCCTTGGCCGTGATGACGTCCACTACGGCCTCCTGGAAGGAGGCGGCAATGTCCGCCACGGGTAGTTCCTCGCCGGCAGCTTCATAGGCTTCGACGCAGCGGGCCACTGCGGTCTTCAACCCCGAGAAAGACCAGTCGTAGCGGTGCGGCCCGGGCTCCTCGGCGGAGCCCATGTACTTGGGCTGGGTCAGTCCGCGGGGAAAACGGATGGCCTTGGGGTTTCCCTGCCGTGCCAGCTTGTCGATGGCAGGTCCGCCGGGATAACCCAGCCCGAGAATGCGGGCCACCTTGTCATAGGCCTCGCCGGCGGCGTCGTCGATGGTGGAACCGAGCAGCCGCACGTCACCGGTCAGCGACTTCACGCTCAGGATCTCGGTATGGCCGCCGGAGACCAGCAGGGCGCCGAGATTGTCCGGCAACTCACCGCCGTCGAGCACTCCCACCCCCACATGGGCCACCAGATGATTGATCGCGTACAGCGGCTTGCCGGTGGCAACGGCAAGCGCCTTTGCGGCGCAGACCCCCACCATCAGCGCACCGGCCAGTCCGGGGCCGGAGGTCACGGCGATGGCATCGATCTCCGCCAGGGTCACCCCGGCGTCATCCAAGGCCTGCTGCAGCGTGGGCACAAAGGCATCCAGATGGGCGCGGGAGGCAATTTCCGGAATGACGCCGCCAAAGCGGACGTGTTCGTCCATGGAGGAGGACACCGTGTTAGTCAGCAGTGTGTCCCCACGGACAATACCGACGCCGGTTTCGTCACAGGATGATTCGATGCCAAGCACCAGGGGGTCGGTGCGGTTCATTTCCCGTCCTTCGTTGTTGCGCGCGGAGACCCGTTCCAGATGGAAAGGTCCAGCCGCATGATCAGTGCGTCGGCGCCGTCGCGGTAGTAGCGCGGCCGAGTATGGATCTGCTCAAATCCGAACCAGCGGTAGAGCCGCTGGGCACGGGGGTTGTCCGCGCGCACCTCCAGCAGCACGTCGTCCGCGCCGCGGGTTTTGGCCTCCTCGATGAGCGTGGCCAGCAAGGCAGACCCTATCCCGGTGCCTTCGGCCTCAGGCGCCACGGCGATCGTCTGCACATCAGCGATCGGCAGGACGCACATCAGCCCGGCATAGCCGATCACCGCGCCGCCGGCGTCCTCGGCGACATAGTAGGAGCGTGTGTCGGTCTGGTTCAGCTCGTCATAGAACATCTGCAGCGGCCAGGCGTCCACCGGAAAGAGCGCCCGTTCCAGGGCGTCCACTGCCGCTATGTCATCAAAGGTCATGGGCCGGATCGCCGGGGCACCCGACGGTTCGTTGCGGCTCATAGAGCGCGCTTCCGCGGTCCGGGCACCTTGGCGTCGGATTCCCGGAGGTACAGCGGCGTGGTGTCCAGCAGCGGAAGTCCGCGGACCAGGCGCACGACGGCGGTGCGGCCCAGGGCTTCGGCCGTGGGCTGGGTACCGGCGAAGTCGGCGACGCAGCGCAGCACTTCGGGGTACAGGCCCGCACCGGCACCGTAGGCGGGCAGATCCGGCACGTCCGCCGGATCGCTCACGAACGGGCCGGCCAGGAGCTCGGCGGTTCCGCCGGTGCTGCGGTAGTGCGCCCAGTACACTTCTTTGCGCCGGGCGTCGGTGGCCACGACAAATTCGTCGATCCTCAGGCGCCAGGCATCCAGGGCCGCATCAACAGCAAGGGCATCCAGGCTCATGACTCCGTGGACGGGCTTGTTCCAGGCGAAGCCAAGGGTCCGGGCTGTGGCGATGCCCGAACGCAGTCCCGTGAACGGCCCGGGACCCACCCCCACCACTACGGCGTCAAGGTCAGCGGAGGTGACGCCCGCGGTGGTCATCACCTCGGAGATGCCCGGTGCCAGCACTTCGGCGTGGGAACGGGTGTCCTCCGTGGCGAACGCTGCCAGGATCTCCCCTTCCCCGGTCAACAGTGCCGCACTGGCGATGGCTGAGGTATCAATGGAGAGAATAAGCACGGTGTCTATTTTACGTCTCCTTGGGGTGCCCGTTTTCCGCAGCTGCATGGCCGGGCAGGGCAGCAACTCAGGCGAGGCGCTTGTGCTTCCACCGCGGACCATAGGCGGCCATGCGGATCACCCGCTCTTCGTCGGGATCGTCGTCGTAGTCAAAGCGGGGCCAGGCAGTCCCCTGTCCCCCGCCGGCGTCCTGCATCTGCGCAGAGCCGCCGCCTGTGGGACGCAGCAGCGTGATCTCCAGCCGGCTTTCAGCCAGATGCTCCACCAGTCCCCGCCCCCACTCCACAACGGTGACCGAGGTATCCATCGTGTTTTCCAGGTCAATGTCGTCAATCTCACCGCTGGAGCCGAGCCGGTAGGCGTCAACATGCACCAAATCCGGCCCTTTTGTGAGGCTGGGATGGATCCGGACCAGGACAAAGGTCGGGGAGATGATCCCTGGACGGACGCCCAGTCCGCGGCCCAGTCCCTGGGTGAAAGTGGTTTTCCCGGCCCCGAGTTCACCGGTCAGCAGCAGCAGGTCACCGGCGGCCAGCAGGCGGCCAAGCTTTTCCGCCACGGCCTGCGTCTGCAGGGCATCAGTGGTTCGGATTTCCTCTTCCCACACGGGTACGGCCGCCCCGCGCGCGGTTTCCCCACTCATGCTTCTGCCGTTTCGGAGTCCGTATACGTCCGCTGAACCCGCGAGCTGATACGCGTGATGATCTCGTAGTTGATGCTGCCGCAGGCGTCGGCCCATTCGTCCACTGAAGGCATTCCGACTCCGCCGAACAGCACGGCCTCCCTGCCCACCAGGTCTTTGCCGGTGCCGGCAATTCCGGTGGTCTTGAGATCAATGACCATTTGGTCCATGGCGATCCGCCCCACCACGGGGTAGACAGTTCCGTCCACCCAGACCGGGCCGCCGGTGCCTACCCGCGGAACGCCGTCGGCATAGCCCAGCGGAACCAGCGCCAGTGTGGTGGGCTCGGGCGTCGAGTAGTGCAGCCCATAGGAGACGCCCTGACCAGCCGGGACTTCCTTGCAGTTGGCAATAGTGGTCTTCAGAGTCATGGCCGGACGCAGGCCCAGCTCCGCCGGTGCCTGTCCGGGGAAGGGCGAGAGGCCGTAGAGGCCCAGTCCCACCCGCACCATGTCAAAGTGGGAATCGGGACGGGACAGCGCAGCCGGCGTATTGGCGATGTGCCGCACTTCGTGATCAACTCCGGCGTCTTCAGCCACGGCGACGGCGGTGCGGAACTTCTCCAGCTGCTGGTCGGTCTCGGGACGGTCCGGTTCATCGGCTACGGAGAAGTGGGAGAAGATGCCTACAACACGCAGCAGTCCCTCTTCCTGATAAGCCAGGGCACGGCCTACAAAGGCTTCCCATTTGTCCGGCGGGCAGCCGTTGCGGCCAAGCCCGGTGTCAATCTTCAGGTGCACCCGTGCCGGAATCTGCAGTTTCCGTGCGGCCGCCACCACGGATTCCAGTTCCCAGCCGGAAAGACCCAAATCGATGTCGGCGGCAACCGCGTCGGCGAACGGGCTGTCCACTGTGTGTAGCCAGGCCAGGACCGGGGCTGAAATTCCTGCGCTGCGCAGCGCCACGGCCTCGGTAATGTGGGCGACGCCGAGCCAGGAGGCCCCGGCGTCCAGAGCTGTCCGCGCCACCTGCTCGGCACCGTGGCCGTACGCATCTGCCTTGACAACTGCCATCACGCGCGCCGGACTCACCAGCTGGACGAGGTGACGGACATTGTGCCGAACTGCGGCCAGATCGATGAGGGCCCGGCGTTCGGCGGGGGGAGGAGCTTGTTGGTCATTCACCAGACCATTCTTTCACTCGCCGCAGGCGAACACGTTCCGGACCGTTCCAGCCGCCGCGCTCCCGCCTCGCTCCCGCCTCGCTCCCCCGCGGTCCCGGCTAACCAAGGCGGCTGCAACCGCCGGTGACGGTTGCAGCCGTGCCGCGGTCAGGCTTCCAGTGCGGAGGCCCATAGGTTGATGTCGGATTCCACCGCGTATTTGTCGATGGTCTTCAATTCCTCCGCCGTGAAGCCGAGGTTATTCACTGCCGCAAGGCTGTCCTCAAGCTGCCGGACGCTGGAGGCGCCCACCAGTGCGGACGTGATCGAGCCGCCGCCGGTCTGCGGGCGAAGGACCCAGGCAATGGCCATCTGGGCCAGGGTCTGGCCGCGGGACTCCGCCAGGTCATTCAAGGCCCGGACGCGCCGAAGGTTGTCCTCGGAGAGCTGGGACTGATCCAGTGACTTGCCGGCCGCCGCACGCGAGTCTTCGGGCACGCCGTTCAGGTACTTGCCCGTGAGCAGGCCCTGGGCCAGCGGTGAGAACGCAATCGAACCCGCCCCCGCCGTTTGAAGTGCGGCGAACAGATTCGGATCCCCCTGCTCCACCCAGCGGTTCAGCATGGAATAGGAGGGCTGATGGATCAGCAGCGGTGTTCCCATGTCGCGCAGGATTCGCGCCGCTTCAAGCGTCTTCTCCGGGGAGTAGGACGAGATACCGGCGTAGAGGGCACGCCCGGAGCGCACAGCGGTGTCCAGTGCGCCCATGGTTTCCTCCAGCGGCGTTTCCGGATCGGGACGGTGGCTGTAGAAAATGTCCACATAGTCCAGGCCCATGCGGTCCAGTGACTGGTCCAGGCTGGCGAGCAGGTATTTGCGGGATCCCCAGTTACCGTACGGTCCCGGCCACATATCGTAGCCGGCCTTGGAGGAGATGATGAGTTCATCCCGGTAGGGGCGGAAGTCGTCTTTGAAGTGGCGGCCAAAGTTGGTTTCAGCCGCGCCGTACGGCGGACCGTAGTTGTTGGCCAGGTCAAAGTGGGTCACGCCCAGGTCAAATGCCCGGCGCAGGATGGCCCGCTGGGTCTGGAACGTCTTGTCGTCGCCGAAATTATGCCAAAGTCCAAGGGACACGGCGGGAAGATGCAGCCCGCTGCGCCCGACGCGGCGGTAGGGCATGGATTCGTAGCGGTCATCCGCGGCAATGTATGTCATGGGTTACATCCTGCCATTTCCCGCGGCCAGGACTGCCGCACCGTAACCGGGCAGCTGCACCGCATTACCATATAGCTCCACGGGTGCTGTCTGAAGCAGCGGCGTTGACGCCGCAAACGGAACCGGAATCTCCCGGTGGTCCTCAGAGAAATTGAGCACGACGGCGGTATCCCCACGCTGCAGGACCAGCCACCGACCCACTTCGTCATATTCCACCCTGATCTTGCGGAGATCGGGGTCCCTCAAATCGGAGCGTTCCTGGCGGAGGGCAAGCAGCTGCCGGTATAAGCCGCGCAGTTTCGCCTTCTCACCCTGTTGGGCTTCGGACCAGTCCAGCTTGGAGTTGGTGAACGTTGCCGGATCCTGCGGGTTGGGCACAGTGGCCGGGTCCCAGCCCATCCGCTCAAACTCCCGCAGCCGCCCTTCCGCCGTTGCCCGGCCCAGCTCCGGTTCAGGATGGGAGGTAAAGAACTGCCAGGGCGTGGAAGCGCCGAACTCCTCACCCATGAAGATCATGGGCGTAAACGGCGAGGTCAGGTTCAGCACCGAGGCCAGGGCAAGCTGTGGATAGGTGAGGGTGCCGCTCAGCCTGTCCCCGGCTGCCCGGTTGCCGATCTGGTCGTGGTTCTGCACGGCCACGACCAGCTGCCGGGCGCTAATCACGCCCTTGTCGATGGGCCGTCCGTGGCTGCGGCCGCGGAACGAGGAATAGCTTCCGTCATGGAAAAACCCGTCCCGCAGCACCTTGGCCAGTGCACTCAGCGAATCGAAGTCCTCGTAATAGCCGCCGTTTTCACCGGTGAGGTTGGTGTGGGCAGCATGGTGGAAGTCATCGGACCACTGGCCTTGAAGCCCGTCGCCGTTCAGGCGGCGCGGAGTGATCAGCCGGGGGTTGTTCAAGTCCGACTCGGCGATCAGGAACAGTGGCTTGTCCAGTTCCTCGGCACACTTTTCGGTTGCAGCGGCAATTTCTTCCAGGATGTGGATGGCCCGCTCATCGTGCAGGGCGTGCACGGCATCAAGACGAAGCCCGTCCACGTGGTAGTCACGGAACCACATCAGCACGTTGTCCACGATGTACTTCCGAACGGTGTCGGACAGGGGGCCGTCCAGGTTCACCGAGTCTCCCCAGGTGTTGGACTTGCCCTCGGTGAGGTAGGGCCCGAACAGAGGTAAATAGTTTCCGCTGGGCCCCAGGTGGTTGTACACCACGTCCTGGATCACCCCGATGCCGGCCTGGTGCGCGGCATCGACGAACCGCTGGTAGGCCTCGGGCCCGCCGTACGATTCCTGGACGGCGTACCAGAGCACACCGTCGTATCCCCAGTTGTGGGTTCCGTTGAAGGCGTTCACCGGCAGCAGCTCCACAAAGCGCACGCCCAGGTCCACCAGGTAATCCAGCTTCCCGATGGCCGCGTCCAGGGTCCCCTCCGGCGTGAACGTGCCAATGTGCAGCTCATAGATGGCGCCGCCATCCAAACCGGGCGATTTCCAATCCGCGTCATGCCACTGGTATTGGTCCGGGTCGAAAGTGCGCGACAGCGCATGGACGCCCTCTGGCTGCCGCCGGGACCGGGGATCCGGAATCGGCCTCTCGGCGTCGTCGATCAGGTACCCGTAGTCGATGTCACCGGTGAGTTCGGCGTGCTGGGCATGCCACCAGCCGTTTTCGCCGCAGGTCATGGACAGCTTGCGGCCGTCTGCCAGCAGGGTCACAGTGCTGGCTTTGGGCGCCCACACCTCAAAATTGGTCCTCATTCGCTGTCCTCCCGAACGAGCAGTGCCACCGGATATGTGTCAAAAAGATCAACAGCAGCCAGCCGGCCGCTGCACTTGCGGATCCGGCCTGTGAGCACGTCGCGGTAGATTCCAGCATCGAGTGCGACGGCGGTGTCCCGCCATCCGCCCATGCTCTCCAGCTTCAGCGGCAGGCGGGTCGTCAGGGTGATGGCTCCGCCGCGGTCGAATCCGAAGAGGTGCTGCGCCGCCGGTCCTTCAATGACTACCGGAAGGTAACGGCTGAACAGCTCCGGGCGTCCGCGCTTGAGCTGCAGCGCCCGGGCAACCAGCGCCAGCTTGGCTGCCGCGTCTTCGTCAACGGCCGGGGACATGGCGTTCTCGTCGGCAGCGGAGAGTGACGCCGCCACCTGCCGTCGTCGCACAAAGTCCACCTCGCGCCGGTTGTCCGGGTCCACCAGGGAGCGGTCCCAGAACTCGGTGCCCTGATAGACGTCGGGCACCCCGGGCATGGTCAGCTGCAGGAGCTTGGCCGCGAGGGAATTCGAGTACCCGGCGCTGCGGATCCGCTCCACCAGGGAAGTAATGAGGGCGTTGATCTCGGGATGGTCGAAGGCAGCGTCGACGGCGGCGTGCATCCGGTCCTCGAACTCGGCGTTGGGTGCGGTCCACCGGGTGCTCGCGCCTGCTTCACGCGAGGCTTTTTCAGCGTAAGCATGGGCCCGTTCCCGGCTGAGCGGCCAGGCGCCGATGATGCCCTGCCAGAGCAGGTTCGCCATCGATCCGTCACCCATGGGCGCCAGGGCCTCCAAGGTGGAGAACGCTTTGCTCCACTCGCCGGGGATCTCCGAGAGGACCGAGATCCGCGCGCGGGTGTCTTCGCTGCGCTTGGTGTCGTGGGTGGTCAGCGCGGTCATGGCGGCCGGCTGTTCCAGCTGCCGGCGCAGCAGCCGCGTGTGCAGCTCTGCGGGTGCCACCGCAAAATGCGCCGGATCGGCGCCCACCTCGTTCAGGGAGGTGAGTCGGGAGTACCGGTAAAAGGCGGTGTCTTCCACCCCTTTGGCCATCACCATGCCGGAGGTCTGCTGGAAGCGCACCGCCAGCTCCCCCAGACTTTGCCGGGGTACCGCATCCGTTCCGCCGGATGTGAGCGGGTTCAACAGCCCATGCAGGGTGCCCAGGGCAGCACCCAGATCCGGCCGGCGGACCGTGGCCGCGATGACGGCCTCGGTCAGATAGTCCGCTCCTTCAGGGAGGTAGCTACGGTAGACCGGAAAACAGGCCAGCAGTTCCGCCAGCGCATCCGCTGCGGTCTCCGGATCAAGTCCGGAATCCGCAGGCAGCAGCCGCACCAGGCGCTGCACTTCGGAATGCAGCAGCTTATCGGCGATACCGCGTTTGGTGCCGTGGATCATGTCCGCGTACGGTTCCGTAGGCACCAGGGCCGTGAGGGTTTCCTCGCCGGCCGGGTCCACGAAGAGCCGGTCAACGTCCGCCAGCGCGTCGTAGCCGGTGGTTCCTTCCGTTTCCCAGTCCGCCGGCAGTTTTTCGCCGGGTTCCAGGATTTTTTCCACCAGAATGTACGCACCGTTGGTCAGCTTCCGCAGCCGGGCCAGGTAGCCCTTGGGATCGGCCAGCCCGTCCGGATGGTCAATGCGCAGCCCGTCCACGAGTCCCTCCTCGAACCAGCGCCGTACCTCAGCGTGCGCTTCTTCGAAGACCCAGGGCTCCTCGACCCGGATCCCGGCAAGGGTGTTAACGCCGAAGAACCGGCGGTAGTTCAGCTCGTTGTCAGCCCGGCGCCAGTTCACCAGTTCATAGTGCTGGCGGGCGTGGACTTCCTGTGCTGAATCTCCGTGGGCGTACGTTCCCTCGGCCACCGGGAGCCGGTGGCCGTAATAATGCAGTTCGCCGCCGGCCAGCTTCAGCTGCGCCAGCTCGTTGTCGCCGTCGCCGAGGATGGGCAGCCGAACCTTACCGTCCGCTGCGTCCCAGTCGATGTCGAAGGCCTGCGCATACCGGGAGGCACGTCCCTTTTCCAGGACGGACCACCACCACTGGTTGGAGGCCGGCGTTGCGATGCCCATATGGTTGGGCACAATGTCCACCAGCACCCCCATGCCGGCCGCATGCGCCGCTTCCGACAGCGCCTGCAGCCCTTCAGCTCCGCCGCGGGCGGGGTCTACCGCGGAGGTGTCAACGACGTCGTACCCGTGGTCCGATCCTTCCTCGGCCGTCAGGATGGGCGAGAGATAGATCCAGTCCACCCCGAGGTCCGCCAGGTACGGGACCAGGTCTGCGGCGTCGAACAGGGTAAACGAGGGGCGGATCTGCAGCCGGTAGGTGGAGTACGGAGTCCTCACCCGTCAACCTCTGGGCTCTGGGCCTTCGATCCGGCCAGTGCCGCCAGGGACGCAGCTACGGAGTGATCGTGCTCCACTTCCTCCTCATGGGCGCGCAGCACCACCATGGACTTGGCCGCCACTGTGATCTGGCTATCGGCCGGAATCGGGGCGGAGTCAGCGTATTCCCCTGCCGTGTCGATGACTTCGTCCCACATGGGCGCGTATTCCTTGGCGGGAACGCTCACCACAACGTCCTCATCGTGGGCGTTGAAGTAGAGCAGGAAGTTCCGGTCCACGATTCGCTGCCCGCGGGCATCCTTGCCTGAAATACCCTGGCCATTGAGGAAGACGCCCAGGGAGCGGCTCACCGGGGTGTCCCAGTCATCCGGGGACATGGGGGTGCCGTCTTCGGTCAGCCATTCGATATCCGGGAGGGCCTCGCCTTCCCCCCGGCGCACCGGCCGACCGTCGAAGAACCGCCGGCGGCGGAACGTCGGGTGTTCGGCGCGAAGGGTGTTCACGGCCGCGGTGAATTCCATCAGCGGCGTGTCCATCGCCTCCCAGTTGATCCAGCTCAGTTCGGAGTCCTGGGCGTAGGTGTTGTTGTTGCCCTGCTGCGTGCGGCCCAGCTCGTCACCGTGGGCGATCATCGGTACGCCCTGCGAAAGCAGCAGGGTGGCGAGGAAGTTCCGTTGCTGGCGGGCACGCAGGGACAGGACAGCGGGATCGTCAGTGGGGCCCTCCACACCGCAGTTCCAGGAACGGTTGTGGGATTCGCCGTCGTTGTTGTCTTCGCCGTTGGCCTCGTTGTGCTTTTCGTTGTAAGACACCAGATCATGCAGCGTGAAACCGTCATGGGCGGTGACAAAGTTGATTGAGGCCACCGGGCGGCGCGCGGAGGACTCATAGAGGTCCGCGGAGCCGGTGATGCGGGAGGCGAATTCACCCAGCGTGGAGGGTTCTCCGCGCCAGAAATCGCGCACGGTATCGCGGTATTTGCCGTTCCACTCCGTCCACTGCGGAGGGAAGTTACCCACCTGGTAGCCGCCGGGGCCAATATCCCAGGGCTCTGCGATGAGCTTTACCTGAGAGACCACGGGATCCTGCTGCACCAGTTCGAAGAAGGTGGAGAGCCGGTCCACGTCGTAGAACTCCCGGGCCAGGGTGGAGGCCAGATCAAAGCGGAACCCGTCCACGTGCATCTCCGTCACCCAGTAGCGCAGGGAGTCCATGAGCAGCTGCAGCGAATGCGGGTTGCCCACGTTCAGCGAATTACCGGTGCCCGTGTAGTCCATGTAGTACCGCTTGTCGTCATCCATCAGCCGGTAGTAGGCCTGGTTGTCGATACCGCGGAAGGACAGGGTGGGGCCCAGATGGTTGCCCTCGGCCGTGTGGTTATAGACCACATCCAGAATCACTTCGATGCCGGCCAGGTGCAGGGCACGGACCATGGCTTTGAATTCCTGGACCTGCTGGCCCTTGTCGCCCGTGGCGCTGTAAGTATTCTGCGGAGCGAAAAAGCCGATGGTGTTGTAGCCCCAGTAGTTGGAGAGCCCCTTCTCCTGGAGCGTGGAGTCATTGACAAACTGATGCACGGGCATCAGCTCAATGGCCGTGATGCCCAGCTTCTGCAGGTGCGCAATGACCGCGGGGTGGGAAACGCCGGCATAGGTTCCCCGCTGTTCCTCGGGGACATCGGGATGCCGCTCGGTCAGGCCCTTGACGTGGGCCTCGTAGATCACCGAACGGTGGTAGGGAATCTTGGGCTTGCGGTCGCCATCCCAGTCGAAGAAGGGATTGATGACCACGCCCATCATCATGTGCGGGGCGGAATCCTCGTCATTGCGCGAGTTCTCGTCCCCGAAGTTGTAGCCGAACAATGCCTGGTCCCAGTCAATCTCACCGGACACGGCCTTGGCATAGGGGTCCAGCAGGAGTTTGTTGGGATTGCAGCGGTTGCCGTTCTCCGGATCATACGGCCCGTCCACCCGGTATCCGTATTTCTGGCCGGGCTGGACGTGGGGCAGATAACAGTGCCAGACGTAACCGTCCACCTCGGTGAGGCTCACACACTGTTCAGCACCGTCGTCGTCGTACAGGCAAAGCGTGACGGAATCCGCAACTTCGCTGTACAGCGCAAAGTTGGTGCCGTTTCCGTCAAAGGTAGCGCCCAGCGGATAGGCATCTCCCGGCCAAACTTCCATGTAGAGCTCCTGACTAGTTCCAGATGACAACAAAAAGAATAGTATGTCTACTTACTTTTCTACCTCAGGCCGGGCCAAGCATTAAACGGACCGGATTACTACTCCCGTCCGGAATTCACGTCTTTACCTTTATTCCGCCCTGTTCCGCGCCGCCAGCAGCTGCCCAACCACGGTCCGAATGGCGGCCGGGAGCACCGATGGTTCCACCGGACCCGACTGTGCAGCCAGGCTTCCGGCCCGCCCATGGATGGCGGCGGCCGTGGCGGCGAGGGCCGCGTAGTGCCCGGGCGGGAGCGGCTCCTGTTCCGGGTCCCGGCTGAGCCGGTCCGTCGCCAGCAGGGCGCCCAGAATGCCGGAGAGGGTATCCCCGGAACCGGCAGCGGCGAGCCACGGGGTGGCGTCGGCCTGGCTGTAGGTTTCGCCGGTGGGGGCTGCCGTGATCGTGGCCCAGCCCTTGAGCAGCACGGTGGCTCCGGTGAGTTCGGCGGCGCGGCGGGCGTAGCGCAGCGTGTCGCCCTCAATCCGGCCCCGGGTGACGGTCTCTCCCAGCCGGGTGAGGAGGGCTGTGAGCTCTCCGGCGTGCGGGGTCAGGACGATCTGTGGCCCGAGGCCGGGTTCCACACAGCCGATGGCATCGGCATCAATAACCGCGGGGAGCCCGGAGGCCATGGCATCCAGTGCACGGCGGCGCTGAACCTCATCCGTTCCGGCCCCGGGCCCTGCCAGCCAGGCCTGCACATGGGCCAGAGGTACGGTTCCGGTGGCACAGACTGCCTCCGGGTGCGCGGTATTGATCAGGCGGCAAACCGTTTCAGGACCCAGATAACGGATCATGCCGACGCCGGTTGCCAGGGCGGCTCCGGTGGCCAGGACTGCTGCCCCGGGATAGGTCGCCGATCCGGCCGCAATGCCCAGCACGCCGCGGGTATATTTGTGGTCCGTTTTCCGCGGAACGGACAGCAGCCGGGCTAGGTCAGCGGGCTCAAGCCGGAACACAGCAGGGCCCGGCGGTGTTCCCAGGCCAATGTCAACAGCTTCAATCCGGCCGGCGGCCAGCGCCCCGGGGCCCACCATGAGACCGGTCTTGACCGCCCCGAAAGTCACGCTGATGTCCGCCGAGAAGTGCTCGCCGTCGGCCTGGCCCGTGTCTGCGTCCACGCCGCTGGGAAGATCACAGGCAACCATCACAGGACGGTGCCATGGAGGGCGGCCGGCGCGGCGGGCCGGGGCCTCAGCCGTCTCCCGTGCCGGTCCCCGCACCAGCCCGCGCACCAGGAGGGCGGCGCTACCCCGCAGCCCACCCTTGCCTCCGGTTCCCAGGATGCCGTCAATGACCAGATCCGACTCTGCGCAGAGACGGACACACCCGTCCACTCCCGACGCCAGAGCCACGGTCCGCCCGCCCCGGGACCGGAACGCGGCCAAGGCCTGCGGATGGGCTTTCTCAGCGGTCAGGACCGCGGTGACTCCGGCGCCGCGTCGGGCCAGCTGCGCACCGGCATAAAGGGCGTCACCGCCGTTGTTACCGGCGCCGGCCAGTACCGTCACGCGCGCCCCGTACAGGGAACCGCGCCGGACCAGCAGCTCCCGCACGCAGGCGGCGTATAACCCGTACGCCGCCCGCTGCATGAGTTCGGGGCCGTCACCGGCGTCGAGCAACGGTTTTTCGGCGGCCCGCACAGCGGTGCCGGAATAGGCACTGATCATGCCTACAGACTAGCTCTCAGCAACCACCATGGCAGTGGCCACGTCGCCGTCGTGACTTAGCGACAGGTGCCACACGCGCACTCCTTTTGCTTCGGCGGCGGCAGCCACCGTCCCGCGAACGCTGACGCTGGGGGCGCCGGCGGCATCCAGATCCACCTGGCAGTCCTGCCAGTTCATGCCGGCCGGTGCTCCGAGGGCCTTTGCGACCGCTTCCTTTGCTGCGAAGCGCGCGGCAAGGGAGCGCAGGTTCAGCTCCCGTTCAGCAGGGACGAACAGCCGGGCACGCAGGCCCGGCGTCCGTTCCAGCTGGCGGCCAAAACGCGGCACGTCAACGACGTCCACTCCGATGCCGATAATCACCGGCTATTCAACCGTGACGGACTTGGCCAGGTTGCGCGGCTGATCAACATCAAAGCCCTTGGCAGTGGCCAGGGCGCAGGCGAAGATCTGCAGCGGAACAGTGGTGAGCAGCGGTGCCAGCAGCGTGGGCGTTTCCGGCACGTAGAAAACATGCTCAGCGTAGGCCTTCACGGCGTCGTCGCCCTCTTCGGCGATCACAATGGTCTTGGCGCCGCGGGCCCGGATTTCCTGGATGTTGGACACCACCTTGGCGTGCAGCGAATCGCGGCCGCGCGGCGACGGAACCACCACAAAGACCGGCTGGCCTTCTTCGATCAGGGCAATCGGGCCGTGCTTGAGCTCACCCGCGGCGAAGCCCTCGGCATGGATGTACGCCAGTTCCTTCAGCTTCAGGGCACCTTCCATGGCCACCGGGAAGCCCACATGGCGCCCCAGGAACAGCACCGACTTGGTGTCGGCCATGAGTTCGGCCAGTTCTTTGATCTGCCCCGAGTTATCCAGTACCTGCTGGATCTTGGCGGGAACCTTAGCGAGGTCCGTGAGAAGGTCCTTGATCTCACCCTGGAACTTGTCTCCGCGCAGCTGGGCAAGGTACAGGCCCAGCAGATAGGCGGCAGTGATCTGCGCCAGGAAAGCCTTGGTGGAGGCCACCGCAATTTCCGGGCCGGCATGCGTGTACAGCACAGCGTCGGACTCCCGCGGAATGGTGGAGCCGTTGGTGTTGCAGATGGCCAGCACCTTGGCTCCCTGCTCCTTGGCGTAACGCACGGCCATCAACGTATCCATGGTCTCGCCGGACTGGGAGATCGCAACTATCAGGGTGTTGCCGTCCACGATCGGATCGCGATAGCGGAATTCGTGGCTCAGTTCCACCTCAACGGGGATCCGGCACCAGTGCTCAATGGCGTATTTGGCCACCTGGCCGGCATACGCCGAGGTGCCGCAGGCCAGCACCATGATCTTGTTGACGGCCTTGAGCTCGTCGGGATCAATGCGCAGTTCATCCAGCGTCAGCCGGCCGTTCGCGTCGGAACGGCCCAGGAGGGTGTCGCCCACGGCCTGCGGCTGGTCGTTGATTTCCTTCTCCATGAAGGACGGGTAGCCGCCCTTTTCCGCTGCGGCCGCATCCCAGTCAACCTTGAACTCGGTGCCGGAGGCGGGATTGCCGTAAAAGTCGGTGATTTCCACTGACTCCGGGGTGATCGTGACTACCTGATCCTGGCCCAGCTCAACCGCACGGCGGGTGAAGTCAATGAAACCGGAAACATCGGAACCCAGGAAGTTCTCGCCGTCGCCGAGGCCGACGACGAGCGGAGAGTTCCGGCGTGCGGCCACCACCACGTCGGGCGAGTCCGCGTGGATGGCCAGAAGGGTGAAGGCCCCCTCCAGCCGGCGGCAGGCCAGCTGCATGGAGTGGGCAAGATCCCCCGCGCCTTCACCGCGGTAGACGGCGGCCAGCAGGGCAGCGGCCACCTCGGTGTCGGTTTCGGAGATAAATTCAACTCCGGCGTCGACCAGTTCGGCCTTGAGCTCAGCGAAGTTTTCGATGATGCCGTTGTGGATAAGGGCCAGCCGACCGTCGTCGGCCAAATGCGGATGTGCATTCTCATCCGTGGGCCCGCCATGCGTGGCCCAGCGGGTGTGGCCAATACCGGTGGTCGCCTCCGGCAGCGGTGACGCCGCCAGCTCGGCGGTCAGGTTGGCCAGCTTGCCCGACTTCTTGCGGGAATCAATCCCAGCCTCGGTCAGCACTGCCACTCCGGCAGAGTCATAACCACGGTATTCCAGCCGGCGCAGGCCTTCCATCACAACATCGAGCGCACCATGTTCATGACTGCTCACCTGCGCTTCGGCGGCGGCACTGGGGCGGCGGCCTGCATATCCAACAATTCCACACATACGCCTAAGAGTACCGGGAACAGCGACTGCAGCGCCAAAACTGTGAGCGGCCCAATGACGCCGCTGTCAGGCGGCACCCGGCACGCCGTTTTGGATTGTCTACGGGGCAGGGCAGAATCGTAAAGTGACAGACCGTACATCAAACCAAGGATCGCACCCACCCGCCAAGGGATCCGGGAACGGGGCCGACAGCGGATTCTCGCCGTTCGTTGAGCTGGACCGGCAGACGTGGTCCCGGCTTTCCAACGAAATCAGGTCTCCCCTGAACCAGGACGACATCCTGAGGTTGCGCGGTCTGGGCGAGAAACTGAACCTGGATGAGGTACGCGAGGTCTACCTGCCGCTGTCCCGTCTGCTGAACCTCTACGTTGCGGCCGCCGGACGACTGCACAGCGCCACCACTACGTTCCTGGGTGAGAAGACCACTCGGACGCCCTTTGTTATTGGAGTCGCCGGCTCGGTGGCAGTGGGCAAATCCACCACCGCACGCGTGCTGCGGGAGATGCTGCGCCGCTGGCCCGACACACCGAATGTGGAACTCATTACCACCGACGGCTTCCTCTACCCCAACGCGGAGCTCAAGAGGCGCGGGCTGATGGAGCGCAAAGGCTTCCCCGAGTCCTACGACCGCCGGGCCCTGCTCCGCTTTGTCAGTGCCGTCAAGAGCGGTGCCGAGGAAGTGCGGGCGCCACGGTATTCACATCTGACCTATGACATTGTTCCCCATGAGGAAATAGTTGTCCGCCGGCCGGATGTGTTGATCGTCGAAGGCCTGAATGTCCTGGCCCCGGCCCGTACGCGTGCCGACGGCCGGGCCGGGCTTGCGCTGAGCGATTTTTTTGATTTCTCCATCTACGTCGACGCGCGCACCTCCTACATCGAGGAATGGTACGTTCAACGTTTCCTGTCGCTGCGCGGCGGTGCTTTTGCCAATCCGGAATCGTATTTCCACCGGTACGCCGCGCTCACCGATGAGCAGGCGCGCGCCACCGCCGTGGGCATCTGGAAGCGCATCAATGAACCGAACCTCGTCACTAATGTGCTGCCCACCCGCGGGCGCGCCCAGCTGGTGCTGACCAAGGATGCGGACCACTCGGTGACCCGCATGCTGCTGCGCAAGACATAAGAGCGGCAGCTGGCCCAGCGCCTGCCGGGCTCCTCCCGCTAGGCTCGGGCGAAAGGCTCCAGCGCCAGGTTGCTTTCCACGGTTTCCGCGAGCTTTGAGGCCACGGAAGCAGCGGTTTCCATGTCCGCAGCTTCCACCATGACCCGGACCAGAGGTTCGGTGCCGGAGGGCCGGAGCAGCACCCTGCCTGTCTCGCCTAGGACGGCCTGTGCGTCAACTACGGCCTGCCGAACAGCGTCGTTGCTGGTCACTGCTGCTTTGTCGACTCCCTTGACGTTGATCAGGACCTGAGGCAGCTTGGTCATGATCCCGGCAAGTTCTTTCAGCGTGCGGCCGGTGCGCTTGACCTGGGCGGCAAGCTGGAGTCCGGTCAGGACTCCGTCGCCGGTGGTGGCGAATTCGGAGAAGATGACGTGGCCGGACTGCTCCCCGCCAAGGCTGTAGCCGCCCTCACGCATTCCTTCCAAAACGTACCGGTCCCCTACTCCGGTCTCCCGGACACTGATCCCTGCCTCCCGCAGCGCAAGTTTCAGGCCCAGGTTGCTCATCACCGTGGCCACCAGGGCATCGTCCTTCAGCTTGCCGGCTGCCTTCAGCGCCACCGCCATGATGGCCATGATCTGGTCGCCGTCCACAACGCTGCCTTCATGGTCCACGGCCAGGCAACGGTCGGCATCGCCGTCGTGCGCAATGCCCATGTCCGCGTTGTGCTCCAGGACAGCTGCCTGCAGTTTTTCCAGATGGGTGGAGCCGCAGCCGTCATTGATGTTGATGCCGTCGGGATCTGCTCCGATGACAACCACCTCGGCGCCGGCGTCAGCGAAGACCTGCGGGGAGCAGCCGCTGGCGGCTCCGTTGGCGCAGTCCAGCACCACCTTCAAACCGTCCAGCCGATTCGGCAGCGTCTGGAGCAGATGAATGACGTAGCGGTCCTCGGCGTCGGCGAAACGGTGGATGCGGCCAACCTCGGCGCCCGTGGGGCGCAGGTTGGGCTTGCCCATCTCGATTTCGATGGCGTCTTCGGCGGCGTCGTCGAGTTTCTTTCCGCCGCGGGCCAGGAATTTAATGCCGTTATCCGGGGCTGCGTTGTGCGAAGCGGAAATCATCACGCCGAAGTCTGCCTTCAGGTCCGCAATGAGGAAGGCGGCAGCGGGAGTCGGAAGAACTCCAGCATCAAATACGTCCACGCCCGAGCTCGCAAGCCCGGCCTCTACCGCCGCCGAGATAAAGTCTCCGCTGATCCGGGGATCCCGAGCCACAACCGCGACCGGCCGCCGGCCGCCTTCGACACTCCGGTGACCCAGAACGACGGCGGCCGCCTGTGCCAGGCCCAGGGCCACTTCGGCGGTGATCAGGCCATTGGCCAGTCCACGGACACCGTCGGTTCCAAACAATCTAGTCATCGCACATAATCCTCAAGCAGGGGGCAGGGCCAGAGGCCGCCAGACGGACAGCCCACTGGGCTATTGTGCCACTCCGAGGCCGTCCCTCACTAAGCGACTGCGGATAAGTAGGCGGAATGCGCCTGGTTTGCGCGGCGAAGATCACCTCTCAACGGCTGCGTTTCACCGGGGCTGAAGCCCTGGAAACGCCAAAAGGCCGCCCGCTGAAGCGGACGGCCTTTTGGACAAGCGACTTAGCGCTTGGAGTACTGCGGAGCCTTGCGGGCCTTCTTGAGACCAGCTTTCTTGCGCTCGATGACGCGGGCGTCACGGGTCAGGAAGCCGGCCTTCTTCAGGGTCGGGCGGTTGTTCTCGCGGTCGATCTCGTTCAGCGAGCGAGCCACGCCGAGACGCAGTGCGCCAGCCTGGCCGGAGGCGCCGCCGCCGTGGATACGGGCGATGACGTCGTAGGCACCGTCAAGGTCAAGGACCTTGAACGGTTCGTTGACATCCTGCTGGTGCAGCTTGTTCGGGAAGTAAGCGGCCAGTTCGCGGCCGTTCACCAGCCACTTGCCGCTGCCGGGAACAACGCGCACGCGGGCGATTGCCTGCTTGCGACGGCCAACAGCCGAACCGGCGACGGTCAGTGCCGGACGTTCCTTGACAGCAGCCTCAGCTGCATCAGGGGTTTCCGAGGTGTAGCTGGAAAGCTCCTCGGTTGTTTCATTGAGCTCTTCAGTGTTCTGAGCCACGATTCTCCTTGAATTAATTCTTTAGTTGGCGGGCCAGAACTACTGGGCGACCTGGGTGATTTCGAAGGTCTTGGGCTGCTGGGCTCCATGCGGGTGCTCTGCACCGCGGTAGACCTTGAGCTTGCTGATCTGCTGGGCAGCCAGGGAGTTCTTGGGCAGCATGCCGCGGATGGCCTTCTCAACTGCGCGTACCGGGTTCGACTCCAGCAGTTCTGCGTAGTTGACGGAGGACAGGCCGCCCGGGTAACCCGAGTGGCGGTAGGCACGCTTCTGTTCGAGCTTGGCGCCGGTGAGGGCAACCTTCTCAGCGTTGATGATGATGACGAAATCGCCCATGTCCATGTGGGGAGCGAAGGTCGGCTTGTGCTTTCCGCGCAGCAGTGTTGCGGTCTGGCTGGCAAGACGGCCTAGGACAACGTCGGTGGCGTCAATGACGTGCCACTGGCGGTTGATGTCGCCGGGCTTCGGGGTGTACGTACGCACGGTTTTTGCCTTCGTTTCTTCTTCTTAGGTGGCGCGGCCCATATGGATGCCACATGTGCCGCAGCTTCTCTATGCGTTTACCGGATGGTCAGGTGAGGACTGATGTAACCAGTGGTCCTGATGTACTCGGCTATTTCCCCGGGGCCAGGTGGCTCTGCAACTGAGCCGCTCCCGTGGGCATAGACCTATCGAGGTAGGACACGCACAACGACTATAAACAATAGCCTGCTTCCGGAGCAAGGTCAAAAGCTAAGGCAGGGAACGCATCGCCCGCGTGTTTTCGGCCCTGCGCTGCATTTCCTCGTCCGGCGGATAGCGCACCTCTTCAAGGATCAAAGGGTGGGGCGGGGCAAGCATGGAATCAGAATCCCGGATCCGCGCCTGTAGCCTCAGGCCAAGCCATTCCGGGCTCCGCTCCCCCGCGCCCACCAGGATGGACCCGCCCACCAGCGACCGCACCATGTTGTGGCAGAACGCGTCCGCTTTCAGATGCACCTCAATGACGCCGTCGGGCCGCCGCAGGAAGGAGAACTCCTGAAGCTCACGAATGGTGGTGGAACCGGTGCGCGGCTTGCAGAAGGAAAGGAAATCCTGGACCCCCAGAACCGCCTCTGCGGCTTTGTTCATCCGGTGCTCATCCAACGCAAAGTCGTGCCAGAGCGTCACCCCCCGGGTCAGCGGATCACGGCTGGCTTCACGGTCAGCGATCCGATAACTGTAGCGGCGCCACAGGGCCGAGAAACGGGCATCAAAACCCCCGGGCGCCAGGGAAGCGGAATGTACGGTAATGGCTCCCTCCATGGCGTGAATAACGCGCTTGGCAGCCTTGGCCTTCCGCAGCGGCATGGTGAGGTCCTTGTTCAGGATGCCCCGCATACGGCGCAGAAGGGCCTCTTCCGGCGTCAGCGTTGCGCCCCGGGGCAACCCTGCCCACTCCTGACCGGTGAGGTCGAAATGCACCACCTGTCCGCGTGCGTGGACGCCGGAATCGGTCCGGCCGGCCACGGTCACCCGCACCCGCCTGCGGATCAGGACTTCAAGGGCAGCTTCCAATGACCCCTGGACCGTGGGCAGGTCATCCTGGGTAGCCCACCCGCAGAAAGAGGCTCCGTCGTAGGAGAGGTCCATCCGGACACGAAAAAGCCCGCCGTCCCGTGCGGGTACGGCGGGCTTCTCGATACTCATGCCCTCAATATTAAGGGACGGAGTGCAGAAGGAAAAATTACTTCTTCTCTTCGGTCTCCACTGCTTCGTCAGCGGAATCTGCCGAGTCGGCAGACTCAGCGGACTCTGCGGAATCAGCAGATTCGGCGGAGTCAGCAGACTCTGCCGATTCTTCGACCTCAGCCGGCGCGGAGACAGCAGCTGCGGTCTCAGCTTCGGCCACTACGGCCTGCTTCGCCGAAAGCGGTTCCAGAACCAGTTCGATGACAGCCATGGGAGCGTTGTCGCCCTTGCGGTTGCCGATCTTGGTGATGCGGGTGTAGCCGCCGTCGCGCTTCTCGACTGCCGGGGCAATGTCGGTGAAGAGCTCGTGGACAATACCCTTGTCCGAGATCAGGCCCAGGACGCGACGGCGGGAAGACAGGTCTCCGCGCTTCGCGAACGTGATCAGACGCTCGGCGTAGGGACGCAGGCGCTTGGCCTTCGTCACCGTGGTGGTGATCTGCTTGTGCTCGAACAGCTGGGCAGCCAGGTTCGCCAGCATCAGGCGCTGGTGGGCCGGGCTGCCTCCGAGGCGCTTACCCTTGGTGGGTGTAGGCATTACTTTTTCTCCTCAAACGGTGTTGTACGCGGCTCAGGGCCCGCACAACAATATTTTGCGTGTGTTAGAGCTCGTCGTCCGAGTATTCGGACTCGTCCTCTTCAATAGCTGCGGCACGGGCGGCCAGGTCAAACCCGGGAGGGGAATCCTTCAGGGACAAACCAAGCTCGACCAGCTTTGCCTTTACCTCATCAATGGACTTTGCACCGAAGTTGCGAATGTCCATCAGGTCAGCCTCGGAGCGGGCAACGAGTTCACCCACAGTGTGGATGCCTTCACGCTTGAGGCAGTTGTAGGAACGCACGGTCAGCTCAAGGTCTTCGATCGGCAGGGCCATGTCGGCTGCCAGTGCGGCATCCGTGGGGCTCGGACCAATTTCAATACCTTCAGCAGCGCTGTTCAGTTCACGGGCCAGGCCGAACAGTTCAACCAGGGTGGTGCCGGCAGAGGCGACCGCGTCGCGCGGTGCAATGGCATCCTTGGTTTCAACGTCAACGATCAGGCGATCGAAGTCGGTGCGCTGTTCAACACGGGTGGCCTCCACGCGGAAGGTCACCTTCAGGACCGGCGAGTAGATGGAGTCAACCGGGATACGGCCGATCTCCTGGTCACCGGACTTGTTCTGGCTGGCGGAAACGTAGCCGCGCCCGCGTTCGATGGTCAGCTCGAGTTCGAACTTTCCCTTCGAATTCAGGGTGGCAATGTGCAGATCCGGGTTGTGGAACTCCACGCCGGCCGGCGGAGCAATGTCCGCAGCCGTCACGACGCCGGGACCCTGCTTGCGCAGGTAGGCGACAACGGGCTCGTCGTGCTCGGAGGAGACCGACAGGTTCTTGACGTTCAGGATGATCTCAGTGACATCTTCCTTCACGCCCGGAACCGTGGTGAACTCGTGCAGCACGCCGTCGATCCGAATGCTGGTTACTGCAGCACCGGGGATCGAGGACAGGAGCGTACGGCGGAGGGAGTTGCCGAGGGTGTAGCCGAAACCGGGTTCCAGCGGTTCGATGATGAACCGTGAGCGGTTGTCAGCTACGACTTCTTCAGTGAGGGTGGGGCGCTGTGCAATGAGCACTTGCATTTCCTTTCAGCGAGCGTCCGCTATATGACGCAACACAAATGGTGGAAACGACGACGACGGGTCTTCCGCGGGCGTCTTGGACGGCTAACAGCCACGTGCCCGGAGCCGGAGGCGTCCGATGGGCGGCCCGCCCCGAAGGGTGGACCGCCCGCCGGATATTACCGGTACCGCAAGTGCTGCTTAAACGCGGCGGCGCTTCGGGGGACGGCAGCCGTTGTGCGCGCTCGGGGTGACATCCGAAATGGAGCCAACCTCCAGGCCGGTGGCCTGGAGCGAACGGATAGCGGTTTCGCGGCCGGATCCCGGACCCTTGACGAAGACGTCGACCTTGCGGACGCCGTGCTCCTGGGCACGCTTCGCAGCGGCTTCAGCAGCCATCTGCGCAGCGAACGGAGTGGACTTACGCGAGCCCTTGAAGCCAACCTCACCGGCGGAAGCCCATGAGATAACAGCACCGGACGGATCCGTGATGGACACGATGGTGTTGTTAAAGGTGCTCTTGATATGCGCCTGGCCCAGCGCGATATTCTTCTTATCCTTGCGACGCGGTTTGCGGACCGCTCCACGAGTCTTGGGGGGCATTACTTCTCCTACAAAGAGTTTGGTTTAGGTGGCCCGCTAAAGGGGCCGTGGCCTCACACCGCTAGGTTTAGCGGGCGGCCTTCTTCTTACCGGCAACCGTACGCTTCGGTCCCTTACGGGTACGAGCGTTGGTCTTTGTGCGCTGGCCGTGAACGGGCATGCCACGACGGTGGCGGATACCCTGGTAGCTGCCGATTTCAACCTTGCGGCGAATGTCAGCGGCTACCTCGCGGCGGAGGTCACCCTCAACCTTGAAGTTGCCCTCGATGTAGTCACGCAGCTGAACGAGTTCAGCATCCGTGAGGTCCTTGACGCGAGTTTCCGGGCTGATGCCGGTCTCTGCCAGGGTCTGGTCTGCACGGGTTTTGCCCACGCCGTAGATATAGGTAAGCGCAATCACTACCCGCTTTTCGCGGGGAATGTCAACGCCAGCGAGACGTGCCATATTGGCGGTTCTCCTTTTGTGTCACCGGAGGTCTGAAGCAGTGCGTCCCTGTTACCAGGTCCCCGGCCTCCGTGCCGGGGGTATGCGCTACGCGTATCAGCGCTGCACTGCCATATTCAATTACTACTACGCGTGGGCCGTCCCTGAGAGCAGGAAATTAGCCCTGGCGCTGCTTGTGGCGCGGGTTCTCGCAGATCACCATGACTCGACCGTTACGGCGAATCACCTTGCACTTATCGCAGATCTGCTTGACGCTCGGCTGGACCTTCATGGTTATCCTTTGCGTGGTTGCAGGGTTGTGCCGCAGGCACCCGGCATCCCAACTGTCCGGGACGCTGATTGTTTGCGGTTTTTTACTTGTAGCGGTAGACGATACGGCCCCGGGTGAGGTCGTACGGGCTAAGTTCCACCACAACGCGGTCTCCGGGGAGGATGCGAATGTAGTGTTGACGCATCTTTCCCGAGATGTGCGCTAGCACAATGTGGCCGTTGGCCAGCTCAACGCGGAACATCGCGTTGGGCAGGGCTTCGTTGACCGAGCCCTCAATCTCAATGACGCCGTCTTTCTTGGCCATATCCTCCGCTAACGTCTGTGTCCGTGCGCATGCGCGCAGGACGGTTTATGTCTTTGGTTCTCCCGTTGCTTCCTACCCTGGTACTTCCGAGGCACTTCATGCGCGGCAACCGCGCGGCAGGCCGTTTTGACACGGCCGGCGTCCTTAGAAAAGGGCACGAATGTAGAGACAACCAACAGATAACACTACTCGATAGGGGGCCATAAGTTAAATCCCCTCGGCTGCGCGGCAGGCCACCGACGACCAGCCGCCTAAGGCAGGTGGTCCGCCGGCGGATAGCCGGACGGGCTTCCCACCGGGCGGCCCGGATCTTCCGGAATCAGTCTTCCGGAATCGGCACCGGCGTTACGCCGAGCGGAGCCAGCCGCGAAGCGCCGCCGTCGGGTGAGGTCAGAACCCAGATCCCCTTGTCATGAAGTGCAACCGAGTGCTCCCACTGGGAGGCACGCGACTTGTCGGTGGTGACCACCGTCCAGTCATCCTCGAGGGTGACGGTCTCGATCCCGCCTCGAACCAGCATCGGCTCGATCGCCAGGCAGAGACCAGGGCGCAGCTTCGGTCCGTTGTGCGAGGTCCGGTAGTTGAGCACGTCCGGAGCCTGGTGCATCTCTGTTCCAATGCCGTGCCCCACGTAGTCCTCCAGGATTCCGAGCGGCTTGCCCGGAACGCTGGAGACATAGTCATCGATGGCCGCGCCGATGTCACCGACGAAGCGGCCCTTTGCGGCTGCAGCAATACCGTGCCACATGGCCTCCTCGGTGACGTCCGACAGGCGCTGGTCCTCCGGATCCGCAGCACCGATGATGACGGTGCGCGCGGAGTCCGAATGCCAGCCGCGCACTACGGCACCGCCGTCGATGGAGAGAATGTCCCCTTCTGCAAGGACCCGCTCCCCCGGGATGCCGTGGACGACTTCCTCATTCACCGACACGCACACCGTAGCCGGGTAATCGTGGTAGCCGAGGAAGTTCGAAGTTGCCCCCGCCTCCTTGAGCACAGCGGCGAACGCCCTATCGATGTCTGCGGTGGTTGCCCCCGCCACCGCGGCCTCGACAGCCGCATCAAGCGCCCGGATCAGCACGAGGCCGGCCGCACGCATGGTGCGCATCTGCGCATTTGTTTTGTATTGGATTCGAGGCTGGCCGAACATATCTCTTCTAACTCTTTAGTGAATATCCTTGAGGGCTTCCATGACGCGCTCGGTGACATCGTCGATGCCGCCCAGCCCGTCCACCCGTGCCACAATGCCACGGTCGTCATAGCTGGCCACAACGTCCGCCGTCTGGGCCTTGTAAAGGTCCAGACGGTGCCGGATGACGTCTTCGTTGTCATCCGCGCGGCCTTCGACCTGCGCGCGCTTGAGCAGGCGTTCCACCAGCTCTTCATCGTCGGCTGTCAGCTGCAGGACGACGTCGAGCTTCTGGCCCTTGCTGGCCAGGATGTCATCCAGCTCCAGAACCTGCGCTGCGGTGCGCGGGTATCCGTCCAGCAGGAAGCCGTCGGCTACGTCATCTTCCAGCAGCCGGGCGCGGACCATCTCATTTGTCACGGAATCCGGGACAAAGTTTCCGGCGTCAATGTACTTCTTGGCCTCGACACCCAGCGGGGTTTCGTTTTTCACATTGGCGCGGAAGATGTCGCCGGTGGAGATTGCAGTGACCCCAAGCCGGTCCGAGATCCGGGCCGCCTGTGTACCTTTACCGGCGCCGGGAGGCCCGATAATGAGCATTCTTGTCATCGCAATAACCCTTCGTAGTGACGTTGCTGCAGTTGTGCATCAATCTGTTTGACTGTTTCGAGGCCCACACCAACCATGATGAGGATCGAGGTTCCACCGAACGGGAAGTTCTGGTTCGCCCCGACCAGCACCAGAGCGATCAACGGAATCAGGGCGACAAACCCCAGGTAGAGCGCGCCGGGCAGGGTGATGCGGGAGAGCACATACTGCAGGTATTCGGCGGTGGGGCGGCCGGCCCGGATGCCCGGGATGAAGCCGCCGTACTTCTTCATGTTTTCCGAGACTTCCTCCGGGTTGAAGGTGATCGACACGTAGAAGTACGTGAAGAACACAATCAGCAGGAAGTAGACCGCCATGTAGAAGGGATGGTCTCCGCTGGTCAGGTAGTTGTTGATCCAGACAACCCATTCAGGCGGTGCACCCGTGGCGGGCGTGTTGAACTGGGCGAGCAGGGACGGCAGGTAGAGCATGGACGACGCGAAGATCACGGGGATCACGCCGGCCATGTTGACCTTGATCGGAATGTAGGTGTTGGTCCCGCCGACCGTCCGGCGTCCGACCATGCGCTTGGCGTACTGGACCGGGATGCGCCGCTGCGACTGCTCGACGAAGATCACGAGCGCCACCACCAGGACACCGACCGCCAGAACGCCGAGGAAGACGGTCCAGCCCTGAGCACTGAGGATGGCACCAAGCGAGCTCGGGAATCCTGCGGCAATCGAGGTGAAGATCAACAGGGACATGCCGTTGCCGACGCCCTTTTCAGTGACCAGTTCACCCATCCACATGATGAGGCCGGTGCCGGCTGTCAGCGTGATGATCAGGAGCAGGATGGTGATGATGTTGTCATCCGGGATGATCGGCACGGAGCACGCGTTGTTGAACAGCGCACCCGTGCGGGCCAGGGACACCACCGTGGTGGCATTCAGGAGACCCAGGGCGATGGTCAGGTAACGCGTGTACTGCGTCAGCTTGGACTGGCCCTGTGCACCCTCCTCATAGAGTGCCTGGAAGTGGGGAATCACGACGCGCAGCAGCTGAACAATGATGCTGGCGGTGATGTACGGCATGATGCCCAGGGCAAAGATGGAGACCTGCAGCAGGGCGCCGCCGCTAAAGAGGTTAACGAATTCGTAGAGGCCACCTGAGGTGGCACCCAGAGCCAAGCACTGCTGCACATTGCCGTAGTCAACACCCGGGGCCGGGATAAAAGCACCCATGCGGAAGATAGTGATGATTCCCAGCGTAAACAACAGCTTGCGTCGCAGGTCTGGCGTCCGGAAAGCCCGGCCAATAGCGCTAAGCAAGCGTCCTCCTGAATGAGATCTGAAGTAGGTGTAGTCCAAGTGGACTGGTAACAAAAACAGAGTCTATCCGCTCATGCCCCGTAGAACGTTAACGAGGCCCGCGGCATAGTAGTGCCTTAAACAAAAACTAAACCCCGGGCGGGCCGCTGGGCGGCCCGCCAAGAGTTTAGTCGTAGTACTGCGGCCCGCGCAGACGACTACAGGGAGCCGGTTTCCCGGCCGCCCGAAGTCGTTGCACGAAACGGACACGGTGCTTAGAGCGCCGTGGTCGTTCCGCCTGCTGCGGCAATCTTCTCTGCCGCACTGGCGGAGAAGGCATCAGCCGTGACATTCACCTTGACGGTGATGTCGCCGGTGCCCAGAACCTTGACGGGCTGGTTCTTGCGAACGGCGCCCTTGGCAACCAGATCAGCAACCGTGATCTCGCCGCCTTCGGGGAACAGCTCCGAGATCTTGTCCAGGTTTACCACCTGGAACTCGACACGGAACGGGTTCTTGAAGCCGCGCAGCTTCGGCAGACGCATGTGCAGCGGCAGCTGCCCGCCAGCGAAACCGGCCTTGATCTGGTAACGGGCCTTGGTGCCCTTGGTACCACGGCCTGCAGTCTTACCCTTGGAACCTTCACCGCGGCCAACACGGGTTTTGGCCGTCTTGGCACCGGGTGCCGGACGCAGGTGGTGAACCTTCAGCGCGTGTTCGTTGTTATTTTCTTCGGCCATGTTAATTCGCCTCCTCAACCTTCACGAGGTGCGGAACCGTGTTGATCATGCCAACGGTCACGGCGTCTGCGGTACGAACGGTGCTAGCACCGATGTGCCGCAGGCCCAATGAGCGCAGCGTGTCCTTCTGATTCTGCTTACCACCGATGGTGGACTTAATCTGAGTGATCTTCAGTTTTGCCGTGCTGACAGCAACGTTCTTAGGAGTAGTCATCAGGCACCTGCCTTCTGCATGTTGCGGAGCATCGCAGCCGGCACAACCTCGTCCAGCGGCAGGCCGCGGCGGGCAGCCACTGCCTGAGGCTCTTCGAGGCGCTTCAGCGCATCAACCGTGGCGTGCACGATGTTGATGGCGTTGGAGGACCCGAGCGACTTGGACAGTACGTCATGGATACCGGCGCATTCGAGAATGGCGCGGACCGGACCACCGGCGATAACACCGGTACCCGGGGAAGCCGGACGCAGCAGGACGACGCCTGCAGCAGCTTCACCCTGGACCAGGTGCGGGATGGTTCCACCGATGCGCGGGACGCGGAAGAAAGTCTTCTTGGCTTCTTCAACGGCCTTCGCAATAGCGGAGGGAACTTCCTTGGCCTTGCCGTAACCAACACCGACCATGCCGTTGCCGTCACCGACAACTACCAGAGCGGTGAAGCTGAAGCGACGACCACCCTTGACAACCTTGGCAACGCGGTTGATGGTCACGACGCGTTCAATGAACTTGTCCTTCTCATCGTTGCGTCCGCCGTCGCGGCCACCGCGGCCACCGCGTTCTCCGCGGCCTCCACGGTCGGAGCGCTGCTCGCCCTTGCGGCCGCCGCGGCGGTCGTCAGTGGCGGGAGCTGCGGCGTCCTTGGTCTCAGTTGCCTCAGCAGCTGTAGCTTCAGTCACCTGATTTTCCTTTTCCTTGTTAACCTCGGTCACAGTGACAGCCCACCTTCACGTGCGCCGTCTGCAACGGCCGCGATGCGGCCGTGGTAGCGGTTGCCACCGCGGTCAAAGACAACGGCTTCGACGCCGGCAGCCTTGGCACGTTCGGCAACGAGCTCGCCGACGCGCTTTGACTTGGCGGTCTTGTCGCCTTCCAGCGCGCGCAGGTCAGCTTCCATGGTGGAAGCCGAAGCTACGGTTACGCCGCGGGTGTCATCGACAACCTGGACGAATACGTGGCGGGCCGAGCGGTTGACAACCAGGCGCGGACGAGCCGCGGTTCCGGAGATCCGCTTGCGGATGCGCAGCTGGCGGCGGTTACGCGCAGCCGACTTGCTCTTGGAATTGCGCTTCTTATTAATGCTGATGGCCATGGTTACTTACCAGCCTTTCCGACCTTGCGGCGGACAATCTCGCCGGCATAACGAATACCCTTGCCCTTGTAGGGATCGGGCTTGCGCAGCTTGCGGATGTTGGCCGAAACCTCGCCCACCTGCTGCTTGTCGATGCCGGACACTGTGACCTTCGTGGGACCCACGACGGTAAGCGTGATGCCCTCGGGTGCCGTGACCGGAACCGGGTGGCTGTAACCCAGGGCGAACTCGAGGTCCGAGCCCTTGGCTACTACGCGGTAACCGGTACCAACGATTTCCAGGTCCTTCTTGTAGCCTTCGGTCACACCGGTGATCATGTTGCTGATCAGGGTGCGGGTCAGGCCGTGAAGGGCTCGGGATTCGCGCTCGTCGTTCGGGCGGGCAACGGTGATGGTGCTGTCGTCGAGCGTGACAGTGATCGGGCTGGGCACAGTGTGGCTCAGCTCGCCCTTGGCACCCTTGACGGAAACAAGGTTGCCGTCAACGGCAACTTCAACTCCGGCAGGAACCGGGATGGGCAGACGTCCAATACGTGACATTTTTCTTTCCCTTCCCTGCTACCAGACGTAGGCGAGGACTTCCCCACCTACACCCTTCTTGGCGGCCTGGCGGTCGGTCAGGAGACCTGACGACGTCGACAGGATTGCGATTCCCAGACCACCGAGAACACGCGGCAGGTTGGTGGACTTTGCGTAAACGCGCAGACCGGGCTTGGAGATACGACGCACGCCGGCGATGGAACGCTCGCGGTTCGGACCGAATTTGAGATCAAGGGTCAGCTTCTTGCCAACTACGGCCTCTTCTTCCTTCCAGCCGGCAATGTAGCCCTCGGCCTTCAGGATGTCAGCGACGCGCGCCTTGAGCTTGCTGTAAGGCATGGACACGGAATCGTGATATGCCGAGTTTGCATTGCGCAGACGCGTAAGCATGTCTGCGACAGGATCTGTCATTGTCATTGGGCTCTTGCCCTCCCTCGTAACGGTTTCCTGCGGATGTCCGGCTCAGGCGTACCTGGCCGGGAGTCCGTCGGACCTGTTACGTAGTAATTAATCTTCGGATGTAAACGGGAAGCCGAGCGCCTTGAGCAGCGCGCGTCCCTCGTCATCGGTCTTTGCAGTGGTAACCACGGTGATGTCCATGCCGCGTACGCGGTCGATCTTGTCCTGATCGATTTCGTGGAACATCGACTGTTCGGTCAGACCGAACGTGTAGTTGCCGTTGCCGTCGAACTGCTTGCCGTTCAGGCCGCGGAAGTCGCGGATACGCGGCAGAGCCAGGGTGACCAACCGGTCAACGAATTCCCACATGCGGTCTCCACGCAGAGTTGCGTGGCAGCCGATGGGCATGCCTTCGCGCAGCTTGAACTGTGCGATCGACTTGCGGGCCTTCGTGACCTGGGGCTTCTGGCCCGTGATCTGGGTCAGGTCCTTGACTGCACCGTCAATGAGCTTGGAGTCCTTAGCGGCATCTCCAACACCCATGTTCACAACCACCTTGACAAGGCGGGGAACCTGGTTGACGTTTGCGTAGTTGAATTCGTCCTGCAGGGTCTTCTTGATCTCCGCTGCGTAGCGGGTCTTCAGACGGGGGACGGTCTTGGTGACGGTCTCAGTCATTAGAGGTCCTTCCCAGAGCCCTTGGCGACGCGGATACGCACAGTGCGCTCACGGCCGTCTTTTTCGACGATTTCCTGGCGGTAGCCAACGCGGGTCGGCTTCTTCGTTTCCGGGTCAACAACTGCAACGTTGGAAACGTGGAGGGGAGCTTCGACAATCTCGATGCCACCGGTCTTGGAGCCCTTGGAGGACTGGCCAACCTTGGTGTGCTTCTTGACCGTGTTAACGCCTTCAACCAGCACGCGGTTTGTGTCGGTGTAAACCTTCAGAACCTTGCCCTGCTTGCCGCGGTCTCCGCCGCGCTCAGCCTTTGCGCCGGTGATGACCTGAACCAGGTCACCCTTTTTGATTTTTGCCATGGACTACAGCACCTCCGGAGCCAGCGAAATGATCTTCATGAACTTCTTGTCGCGAAGTTCGCGGCCGACCGGGCCGAAGATGCGGGTACCGCGGGGGTCTCCGTCATTCTTCAAGATCACTGCAGCGTTCTCATCGAACTTGATGTAGGAACCGTCCTGGCGGCGGCGTTCCTTCTTGGTACGAACGATGACGGCCTTGACCACATCGCCCTTCTTGACGTTGCCGCCGGGAATTGCATCCTTGACGGTGGCAACGATGGTGTCGCCAATGCCTGCGTAGCGACGGCCGGATCCACCGAGAACGCGGATGGTCAAGATTTCCTTGGCACCCGTGTTGTCGGCGACCTTCAGTCGCGACTCCTGCTGAATCACTTATAACTCCTGTCGTCGCGCCGGTTCTCAAAACTGAGCCTTGCGGAACGGATATGGGTGGACCCCGTAATACTGGTACTCAGCACTCCCCCGCTAGGGGTGCGCCGCGGCGGACCGCGGCAAAGTGCCGAACAAGATTATCGGGCTTTTGTCTCATACGGCGGTGAGGAGGATCAGTCCAAAACTGGACACACTTCCGCACCGCACAGACAAGATTTCAAGTTTATCGCGAAAAGGCCCCGGATGCGAAATCGGATGATCACGCGGCCGGGGCCCTGTCGCCGGTGGGCGGTTGCCGGCGGGCTCATCCCCTAGAGGATCAGCCCGCCGACGGCCGGCCGGATGTACTTTATGTTACTTGGCCTTTTCGAGGATCTCGACCAGGCGCCACCGCTTTGTAGCGGACAGCGGCCGGGTTTCGGCGATCAGCACGAGGTCTCCAACGCCGGCAGCATTCTGCTCGTCGTGGGCCTTGAGCTTCGAAGTGCGGCGAAGCACCTTGCCGTACAGGGCGTGCTTGACGCGGTCTTCAACCTGAACAACGACGGTCTTATCCATCTTGTCAGAGACCACGTAGCCGCGTGCGGTCTTCCGGTACCCGCGGGCATCGGCTCCGTTTGCGTCAGTTGTCACTGCTGCCTCATTCTTGTTTTCACTCATTTGGCATCATCCTCAGCGACCTTGGCTTCAGCCTCAGACTCGGTGGCCTTCTTCTTGGACTTCTTCGCTGCCTTTTCAGGAGCTGCTTCCTCGACGGGAGCAACAACCTCGGGACGGATCCCCAGTTCGCGCTCGCGCAGCACCGTGTAGATGCGTGCGATGTCGCGCTTCACTACGCGCAGACGGCCGTGGCTTTCCAGCTGACCGGTTGCGGACTGGAAGCGGAGGTTGAACAGCTCTTCCTTGGCCTTGCGAAGTTCCTCGACGAGACGGTCCTTATCGAAGCCATCCAGCTGCTTCGGTGCCAGTTCCTTTGAACCAATTGCCATTTCTATTCACCACCCTCGCGACGCACAATGCGTGCCTTCAATGGCAGCTTATGGATCGCCAGGCGCAGGGCCTCACGAGCTACCTCTTCACTTACACCGGAGATCTCGAAGAGAACCCGACCCGGCTTGACGTTTGCAACCCACCACTCCGGAGAACCCTTACCGGAACCCATGCGGGTTTCGGCCGGCTTCTTCGTCAGCGGACGGTCCGGGTAGATGTTGATCCAGACCTTTCCGCCGCGCTTGATGTGGCGCGTCATGGCAATACGTGCAGCTTCGATCTGACGGTTGGTGACGTACGCAGGCGTCAAAGCCTGAATACCCCACTCGCCAAAGCTAACTGCGGTGCCGCCGGTTGCAGCGCCGGAACGACCCGGGTGGTGCTGCTTGCGGAACTTGACTCGACGTGGGATAAGCATTTAAGCCTGTCCTCCTTCTGCTGCGGGAGCGGCTGCCTCAGCGGCCGGAGCCTCTGCAGCAGCAGGCGCGGCGGCCTTGTCGGCACGCTCGGGACGACGACGGCGGTCGCCGCCACGGTCTCCGCGGTCAGCCGGGCCACGGCCCGGACGGTCGCTGGAGCGTCCGCGGGACGGTGCAGCAGCCTGCTGTGCAGCCAGTTCCTTAGCGGTAACGTCGCCCTTGTAGATCCAGACCTTTACGCCAATGCGGCCGAAGGTGGTCTTGGCTTCAAAGAAACCGTAGTCGATCTGCGCGCGGAGGGTGTGCAGGGGCACACGGCCTTCGCGGTAGAACTCCGAACGGCTCATTTCAGCGCCGCCCAGACGGCCGGAGCACTGGATACGGATACCCTTGGCGCCGGCACGCTGTGCGGACTGGATGGCCTTCTTCATCGCACGGCGGAAAGCCACGCGGGAAGAGAGCTGCTCAGCAACGCCCTGGGCAACAAGCTGTGCTTCCATCTCGGGGTTCTTGACCTCGAGGATGTTCAGCTGAACCTGCTTGCCCGTGAGCTTCTCCAGCTCGCCGCGGATGCGGTCTGCTTCAGCGCCGCGGCGGCCGATAACGATACCCGGGCGGGCCGTGTGGATATCCACGCGGACACGGTCACGGGTGCGCTCGATCTCAACCTTGGCGATGCCGGCGCGGTCCATGCCGGTGGACATCAGCTGACGGATCTTGATGTCCTCGCGGACGAAGTCCTTGTAACGCTGGCCCGGCTTGTTGCTGTCAGCAAACCAGTGCGATACATGGTCAGTGGTGATGCCGAGTCGGAACCCGTGCGGGTTAACCTTCTGTCCCACTTAGCGTTCCTCCTCGATTTTGGGGGTTGCGACAACCACAGTGACGTGGCTGGTCCGCTTGTTGATGCGGTACGCGCGGCCCTGTGCACGGGGCTGGAACCGCTTCATGGTGGGCCCTTCGTCAACGAATGCATCGCTGATGAAGAGGTCACCCTCGTCGAAGGCCACGCCGTCACGGTCCGCGAGGACACGTGCGTTGGCCATGGCCGACTGAACTACCTTAAGTACCGGCTCCGATGCTGCCTGGGGGGCAAACTTCAGAATTGCCAGAGCCTCATTCGCTTGCTTGCCACGAACAAGGTTGACGACGCGCCGGGCCTTCATAGGCGTTACGCGGATATGACGCGCAATTGCCTTGGCTTCCATTGCTTTCCTTCTCTCGTCTTCTGCCGAAAGAGCAGCGCCTAGCGGCGCTTGCCCTTGCGGTCGTCCTTCACATGGCCGCGGAATGTCCGCGTCAGGGCGAATTCGCCGAGCTTGTGCCCGACCATCGACTCCGTGACAAACACCGGAATGTGCTTACGTCCATCGTGTACGGCGATCGTGTGCCCGAGCATGTCGGGGATGATCATCGAACGACGGGACCACGTCTTGATGACGTTCTTGGTGCCCTTTTCGTTTTCGGCCGCTACCTTAAGGAACAGGTGCTGGTCGACGAAGGGGCCTTTCTTCAGGCTGCGTGGCATGTTTCCAGGCTCCTATCGCTTGTTCTTGCCGGAACGACGGCGACGCACAATGAGGTTGTCGCTCTCTTTATTGGGGCGGCGTGTGCGGCCTTCGCGCTTACCGTTCGGGTTGACCGGGTGGCGTCCACCGGAGGTCTTACCTTCACCACCACCGTGCGGGTGGTCGACCGGGTTCATGGCGACACCACGGACGGTCGGGCGTACGCCCTTCCAGCGCATACGGCCGGCCTTACCCCAGTTGATGTTGGACTGCTCGGCGTTGCCGACCTCACCGATGGTGGCGCGGCAGCGCGCATCGACGTTGCGGATTTCGCCGGAAGGCAGACGCAGCTGGGCGAAGCGGCCTTCCTTGGCAACAAGCTGAACAGATGCACCGGCGGAGCGGGCCATCTTGGCACCGCCGCCCGGACGCAGTTCAACTGCGTGGATGGTGGTACCCACGGGGATGTTGCGCAGGGGCAGGTTGTTGCCGGGCTTAATATCAGCACCGGCTCCGGCCTCTACGTGGTCGCCCTGCTTGAGCTTGTTCGGCGCGATGATGTAACGCTTGGTGCCATCAACGTAGTGCAGCAGCGCAATGCGAGCGGTACGGTTCGGATCGTATTCGATCTCGGCAACGCGAGCGTCGACGCCGTCCTTGTCGTGGCGGCGGAAGTCGATCAGACGGTACTGACGCTTGTGTCCACCACCCTTGTGCCTGGTCGTGATCTTACCGGTGTTGTTACGGCCACCCTTTTTGGGCAGCGGACGTACCAACGACTTTTCCGGCGTCGACCGCGTGATTTCGGTGAAGTCGGCTACGCTCGAGCCGCGACGGCCCGGTGTAGTCGGCTTGTATTTACGGATTCCCATTATTTATTTCCTCGTTAAAGTGGTCTCCGCCCTAGCTGAGCGGACCGCCGAAGATGTCGATTGTGCCGTCCTTCAGGGTGACAATGGCGCGCTTGGTGTTCTTGCGCTGTCCCCATCCGAACTTGGTCCGCTTACGCTTACCGGCACGGTTGATGGTGTTGATCGAGTCGACCTTGACGGAGAAGATTTTCTCCACGGCCAGCTTGATCTCGGTCTTGTTGGAGCGGGGGTCGACCAGGAAGGTGTACTTACCTTCGTCGATCAGGCCGTAGCTCTTTTCCGAAACGACGGGTGCAAGCACTACGTCGCGAGGGTCCTTAGCGGTGGTCGCGCTCACTTGGCGTCCTCCTTGACAGTGTTCTTGCCGACGAACTCGTCGTAGGCAGCCTTGGTGAAGACCACGTCGTCAGCAACCAGCACGTCGTACGTGTTCAGCTGATCTACGTAGATCACGTGAACAGCGGTGAGGTTGCGCACGGACAGTGCAGCAACATCGTTGGCGCGCTCGATGACAACGAGCATGTTCTTGCGCTCGGTAAGTGAACGCAGGGTATCGCGTGCTGCCTTGGTGGACGGCGTTTCGCCGGCTACCAGGGTTTCCAGCACGTGGATGCGGCCGTTGCGGGCCCGGTCGGAGAGTGCTCCGCGAAGTGCGGCGGCAATCATCTTCTTGGGGGTGCGCTGGCTGTAGTCGCGGGGCGTCGGTCCGTGAACCACGCCACCACCGGTCATGTGAGGAGCACGGATGGAACCCTGACGGGCGCGGCCGGTACCCTTCTGCTTGAACGGCTTGCGGCCTGCACCGGAGACCTCTGCGCGGGTCTTCGTCTTGTGCGTACCCTGGCGGGCAGCTGCAAGCTGAGCAACTACCACCTGGTGCAGAAGCGGAACGTTCGTCTGAACGTCGAAGAGCGCTGCGGGGAATTCAACAGTGGTTTCGTTAGCCATGAGACTAAGCTCCCTTCACGGCGGTGCGTACGAGGACGACCTGGCCGCGGGCGCCGGGGACGGCACCCTTGATCAGCAGCAGCGACTTCTCGGCGTCCACACCGTGAACCGTGAGGTTCATCGTGGTGTGGCGGACGGCGCCCATGCGGCCAGCCATCCGAACGCCCTTGAAGACGCGGCCCGGGGTGGATGCGCCACCGATGGAACCGGGCTTACGGTGGTTCTTGTGTGCACCGTGGGAGGCACCGACGCCGTGGAAGCCGTGACGCTTCATGACACCGGCAAAGCCCTTGCCCTTGGAGGTTCCGGTGACGTCGACCTTCTGGCCGGCTTCGAAAATCTCAACAGAGAGTTCCTGGCCCAGCTCGTAGGTATCGGCGTCAGCGGTGCGCAGTTCAACTACGTGGCGGCGAGGCGTGACGCCTGCCTTTTCAAAGTGGCCGGCCAGCGGCTTGGTCACCTTGCGCGGGTCGATCTGGCCGTAGCCGATCTGAACGGCCGTGTAGCCGTCCTTTTCCGCGTTGCGCAGCTGCGTAATGACGTTGGAGTCAGCCTTGACGACGGTAACCGGGATGAGCTTGTTGTTCTCGTCCCAGACCTGGGTCATGCCCAGCTTGGTGCCCAGAAGGCCCTTGACCTGGCGTGTAAGTGAAGTAGGCATAAGTATCTGCTCCCCCCTACAGCTTGATTTCGATGTTCACGTCTGCAGGCAGGTCAAGACGCATCAGCGAGTCAACGGCCTTAGGCGTGGGGTCAATGATGTCGATCAGACGCTTGTGCGTGCGCATTTCAAAGTGCTCGCGGCTGTCCTTGTACTTGTGCGGCGAACGGATAACGCAGTAAACGTTCTTTTCCGTGGGCAGCGGCACGGGGCCTACTACCGTTGCGCCTGCACGCGTGACCGTCTCAACGATCTTCCGTGCTGATACGTCGATGACCTCGTGGTCATACGACTTCAGCCGGATGCGGATTTTTTGTCCCGCCATGGCGTCGTGCCTCTTTCTTCGAGTATTGCTCTCTGTACAGTTTTTGTACCTAGCTGCCTTTACGGCCTGGCACTCCTCCAACAGGCTGAATCCGGATAAATCCGGGTTCCTCACCCTGTCGAGGCTCCGACCCCCGCGCTCGGGCGTGTCGCGGATGTTGCATCTGCGACGCCCAGAACAAGATTGGGGGCGGGTTATATATGGGCTTCTCCCTGAAGGATTCGACCCTGCATCAGGCATTATCCTGACCGGGACGCAATCTCATCACGCACCGCCTGCCGATCGGTTGGAACCGGCGGAGCACATGTGGGCATGAAAGCGCTTGAACAACTTCTCTAGTCTGCCAGAATCGCAGCAAATCCGCCAATCGACGGCTTCGCGGCTCCCCGTTCAACCGCTATCACCGCGGCGGCTTCAGGTATTCCATTGCCAGGCAACGTTCCTCAGTTTAGCGCAGGGCACGTACAGGGGAAAACCACGGCCGGAGACGCTCAGGACCCGTGGTTGGAACGACGTATGCGCTTGGCACGGTCGATCTCCCGGCGGAAGCTCTTCCGCCCCCACACGAATGCGCCGGCGACGGCCACAACAACGGCAAGGATTATCAGCAGTTCCATCTATCGATCCTAGCCCAGCCAGACTCCTGGTTAAAGCAGGATGTCCCCGCTGCTTGCGCAGCGGGGACATCCTGTCAGCGTGTTTCCGAACCCGAGGGCCGGATCCTCACCGACGATTCAGCAAGTAAAGAAATTACTTGATGATCTTGGTGACACGGCCTGAACCAACGGTGCGGCCGCCTTCGCGGATAGCGAAGCCGAGGCCCTCTTCCATGGCGATGGGCTGGATGAGCTCAACGGTCATCTCAGTGTTGTCGCCGGGCATAACCATTTCCGTGCCCTCAGGCAGGGTGATAACGCCGGTTACGTCCGTGGTACGGAAGTAGAACTGCGGGCGGTAGTTCGAGTAGAACGGGTTGTGGCGTCCGCCTTCATCCTTGGACAGGATGTAGACGTTGGCCTCGAAGTCGGTGTGCGGGGTGATGGAACCCGGCTTCACGATGACCTGGCCGCGCTCTACGTCTTCGCGCTTGATACCGCGGAGCAGGAGACCACAGTTCTCGCCTGCCCATGCTTCATCAAGCTGCTTGTGGAACATCTCGATACCGGTAACCGTGGTCTTCTGGACCGGACGGATGCCGACAATCTCGACCTCGGAGTTGATGGCGAGGGTACCGCGCTCGGCGCGGCCCGTGACAACGGTTCCACGACCGGTGATCGTGAAGACGTCCTCGATCGGCATCAGGAACGGCTTGTCCTTGTCGCGGATCGGGTCCGGCACGTTGTTGTCAACGGCGTCCATCAGCTCTTCGACGGATGCAACCCACTTGGGGTCGCCTTCCAGAGCCTTGAGACCGGAGACGCGCACGACGGGAGCGTTGTCGCCGTCGAATTCCTGGGAGCTCAGCAGTTCGCGAACTTCCATTTCAACGAGGTCCAGCAGTTCCTCATCGTCGACCATGTCGGACTTGTTCAGTGCGACCAGCAGGTAGGGAACGCCAACCTGGCGGGCCAGCAGAACGTGCTCGCGGGTCTGGGCCATCGGACCGTCGGTAGCGGCAACCACGAGGATTGCGCCGTCCATCTGAGCTGCACCAGTGATCATGTTCTTGATGTAGTCAGCGTGACCGGGGGCGTCTACGTGTGCGTAGTGGCGCTTCTCGGTCTGGTACTCGATGTGCGAGATGTTGATGGTGATACCGCGCTGGCGCTCTTCAGGTGCAGAGTCGATAGCAGCGAAATCGCGCTTTTCATTCAGATCAGGGTACTTGTCAGCAAGCACCTTCGAAATGGCAGCGGTCAACGTCGTCTTTCCATGGTCAACGTGACCAATGGTGCCGATGTTGACGTGCGGCTTAGTCCGCTCGAACTTTGCCTTCGCCACGGGTTCCTCCTAGAAAGGTTGAAGACTCAATCTCCAACAGCGCTTCTCGCTGCTGAAACTGATGTAAGTCTACTGGGGGCTGTTTATTTGATGAAATTGCCGTTTATCCGCAGCAGCCTGGCGAGGCCGCTCAGTTTGGCTATGCAGCGGGCTTCCGGCCTGGGCCATGGCCCGCTGCACACGGTTGGTGTTCCGCGGATATCCCCGGAACACCAACCAGGGTTTTTATTCGCCGCGCACCTTCTGGATGATCTCGTCGGCTACTGCCTTCGGGACCTCTGCGTAGCTGTTGAACGACATGGAGTACACGGCGCGGCCCTGCGTCTTGGAACGCAGGTCGCCGATGTACCCGAACATGCCGGACAGCGGCACGTGGGCGCGGATGACCTTGACGCCTGCGGCGTCTTCCATGGACTGCATCTGCCCGCGGCGGGAGTTGATGTCACCGATAACTTCACCCATGTATTCCTCAGGGGTGCGGACTTCAACATCCATCAGCGGTTCGAGCAGTACAGGGTTCGCCAGGCGCGCGGCTTCCTTGAAAGCCTGTCGTCCGGCGATCTTGAACGCCATTTCCGAGGAGTCAACATCATGGTAGGCGCCGTCAAGCAGGCTTGCCTTGACACCAACCACGGGGTAACCGGCGAGCACACCTTCGGTGAGGGCGCTCTGGATACCCTGGTCAACGCTGGGGATGTATTCACGCGGAATACGGCCACCGGTGACCTTATTAGCGAACTCGTAGAACACGCCTTCCGACGTATCCATCGGCTCGATTGCGATCTGGACCTTTGCGAACTGGCCCGAACCACCGGTCTGCTTCTTGTGCGTGTAGTCATGCTTGGCCACAGCGCGCTTGATGGTTTCGCGGTAGGCAACCTGGGGCTTGCCCACGTTTGCCTCGACGCGGAATTCGCGGCGCATGCGGTCAACCAGGATGTCCAGGTGCAGCTCGCCCATACCGGCGATGATCGTCTGGTTGGTGTCTTCGTCGAGGGAGACCTGGAAGGTCGGATCCTCTTCGGAGAGCTTCTGGATGGCCGTGGAGAGCTTCTCCTGGTCACCCTTGGTCTTCGGTTCGATGGCCACGGAAATCACGGGCTCCGGGAAGCTCATGGATTCCAGCACGATCGGGTTCTGAAGGTCGCACAGGGTATCCCCCGTGGTGGTGTCCTTCAGGCCGATGGCAGCGTAGATGTGACCGGTGGTGATCTCTTCGACCGGGTTTTCCTTGTTGGCGTGCATCTGGAAGAGCTTTCCGATGCGCTCCTTCTTCTGCTTGGTCGCATTCATGACCTGGGTGCCGGAAGCAGCGTGACCGGAGTACACGCGGATGTAGGTCAGACGGCCGAAGAACGGGTGCGTCACAACCTTGAACGCCAGCGCCGAGAACGGAGCGTTGGCATCAGCGGCGCGTTCGAGGATGACCTCTTCGTCGCGGATGTCGTGGCCCTTGATGTTCGGCACGTCAAGCGGGTTCGGCAGGTAGGCGACGACGGCGTCAAGCATCGGCTGTACGCCGCGGTTCTTGAACGCGGAACCGCACAGCACCGGGTAAACCAGCGAGTTGATGGTCAAGTGGCGGATGCCGGCCTTGATTTCCTCGAGGGTGAATTCAACGCCTTCGAGGTACTTGTCCATCAGCTCGTCGCTGGCCTCGGCAACAGCCTCGATCAGCGCGGCACGGTACTCTTCTGCCTTTTCCTGAAGATCAGCCGGGATGGGCTCGATCTCGTACTTGGCGCCCATGGTGACATCACCCTTGGAGTCGCCGCGCCAGGTCAGGGCACGCATTTCGACGAGGTCTACGACGCCTTCGAAGTCGCTTTCAGCACCGATGGGCAGCTGGATAACCAGCGGCTTGGCACCAAGGCGGTTGATGATGGTGTCCACGGTGAAGTAGAAGTCAGCGCCGAGCTTGTCCATCTTGTTGACGAAGCAGATGCGCGGAACGTTGTACTTGTCGGCCTGGCGCCAAACAGTCTCGGACTGCGGCTCCACGCCTTCCTTGCCGTCGAAGACGGCTACGGCGCCGTCGAGCACGCGCAGGGACCGCTCAACCTCGACAGTGAAGTCAACGTGACCCGGCGTGTCGATGATGTTGATCTGGTTGTTGTCCCAGTAGCACGTGGTTGCTGCGGAGGTAATGGTGATACCCCGCTCCTGCTCCTGTGCCATCCAGTCCATGGTGGACGCACCGTCGTGGGTCTCACCAATCTTGTGGTTGACACCGGTGTAGAACAGGATGCGCTCGGTGGTGGTGGTCTTGCCGGCATCAATGTGGGCCATGATGCCGATGTTGCGGACCTTATTCAGGTCGGTAAGCACGTCAAGTGCCACGGTTTCTCCCTTATTTGGTTTTTTGCCGGTTCGACTGCGTTTATCTGCTTCGGGCCCCGCACCCCGCCGAAGCGGGATGCAGGGCCTTCAGAAGCGGCCGCCGTCGGCCAGGCTTATTACCAGCGGTAGTGGGCGAAGGCCTTGTTGGATTCGGCCATCTTATGGGTGTCTTCGCGGCGCTTCACTGCAGCACCGAGACCGTTGGACGCATCCAGGATCTCGTTGCGCAGACGCTCGGTCATGGTCTTCTCGCGGCGGGCCTTGGAGTAGCCAACCAGCCAGCGCAGCGCCAGTGCAGTTGCACGGCCCGGCTTGACCTCAACGGGAACCTGGTAGGTTGCACCGCCAACGCGGCGGGACTTGACCTCAAGGCTCGGCTTGATGTTGTCCATGGCCTTCTTCAGGGCTGCAACGGGGTCTCCCCCGGTCTTCTCCTGAGCGCCTGCGAGTGCACCGTAAACAATGCGCTCAGCGGTGGACTTCTTGCCGTCAACGAGAACCTTGTTGATCAGCTGAGTGACCAGCGGGGAGCCGTAGACGGGATCCAGTACGAGCGGCCGCTTGGGGGCCGGACCCTTGCGGGGCATATTACTTCTTCTCCATCTTCGCGCCGTAACGGCTGCGAGCCTGCTTGCGGTTCTTAACACCCTGGGTGTCAAGTGCGCCGCGAACGATCTTGTAACGAACACCGGGCAGGTCCTTCACACGACCACCGCGAACGAGGACGATGGAGTGTTCCTGCAGGTTGTGGCCGACACCGGGGATGTAGGCAGTAACTTCGATGCCGCCGTTGAGGCGCACGCGGGCAACCTTACGGAGCGCAGAGTTCGGCTTCTTCGGGGTGGTGGTGTAAACGCGGGTGCAAACACCACGGCGCATCGGGCTGCCCTGGAGGGCAGGAGCCTTGGTCTTGGAGACCTTGGGTGACCGGCCCTTGCGGACCAGCTGCTGAATCGTAGGCACTTTCGTGTTCTCCGTTTTTGTCTCGAGATAAATTCTCTTGGTTGCTCCGCCCCGCTGTCGGCTTGAAACAGCCGAGGCGATGCGCGTTAAGTCGTCGTTGCCGCAATGCCGCGAGAAGCTCCGAGGCTCTCACCGTAAGCGACCGTAGGCGTGCAAAAGTGTGGCATTCGTTGCACAGGAACCCTGCAACCCGGAAACAGGCCCGCTACGGTGAGCGTCCTTCATCCACTGCCACACAAACAATTGATTACCAGTCTAACAGACTTAAGCTGCGCCTCCCGTCGGTGAGTGCACAATCACATTCAGGGACCGCTACACAGGGCCAGAAGCAGAAGGCGGGATGTGGGTAACCCCGCCGCCTAACTCCGCGCCTCGAGTGCGGCGGTTATGGTCGCCGACGCCTGTTGCAGATGCGGCAGCACTCCTGCAACTGCTTCTTCCAGCGTACTCCCCCCGGCCCCCAGCGACGCCTGCATGGAGGTGTTGATCGCGGCAATCACCTCTCCGCCGGGTCCGCGGACCGGAACCGCCACGGAACGCAGCCCGGCCTCCAGTTCCTGGTCCACAACGGCCCATCCCGCTTCCCTGATGCGCCGGATCTCCTCGCGGAGAACTGCGGTGTCAGTGACCGTCCGCTCCGTCAGGGGCTCCAGGTGCACTTCGGCCAGATACTGCTCCAGCGCGGGCTCCGGCAGGCCGGCCAGCAGGACCCGGCCCATGGACGTGGCGTACGCGGGGAATCGGGTGCCGACGGCTATCCCCACCCGCATCAGGCGCCGGGTGTGGATGCGGGCAACGTAGACGATCTCCTGGCCGTCGAGGATGGACGCCGAAGTGGACTCCGAGATTTTTCGGGAGAGGTCTTCCAACAGGGGCTGAGCCAGCTGCGGCAGCGTCTGGCCCGACAGATAGGAGTAGCCCAGGGCCAGTACCAGGGCCGTCAGCTCGAAATTACGGCCGTCGGTGCGCATATAGCCCAGTTCCACCAACGTCAGCAGAAAGCGCCGCGCGGTGGCCCGCGTCAGTCCGGTCCTGCGGGAGACCTCGCTGAGCGTCATGCTGACGTGATCTGCGTCGAAGGCTCGGATCACGCTGAGACCACGTGCCAGTGATTGGACGTATTGGCCGTGGGCGGCAGGGGTCTCGCTCATGTCTCCCTCGTGAGGAACGGTAGCGGCTTAGGCTAGTTGCCGGCCGGGTCACGGATCAGCGGAACATCCATCACGGCGGCAAGCTCCTCGAAGCTGATGCCGTGGGTTTCGCGCACGTGCACGCCGTCTTCCTTTAATAGGAAGACCGCCTCACCAGTGTAGACGCGGGTCACGCAGCCCACTCCCGTCAGGGGGTAGGTACATTCCCGGACCAGTTTGCTGACTCCTTCCCGAGTGAGCAGCGACATCATGACGTACACATCTTTGGCACCGGTGGCCAGGTCCATGGCTCCCCCTACGGCAGGGATGGCATCCGCGGCACCCGTGTGCCAGTTGGCCAGGTCACCGGAGGCGGAGACCTGGAAAGCGCCTAGGACGCACACGTCCAAGTGGCCACCGCGCATGATGGCAAAGGAGTCTGCGTGATGGAAGTAGGCGGCGCCGGGCAGCTCCGTGACCGGTATTTTGCCGGCATTGATCAGATCCGGATCCACGTCCTCGCCGTGGGCTTCCGGGCCCATTCCCAGCATCCCGTTTTCGGTGTGCAGGGTGATGTTCTGCTCGGGAAGAAGGTAGTTGGACACCAGGGTGGGCTGTCCGATGCCGAGGTTGACGTAGGAGCCGGGCGCGATGTCCCGCGCCACCAGCTCCGCGAGGGCGAACTTATCCAGGCGGGTGCCGGTGTTGGCCACTGTTGCTGTGTCAGGGATTGGGATGTTCATGCCGCCGCCGGTTCCATTTCCTGTGCCACGCGCACCAGTGTGTTGACGTAGATTCCCGGCGTCACCACGTGCTCCGGGTCAAGCTCTCCGCGGTCCACGACGTCGCGGACCTGGACGATGGCAGTTTTTGCCGCGGCGGCCATGATCGGACCAAAGTTCCGGGCCGTCTTGCGGTACACCAGATTGCCGGCGGTGTCTGCGCGCAGTGCCTTGATCAGCGCGAAGTCGGCGGAGAGCGGGGATTCGAAGACATGTCCGCGGCCGTTGATGACCCGGGTCTCCTTTCCTTCGGCAAGCACCGTGCCGTATCCGGTGGGTGTGAAGAACCCGCCGATGCCCGCGCCGGCAGCACGGATGCGTTCGGCGAGGTTGCCCTGCGGGACCAGTTCCAGTTCGATGTCCCCGGCGCGGAACCTCGTATCGAAGATGTGGGAATCGGACTGGCGCGGAAAGGAGCAGATGATCTTCTTCACCCGGCCGGCCCCGATGAGGGCGGCCAGACCCTGCTCCCCGTTGCCGGCATTGTTATTCACCACGGTCAGGCCCGTTACCCCTTGGCGGAGCAGCGCCTCGATCAGCTCCACCGGCTGCCCGGCCCGGCCAAAGCCGCCGATCATCACGGTTGCACCGTCCGGGATGGGTGCCACTGCCTCATCGGCGTCCTGCACAATACTGAGCATAGTTCTCCCCTAGTTCGTCGAAGTTGTTGTGTTTTCCAGCACCACGGCCAGCCCCTGGCCAACGCCGATGCAGATGGCAGCCACACCCCAGCGATCTCCGGAGGCCTGCAGCCGGCGGGCCAGTGTTCCCAGGATCCGCGTTCCGGAGGCCCCGAGGGGATGCCCGATGGACACCGCTCCGCCCCAGGCATTGACGATCTCGGGGTCAATGTCCCAGGCGTCCAGGCACGCCAATGACTGGGCGGCGAAGGCTTCGTTGAGTTCTACGGCGCCAACGTCGCCCCAGCTGATGCCGGCACGTTTGAGCGCCAGGTTGGCGGCCTCCACCGGCGCATAGCCGAAGAACTGCGGTTGGTTGGCGGCTGCTCCGCGTCCGGCAATCCGGGCCAGCGGTGGGAGCCCGAGCAGGTTTTCAGCAGCCTCGCTGCCCAGCCAGGCGGCGGAAGCGCCGTCGTTCAGCGGGGAGGCATTGCCTGCGGTCACCGTCCCGCCGGCCGGGGACCCGTCACCAACAGGACGGAACACCGTGGACAGGCCTGCCAGCTTGGCCGGGGTGGAGCCAGGGCGGATGGATTCGTCCCGGTCCAGTGCCACCCCTTCAACGGCGACGGTCAGGTTCGCGTATCTGCCCTCCTCCCAGGCTTTCGCGGCCAGGGAGTGGGACCTGGCGGCAAACTCGTCCTGGCGTTCGCGGGTGATGCCGTATTTTTCGCGCAGCTGTTCGGTGGCTTCGCCCAGGGAGACCGTCCATTCCGCCGGCATCGCAGGGTTCACGAGCCGCCAGCCCAGGGTGGTGGACGCCAGAGTCTGGTTGCCCGCCGGATAGGCCTTCTCGTTTTTCGGCAGCACCCAGGGAGCACGGCTCATGGATTCGGCGCCGCCCACCAGCATCAGGTCCGCTTCGCCGGTGTTGATCTGCCGGGAGGCAATCATCGCCGCGTCCAGAGAGGATCCGCATAACCGGTTCACCGTGGTGCCGGGCACCGAGGTGGGCAATCCGGCCAGCAGGGAGGACATCCTGGCGACGTTACGGTTTTCCTCACCGGCTCCGTTGGCATTGCCGAAGATCACTTCGTCCACAGCTGAGGGGTCAAGCGCCGGAGCCCGTTTGACGGCGGCGCGGATGACCTGCGCCCCCAAATCATCCGGACGGACACCGGCCAGCGCGCCGCCAAACTTGCCGAACGGAGTGCGGACGGCATCGTACACGTAGGCCTGGTTCACTATTGCTCCTTCACGTCAAGGTCCGCGAAGACCTGCTGCGCCGTCTTGAACGCCGAGTTGGCAGCCGGAACACCGCAGTAGATGGCCGACTGCAGAATGATTTCCTTGATCTCGCTCCGGGTCAGCCCGTTGGTGAGCGCGGACCGGACATGCATCGCAAATTCTTCGGTGTGTCCATGAGCAATCAGCGCGGTGAGCGTGATGGCGCTGCGCATGGTCCGGGGCAGACCCGGACGGGTCCAGATACTCCCCCATGCATACTTGGTGATCAGCTCCTGGAAGTCCCCGGTGAACTCGTCCATGGCGGCGTTCGCCCGGTCCACGTGGGCCGCTCCGAGCACTTCACGGCGCACGGCCATGCCGTCGTCGTACACTTCCTGCTGGGTCTTGCCTGCATCTTCAATCACGGAGTCCTACAGTCCTTCCTGATAGGCGGCGCCAAAGAAGCGGCGCAGCAGTTCGGCGGTTTCCGCCGGCTTTTCGGCCGGGAGCAGGTGGGCGGCGTCGTCGACGGCGGCGCCGGTGCCGTTGGGGGTGTGCTCGGCGATGAACTGCGCGAACGACGGCGGGGTGACCTCGTCCTGTTGCCCTGCCAGTGCGAGCAGCGGCAGGGGGATGTCACCCAGCCGGTGCCGGACATCGAATGCGGCCAGCGCCTCGCAGCAGAACGCATAGGAGAACCGGTCTGCGTCCTGGAGCGAATGCAGCAGGGCGGCCGCCACGGCCGGTTCCCGGTCGATGAAGCCGGGGGCGAACCAGCGCTCGGCGGAGCCGCTCAGCACCGCCGGGGTGCCCTGGTTCCGGACCGTTTCGGCGCGCTCCGCCCAGCCTTCGGGCTCGCCGATCCTGGCGCCGGAGCACAGGATGGCCAGCCCCTCAAAGTCCGAGGCGTGATCCAGCCCCAGCTGCAGTCCAACGGCCCCGCCCAGGGAAACGCCGGCGTAGTACACGTTCTGGTCCGTGGTGATGTCCCCGCCGACGCGTGCGGCCGCGACCAGGGAGGCAACGCCGTCGGCCAGGTCCGCCACGGTGAACGGTGCGGCAGCGGCGGGGCTGACTCCGTGTCCGGGGAGGTCCCAGGCGATCACGGTGAAGGTTCCCAGCGCGGCTGCCGCAGCGGACCACAGTGCGGCAGCTGAGGTTCCCAACGAGGGCCCGGCGAGCAGAACGGGAGCATGGGGACCGGCAGCACTGAGCAGGCTGGCTTTCAGGACTGGAACGCTCACCGGGAGCTCCTTACGGGGTAGGCATGCATGATGCGGTCGACCAGGGCGGAGGCTTCACCGACGTAGTTGGCCGGATTGAGCTGGGCGTTCAGCTCAGCGTCCGAGAGCGCCTGTGCAGGTACTGCCTTCCTGAGCAGTTCCGCCAGCGACTCGCCCGTGGCCAGCGAGGCTGCCACCAGCTCCTGCAGGCGGGCCTTACCGCTGCCGGGTCCGCCGTCGTCGTCCAGCAGCGGCGCCACCGTGGCCATCAGGCGTTCGCTGACCACCAGCGGACCCGCCGTCTCAAGGTTCTTCCGCAGAGCCGCAGTATCCACCGTCAGGCCCTCGGAAAGTTCAGCCAGTTTGACGCCGGCGCCGGAAGCCAGGCGCAGCAGGGAGCGCAGTGCCTGCCATTCCGCGTGCCAGGAACCGCCCGGCCGCTCGTCGTCGGCCGTTCCGGCGGCAGTCTGCAACTGCACGCCGTAGCCGGGGCCGGCCAGGGCAGCGCTGCGGATCAGCACGGACAGCGCCGGGTTGCGCTTTTGCGGCATGGCCGAGGAACCGCCGCGGCCCGCCGCGCGGGGTTCAGATACTTCGGCAACCTCGGGCCGGCTCATGAGCAGCACGTCGTTGGCGATTTTTCCGGCCGCGGACAACAGGTCCTGCAATGCTGCACCGAGAGCGGTCACGGGCAGCCGGTTCCCCTGCCAGGGTGCCGCCGGAGCTGCCAGCCCCAGGTGTGCGGCCAGCTGGTCGGCGAGTTCCAGCGGCGTGGCCGGCGACCCGCTGGAATCCACCACGGTGCGCACGGCAGCAAGTGTGCCCGAGGCTCCGCCCCACTGCAGCGGAAGCCGCGCAGCGGCAGCCTCCAATGCCTGGGCCGACTGACCGATTCCGTGCAGCCACTGGGCAGCGCGGAGGCCGAAAGTCGATGGCAACGAATGCTGGGTAAGGGTCCGGGCGACGCACAGGGTGCTGCGGTGTTCTTCGGCGAGGCCGGCCAGGGCGGACATGGTTCGCTGCGCGTCGGCCAGGATTCCCTTCACGGCTTCTGCGGCGACGAGCATCAGCGCCGTGTCCAGAATGTCCTGGCTGGTGGCGGCCGTATGCACAGCGTCCGCCGCTGCGGGCGAGGTTGTACGCATCGCCGCACGCAGATCAGCCAGGAGTGGAATCACCGGATTTCCTCCGCCGGCGGACCGCGCGGCGATGGATGCCGGATCGTAGAGTTCGGCGCGGCAGGCAGGGGCGGCGTCGTCGGGCACCCGGGAGGCGATCACACCCGCCCGCGCCAAGACGTGCAGCCACGCCAGTTCAACGTCCAGCATGGCCTGGATCAACTGGCGGTCACCGGTGTGCGCAGCACCGCTGGTGCCCGCCCACACCGGTGACAGCAATCCGTAGTCTGCGGAGTCCATATCCTCCGTTTGCCCGCCCACCGGCTAGGCCCCCGGGTAGGACAGGAAGACGGTTTCGTGCTCACCCTGCAGGACTATGTCAAAGCGCAGTCCGCCGTCGGGCTCCCGCTCGGCGATCAGCGTGGAACGCCGCTCGGGCGGCACTGAAGACAGCAGCCGGTCACGGGCCAGCGCTTCCTCGTCTTCCGGGAGGTAAATGCGGGTGTGCAGCTTGTTCGTCAGCCCACGCCCAAAGATCAGCAGGGAGATGAAGGGGGCGGATCCTTCCTCTGTGGCGCCGGGGTTTACGGTGGTGAAGGTGTAGTTTCCGGCTCCGTCCACAGCGGTGCGTCCCCACCCGGTGAAGGTGTAGCCGTCCCGCATCAGGGAGCCGGCCTGCTGCGGGATGTTGCCCGCAGAGTCCGCCTGCCAGATCTCCAGGAGAGCGTCCGGGATCCGTTCCCCGGCGCCGTCGCGCACGGTGCCCTGCAGGCAGATGGAACCGGGCAGGCCGGGAGCCAGCAGCTGGTTGTCTTTCTCGAAGGGCATGGCGTACCCGTAGAAGGGGCCAACGGTCTGCGCCGGGGTTGGCTGGAGTTTCTGCTCGCTCATTACTCTGCGTCCTCGTCTTCCATCCAGGTTCGATTGCTGCCGCTGAGCACAATGTCCCAGGTGTAGCCGGTGGCCCACTCGTGGGCAGTCACGTTGTGGTCGTAGGTGGCAATGAGTGCATCACGGGCTTTGGCGTCGGTGATCGTCTGGTAAATCGGATCCAGAGCAAAAAGGGGATCGCCGGGGAAATACATCTGAGTCACCAGGCGCTGGGTGAAGTCAGTGCCGAACAGCGAAAAGTGGATGTGGGCCGGACGCCAGGCGTTGTAGTGGTTTTTCCACGGATAGGGCCCGGGCTTGATGGTGGTGAACGCATAGTTGCCGTCCTCATCTGTGAGGCAACGCCCCACACCGGTGAAGTTCGGGTCGATCGGCGCGGGGTGCTGGTCACGCTTGTGGATGTAGCGCCCGGCGGAGTTCGCCTGCCAGATCTCCACCAGCTGGTTGCGCACGGGGCGTCCGGCTCCGTCCAGAACGCGGCCCTTCACAATGATTCGCTCCCCCAAAGGCTCGCCGTTGTGCTGGATGGTGAGGTCACTCTCCAGTGCGTGGACGTCCTGATGACCGAAAGCCGGAGACCACAGTTCAATGGTCTCGGGGTCGGTGTGATGCAGATCCTTGGTGGGATGACGCAGGATTGAGCTGCGGTAGGGGGCGAAGTCCCGCCGCGGCTGGGTCTCCGGGGGCAGGCCCTCCGCCAGGCCCTTGCGGTAGGCGGCATGGATGTCGCGGATCTCCGACGTCATCTCATCCTGCGAGGCCTGCGCTGCATCCGGACCCTGGACCATGTGGCTGTCCTGGAACAGATCTTCTTCGATCTCCATGGTTCTTTCCTTTCGATGTTTTCCTGCCTGCCCACAGCGCTGCCGAGCATCCCGAGGATGGCTCCACCCTACGCGAATGTTCATTCTGTGTACAGATGTTCACCATGCGAACACGGTTTTGAATCCGGTGTTACGCCCCGGCCGGCCACCCGGTGTAGGCCTCGGCCAGGTAGGCGCTGCCGTGACGGGAGGCGACGACTCCTTCCAGCTCCCCCAGGGTTCGCCTACGTTCAAACTCGCTGGCATCGGGCCGGGTGTGCAGCATGGAGGTCATCCAGTAGGAGAAATTCTGGGCCCGCCAGACGCGGGCAAGGGCACGGTCACTGTAGCCGTCCAGCAGGTCCGCGGATTTGGTGGAGTAGTAGGAGTCGATGGCCTCGAACAGTACCCGGACATCCGCCAGTGCCAGATTCAACCCCTTCGCTCCGGTGGGTGGCACGGTGTGCCCGGCATCGCCGGCCAGGAACAGATTGCCGTACCGCATCGGCTCACAGACGTAGCTGCGGAACTTCAGGAGCGTCTTTTCAAAGATGGGACCCTGCTTGAGTTCAAAGCCGTCGGGGCCGTCAACCCGAAGCTGCAGCTCCTCCCAGATCCGCTCCTCGCTCCAGTCATCGGGATTCTCGCTGGGATCAGCCTGGAAGTACATGCGCTGGATGCTGTCATTGCGCTGGCTGATCAAGGCAAATCCCCGATCGGAGTTGGCGTAGATCAGTTCCGGAGCGCTGGCGGGAGCCTGGGTCAGAATGCCAAACCAGGCGAAGGGATACTCAATGAACTTTTCGCTGCGGATCCCCGCCGGAATGGAACGGCGGCAGATCCCCTGCGACCCGTCCGCACCCACCAGGAGCTCGCAGTGGATTTCACAGTCATTGCCGGCGGCGTCGGTGAAGCGGATTTTGGGGGTGTTGCTCTCCAGGTCCACAATCTCGGTACCGGAGACCGCGTACCGCACGTCGCCGCCGTCGCGCTCCCTCGCGGCGGACAGATCCGCGAACACTTCGTTCTGCGGGTAGAGCCACACGGACTCGCCCACCAGGTCCTGGAAGTCGATCCGGTGGCTTTCACCGCCGAAGCGCAGATCTATCCCGTCATGCCGGTGACCCTCTGACAGGACCCGGTTGCTGACCCCGCCCTCCGTCAACATGCGGACGGAGCCGTGTTCCAGGATTCCCGCGCGCTGGGTGGTCCTGATGGTCTCGTGATCACGTTTTTCCACCACGATGTTCTCGATTCCTGCACCCGCGAGCAGATGCGAGAGCATCAGCCCCGCCGGGCCACCGCCCACTATGCCAACCTTTGTTCTCAGAACCGTGCGGACAGCACCCATGCAGTACTCCTTCTTCCTCGAAGACCCGTAATAAACCTGCCTCCCAGTGTGAGCGGGGGCACATGTCACTGAATAAGCCATTCCCATTGAATGGGAAAAGGAACCCCTTAGCCGTGGTGGTGTGGGCCTGCCTGATCCGCGGCTACCCCCAGTCCCCGGGAGATGCCGCGTGCGGCCGCCATGAGCGCGGGCACTGTGGCTGCCTGGTTCTCGGCGCCGGTCGGCACCACCACGCCCAGGGCGGCGTCGGCCTGGCCCGTTGCGCTAAAAATGGGGACGGCAATGCCCGTGGTGTCGGCCACAACGGTTCCGGGAAGGCTGGCGTAGCCGGCTCGGCGCATCTGCGCCCACTGCCGCCTCAGATCCGCTGCCAGTGGCAGGACGGAAGCTCCGTCCCCGGCTGCACGTTCCAGATAGGTTTCCTGCACATGGCGGGGCGAATGGGCCATCATGATCATTCCGGACGAGGAAATATGCAGCGGCAGCCGCCCGGCCACCCTGGCGTGGTTCAGGACGGAGCCGCGGCTGGAGAGCCGCTCAATGAACAGCACCTCGTCACCTTGGAGCACTGACAGCTGGGTGTGCTGGCGGACCACAGCGTGGAGGTCTTCCATAAACGGCATGGCCACTGCTTTGAGGTCCAGCGCGGCCGAACTGCGGCTGGCCAGCTCCCAGAGCCGCAGGCCCAGGCGGATTTCGCCGCCGGGTTCACGCTGCAGCAGTCCGTGGCCGGTGAGTTCCGCAACCAACCGGTGCGCCGTGGACAGGGGAAGGTTGGCCCGCCGCGCCAATGCACTGACGGGCATGGCGGGGTGCGTTCCGTCAAAGGCACTAATGATCCGCACGATTCGACTGGCCATCGTGTCTCCGGAACGGGAATTCGCCATCCACAGAGTCTTGCACAGCGGCACCCCTCCCCCGGTTTTCGGGCATCCGCAGGAGGGAACACCTGCATGAGGGAACAGCGGCGTTAAAGGCGAAAGGTCCCGCACCAAACGGTGCGGGACCTTTCCTTACTGCGGCAGGCCGGTTGGCCGGCCGCAGCGTTGCAGGTTAGCGGAAGTCGCTGCCCATGTCGTAGTCATCCAGCGGGATGGCATGGAACTCGGGGCTCAGGCCGCCGTCCACTCCGGCGTAGTCGAAGTCGCTGAAGGCGCTGGGGCCGGTGAACAGATTGGCCTTTGCTTCTTCGGTCGGCTCGACAGTGACCTCGGTGTAACGGGGCAGGCCCGTTCCGGCCGGGATCAGCTTACCGATGATGACGTTTTCCTTGAGGCCGAGCAGCGGATCGCTCTTGCCTTCCATAGCCGCCTGCGTCAGGACGCGGGTGGTTTCCTGGAAGGAAGCAGCGGACAGCCAGGACTCGGTTGCCAGCGACGCCTTGGTGATACCCATGAGCTCGGGACGGCCTGAGGCCGGCTTCTTGCCCTCGGATACCACGCGGCGGTTCTCGTTCTCGAAGCGGCGGCGCTCGGCCAGCTCACCCGGGAGCAGGTCCGAATCGCCGGACTCGATCACGGTTACGCGGCGCAGCATCTGCCGGACGATGACTTCCACGTGCTTATCGTGGATGCCTACACCCTGGCTGCGGTACACGCGCTGGACTTCGTCCACCAGGAATTCCTGTGCCTTGCGCGGGCCGAGGATACGGAGGATCTGCTTGGGATCCACCGCACCGAAGACCAACTGCTGGCCAACCTCAACGTGGTCGCCGTCGGCAACCAGCAGGCGGGCACGGCGCAGGACCGGGTACGCGATTTCTTCGGAGCCGTCATCGGGAGTGACAACCAGACGCATCTGGCGGTCGGACTCTTCGATGGTGACCCGACCCGCGGTCTCGGAGATCGGGGCAACACCCTTAGGCGTACGTGCTTCGAAGAGCTCCTGGATACGGGGCAGACCCTGGGTGATATCTTCCGCGGAAGCAACACCACCGGTGTGGAAGGTACGCATGGTCAGCTGGGTACCCGGCTCACCAATGGACTGTGCGGCAATGATGCCCACGGCCTCGCCGATGTCCACGGTCTTACCCGTGGCCAGGGAGCGGCCGTAGCACAGTGCACAGGTACCGACGGCGGACTCACAGGTGAGTACGGAGCGGATCTTGATGTCGGTAACGCCGGCTTCGAACAGCTTCGCGATGAGGACGTCGCCCACATCGTCGCCGCCCTTGGCCAGGACATTGCCCTGGGGGTCGACGACGTCGGTGGCCAGCGTACGGGCGTACGCCGAGTTCTCGACCTCTTCGTGCAGCTGCAGTTCACCGTTGGAGTCCGGAACCGCGATGGTGACGTTCAGGCCGCGCTCGGTGCCGCAGTCTTCCTCGCGGACAATGACGTCCTGGGAAACGTCCACCAGACGACGGGTCAGGTAACCCGAGTTGGCGGTACGCAGAGCGGTATCGGCAAGACCCTTACGGGCACCGTGGGTGGCGATGAAGTACTCCAGCACCGACAGGCCCTCGCGGTACGAGGACTTGATCGGGCGGGGGATGATCTCACCCTTAGGGTTGGCCACCAGGCCACGGATACCGGCAATCTGGCGAACCTGCAGCCAGTTACCACGAGCACCGGAAGACACCATGCGGTTGATGTTGTTTTCCTTGGGCATGTTCGCACGCATGGCCGCAGCAACTTCGTTCGTTGCCTTGTTCCAAATGTCGATGAGCTCCTGGCGGCGCTCGTCTTCGGCGATCAGGCCCTTGCCGTACTGGCTTTCAACCTTGGCAGCCTGTGCTTCGTAAACCTCCATAATGGCCGGCTTGTCGATCGGCGCGGAGATGTCCGAGATGGCAACGGTGACGCCTGAGCGGGTGGCCCAGTAGAAACCGGCGTCCTTCAGGTTATCCAGCGTTGCCGCCGTCATGACCTTCGGGTAGCGCTCAGCCAGGTCGTTCACGATCGTGGACAGCTGGCCCTTGTCTGCAACCTTCTCCACCCACGGATAATCCGCCGGCAGGGTCTGGTTGAAGATGACCTGGCCCAGAGAGGTCTGGATGAGGGCAGGAGTGCCTTCTTCCCAGCCTTCCGGAGCCGGACGGTCGCCGGAGGGCACAAAGCCATCCAGGCGCATGCTGACCTGAGCGTTCAGGTCCAGCTCACCAAGGTCGTACGCCATCAGAGCTTCGGACGGTGTCGTGAAGAACCGGCCCTCGCCTGCTGCGCCTTCCTTCTTGGTGGTGAGGTGGTGCAGGCCGATGATCATATCCTGCGAAGGCAGGGTCACCGGACGGCCGTCCGAGGGCTTCAGGATGTTGTTCGAGGACAGCATCAGGATGCGTGCCTCGGCCTGGGCCTCCGGGCTCAGCGGCAGGTGAACTGCCATCTGGTCACCGTCGAAGTCAGCGTTGAACGCGCCACAGACGAGCGGGTGCAGCTGAAGGGCCTTACCTTCAACCAGCTGGGGCTCGAAGGCCTGGATACCCAGGCGGTGCAGGGTGGGTGCACGGTTGAGCAGCACCGGGTGTTCGGTGATGATCTCTTCCAGCACGTCCCAGACCTGCGGGCGGAAACGCTCGACCATGCGCTTGGCGCTCTTGATGTTCTGTGCGTGGTTGAGGTCAACCAGGCGCTTCATCACGAACGGCTTGAAGAGCTCCAGCGCCATCTGCTTGGGCAGACCACACTGGTGCAGCTTCAGCTGCGGGCCAACAACAATGACGGAACGGCCGGAGTAGTCAACGCGCTTACCCAGAAGGTTCTGGCGGAAACGACCCTGCTTGCCCTTGAGCATGTCAGAGAGCGACTTCAGCGGGCGGTTGCCCGGTCCGGTGACCGGACGGCCGCGGCGGCCGTTGTCGAACAGGGAGTCAACAGCTTCCTGAAGCATGCGCTTTTCGTTGTTCACGATGATCTCGGGGGCACCGAGATCCAGCAGGCGCTTCAGACGGTTGTTGCGGTTGATGACACGGCGGTACAGGTCGTTGAGGTCGGACGTCGCGAAACGGCCGCCGTCGAGCTGGACCATCGGGCGCAGTTCCGGCGGGATGACCGGGACGGCGTCCAGGACCATGCCCAGCGGGCTGTTGGTGGTGGTCAGGAAAGCGTTGACAACCTTCAGGCGCTTCAGGGCACGCGTCTTACGCTGGCCCTTGCCGTTCTGGATGATGTCGCGCAGCAGCTCGGACTCAGCCTGCATGTCGAAGTCTTCAAGGCGCTGCTTGATGGCTTCGGCGCCCATGGAGCCTTCGAAGTACAGGCCGTAGCGGTCGCGCAGTTCGCGGTACAGTCCTTCGTCGCCCTCGAGGTCGCCGACCTTGAGGTTCTTGAAGCGTTCCCAGACCTGCTCGAGGCGCTCGATGTTGTTGTCGGCGTCGCGGCGAACCTTGGCCATCTGGCGGTCGGCGGAGTCGCGAGCCTTCTTCTTGTCCGCTGCCTTGGCGCCTTCACCCTCAAGGCGTGCAATCTCGCCCTCGAGGTCCTTGGCGATGGCAGCGATGTCGGAGTCGCGCTGGTCGACGAGGTGCTTGCGCTCCAGGTCGTGCTCAGCCTGCAGGTTCGGAAGTTCCGCATGGCGGTTTTCTTCGTCCACCGAGGTGATCATGTAGGCAGCGAAGTAGATGACCTTTTCCAGGTCCTTCGGAGCCAGGTCCAGCAGGTAGCCCAGACGGGACGGGACACCCTTGAAGTACCAGATGTGGGTCACGGGAGCGGCGAGCTCAATGTGGCCCATGCGCTCGCGGCGCACCTTGGCACGGGTGACCTCGACGCCGCAGCGCTCACAGATGATGCCCTTGAAGCGCACGCGCTTGTACTTACCGCAGTAGCATTCCCAGTCGCGGGAAGGACCGAAGATCTTTTCGCAGAAAAGACCGTCCTTTTCCGGCTTCAGGGTTCGGTAGTTGATGGTTTCCGGCTTCTTGACTTCGCCGTAAGACCAGCCGCGGATTTCATCCGCAGTGGCAAGGCCGATTCGCATGAGGCCGAACGTGGAATCGTTGGACATGGGTCCCTGTTCTCTCTTGTTCTCTAAATCTGAATGTCTCGGGTACGGGAAGGGGCTGCCGGAGGCCGGTCCGCTGACGCAGACCGGCCGGCTCGACTAAACCTCTTCTACGGAGCTGGGCTCTGCGCGGGACAGATCGATACCCAGTTCTTCCGCGGCCCGGAAGACTTCTTCATCCGAGTCACGCATTTCAATCGTGTTGCCCTCGGTGGAGAGTACTTCCACATTCAGGCAGAGCGACTGCATTTCCTTGATGAGCACCTTGAAGGACTCCGGAACGCCCGGCTCCGGGATGTTCTCGCCCTTGACGATGGCTTCGTAAACCTTCACGCGGCCATGGATGTCATCGGACTTGATCGTGAGCAGTTCCTGCAGCGTGTAGGCGGCGCCGTACGCTTCCAGGGCCCAGACTTCCATTTCACCGAAGCGCTGGCCACCGAACTGTGCCTTACCACCCAGCGGCTGCTGCGTGATCATGGAGTACGGGCCGGTGGAGCGTGCGTGGATCTTGTCGTCAACAAGGTGGTGCAGCTTCAGGATGTACATGTAACCCACGGAGATGGGTTCCGGGAACGGCTGGCCGGAGCGGCCGTCGTACATCTTCGCCTTGCCCGAGGCACCGATCAGGCGGTTGCCGTCACGGGTCACGGCGGTGGAATCCAGCAGGCCAACGATTTCATCCTCACTGGCACCGTCGAACACCGGAGTGGCAACCGTGGTGGGGCCGGACTCGCGCGGCAGTGCCGGCAGGTTCTTGACCCAGTCCGGATTGCCGTCGATCTTCCAGCCCTGCTTGGCAGCCCAGCCCAGGTGGATTTCCAGGACCTGGCCAACGTTCATTCGACCCGGAACACCCAGCGGGTTCAGGACGATATCAACGGGGGTGCCGTCTTCCATGAACGGCATGTCTTCGATCGGGAGGATCTTGGAGATGACGCCCTTGTTACCGTGGCGGCCGGCCAGCTTGTCGCCGTCCGTGATCTTGCGCTTGTGCGCCACGTAGACGCGCACCAGCTGGTTTACGCCCGGGGGCAGCTCGTCGTCGTTGTCGCGGTCGAAGATGCGGACACCAATGACGGTTCCGGACTCGCCGTGGGGAACCTTCAGGGAAGTGTCGCGGACTTCGCGGCTCTTCTCGCCGAAGATGGCGCGCAGCAGACGCTCTTCCGGGGTCAGTTCCGTTTCACCCTTGGGGGTAACGCGGCCAACCAGGATGTCGCCGGCTTCAACCTCAGCACCGATGTGGATGATGCCGCGCTCGTCCAGCTGGGAGAGCACTTCCTCAGACACGTTGGGGATGTCACGGGTGATTTCCTCGGCACCAAGCTTGGTGTCGCGGGCATCGACTTCGTGCTCCTCGATGTGGATGGAAGTCAGGACATCGTCGGAGACCATGCGCTGCGAGAGGATGATGGCATCTTCGTAGTTGTGGCCTTCCCATGACATGAATGCCACGAGCAGGTTCTTACCCAGAGCCAGTTCACCCTGGTCCGTGGAGGGACCGTCGGCGATGATGCTGTTGACCTCAACGCGTGCGCCTTCGGAAACCAGTACCCGCTGGTTGTACGCGTTGCCCTGGTTGGAGCGTGCGAACTTCATGATCGGGTAGTTGGACTCGGTGCCGTCGTCGTTCATGACGGTGACGAGCTCAGCGGAGACCTCAGTGACAACACCGGGCTTGACGGCGGTAACGGAGTCACCGGCATCAACGGCTGCGTACTTCTCCATACCGGTACCCACAACAGGGCGCTCGGAACGGAGCAGCGGCACGGCCTGGCGCTGCATGTTCGCACCCATCAGGGCGCGGTTGGCGTCGTCATGCTCCAGGAACGGAATCAGGGCCGTAGCCACCGACACCATCTGGCGCGGGGAGACGTCCATGTATTCCACGCCTTCGGGCTCAACGAGCACAGGCTCGCCGGAACCGCCGCGGGCACGGACAAGGACCAGGTCTTCGGCGAAGTGCTGGTCTTCACGCAGCGGAGCGTTTGCCTGCGCAATGGTGCGCTCAACTTCGTCATCAGCGGTCAGGTAATCAACCTGGTCGGTGACAACGCCGTCGATGACCTTGCGGTACGGGGTCTCGATGAAACCGAACGCGTTGATCCGGGCGTAGGACGCCAGCGAACCGATCAGGCCAATGTTCGGGCCTTCAGGAGTTTCGATGGGGCACATGCGGCCATAGTGCGAGGGGTGAACGTCTCGGACTTCCATGCCTGCACGGTCACGGGACAGACCACCCGGGCCCAGCGCGGACAGACGGCGCTTGTGCGTCAGCCCGGCGAGCGGGTTGTTCTGGTCCATGAACTGCGAGAGCTGGGAGGTTCCGAAGAACTCCTTGATCGCTGCCACGACGGGGCGGATGTTGATCAGCGTCTGCGGCGTGATGGCCTCGACGTCCTGAGTGGTCATACGCTCACGGACAACGCGCTCCATACGGGACAGGCCCGTGCGGATCTGGTTCTCGATGAGTTCGCCGACGGCGCGGATGCGGCGGTTGCCGAAGTGGTCGATGTCGTCGACCTCAACGCGGATGTCTACATCCTCGCCGTTGCGCTTGCCCGGAACGGTCTTCTCGCCGGCGTGCAGGGCAACCAGGAACTTGATCATGGCCACGATGTCGTCGTTGTTCAGGACCGAAGCATCGGAATCCGTCAGCGGCTTGTCGATGCCCAGCTTGCGGTTGATCTTGTAACGGCCAACCTTTGCCAGGTCGTAGCGCTTCGGGTTGAAGTACAGGTTGTCCAGCAGAGTCTGGGCTGCCTCGACCGTGGGGGGCTCGCCCGGACGGAGCTTGCGGTAGATGTCCAACAGGGCATCTTCGCGGGTTTCCGTGGGGTCCTTCTCCAGGGTGGCGCGGATGGAGTCGTATTCGCCGAAGGTTTCCAGGATCTGGCCTTCGGTCCAGCCCAGGGCCTTCAGCAGCACCGTGACGGACTGCTTGCGCTTGCGGTCCAGGCGGACGCCCACCTGGTCGCGCTTGTCGATCTCCAGTTCGAACCATGCACCGCGGGAAGGAATGATCTTCGCGGTGTAGATGTCCTTGTCACTGGTCTTGTCCGCAGTGCGCTCAAAGTAGGCACCCGGTGAACGGACCAGCTGGGAAACAACAACACGCTCGGTGCCGTTGATGACGAACGTTCCCTTGTCTGTCATGAGGGGGAAGTCGCCCATGAACACGGTCTGCTGCTTGATTTCGCCCGTGTTGTTGTTCATGAATTCGGCTTTAACGTACAGAGGGGCCGAGTACGTGGCGTCCCGGTCCTTGCACTCAGCCATGGTGTACTTCGGGTCGGCAAACTCCGGCTCGGAGAAGCTCAGGGACATGGTGCCCTGGAAGTCTTCGATCGGAGAGATTTCCTCGAAGATGTCGGCCAGGCCGGAAGTGGTGGCAATGCCCTGCTCCCCGGTCTGCTTGGCCTTTTCTACGCGCGCTTTCCAGCGCTCGTTGCCGACAAGCCAGTCAAAGCTGTCGGTCTGCAGGGCAAGAAGATTGGGAACATCAAGCGGTTCGTGAATCTTTGCGAATGAAATCCGGGGAGCGATGTTCTCCGGGATGTTAGCGGTTGCATTATTAGAGGTGCTCGAGGCGACCAAGAGGGATCCTTCCACAGACCTTCAGGCGTGTTTCGCGCCTCCTTCTCTGCACAAAACGGACCTGGTCCGCGTGCGTCCTTGCATCCTGCCGGGCGCGCGAAACGCTGCCTGGCACAGGACAAAGCCCACCGCTATATGAAGGCTGAAGGTTAAGAGAGGGAAGCAAATATCCACTATAGGGCATTGTGGGCAGACAAGTCTACCCGGTCCCTGCACCCTGCGTGACTCAACCCGCCGGAAATCTCTGGATTGAATCTCCAGTTCGCGACAATTACGGGGAGCTACAGGCAACACCGGCGCACCGCTGACGCATCGGATACAGATACCTTACAGCACGAAGCCCGGATTGTGCGTGCCGGGCATGGGCGGAAGCTCGGGGTGATGTGATCCCTACCTCCATCCCTCCCGCCGTTGGCGTACCCTAGGTCAAGCATGGTGAGCCTGCCCACTGCGGGCCGGTATCTTGGCCCCGCCGGCACCGACCCGCTGGTTTTCCGCATCAACGGCTCGATTGAGACTTCAACGACGAAAGAGAATTCCCGCCATGAGCAACCGCCCAGCCCAAGACGCAGCAGCCACCACCGAAGTGGTCATTGTTGGCGGCGCACGTACCCCTCAGGGCCGCCTGAATGGCCAGCTCGCTCCCTTTACAGCTGTTGACCTCGGCGGCTTCGCCATAGCGGGCGCCCTGGAAAAGGCCCGGGTTCCCGCGGCCGACGTCCACGCCGTCATCATGGGCCACGTGGTCCAGGCGGGCTGCGGCCAGAATCCGGCCCGTCAGTCCTCAATCAAAGCCGGCATCGGATGGAACGTCCCCACGGTCACGATCAATAAGGTCTGCCTCTCCGGCCTTGCCGCAGTGATCGACGCCGCCCGGCTGATCCGCAGCGGCGAGGCCACAGTGGTGGTGGCCGGCGGCCAGGAATCGATGACGCGCGGCCCCCATCTGCTGCCGGGATCCCGCCAGGGCTGGAACTACGGAAACATCTCGGCGCTCGACTCAGTGGCGCACGACGGCCTCACCGACGCCTTTGACAACGACTCCATGGGAATTTCCACCGAGCGCGGCAACACCAAACTGGCCATCAAGCGGCTGGAACAGGACGAAGTTGCCGCTGCCTCGCACCGACGGGCGGCGGCGGCCGTAACTGCCGGAATCTTCGCGGCAGAGATAGTGCCAGTCACCGTTCCCCAGCGCCGAGGAGAACCGCTTGTTCTCACCGCCGACGAGGGGATCCGACCCGGTACGACGCCGGACACGCTGGCTGCCCTGCGTCCGGCCTTCGACCCGGAAGGAACCATCACAGCGGGAAACTCCTCGCCGCTCTCCGACGGCGCTGCGGCACTGGTCCTCACCACCCGCGCCTACGCGGAGGAGAACAACCTTGACGTCCTGGCCGTGGTCGGAGCACCGGGACAGGTGGCGGGGCCGGACAACACCTTGCATTCCCAGCCGTCCAACGCCGTCTTTGCAGCATTGGATCGCGCCGGCTGGAGCACTTCGGACCTGGACTTTATTGAGATCAACGAAGCCTTCGGCGCGGTTGCCGTGCAGTCCCTCAATGAACTGGGGATGGATCTGGAGCAGTGCAACCTTTACGGAGGTGCCATTGCCCTGGGCCATCCGATCGGCGCTTCAGGTGCCAGACTGGCACTCACCGCCGCCCTTGAGCTGCAGCGGCGGGGCGCCGGGAGGGCTGCCGTCGCCCTCTGCGGAGGCGGCGGACAGGGCGAAGCGTTGCTGCTGTTCCGCGAAGAGGCCTGATCCTGGCTGTCCCGGGCGCCTCCGGTGCCCGGGACAGATGTGCTCAGCGAAAGATGGCCAGGGCTGCGGCCGCAGGCACCAGGCCAGCCGCGGTCCGTGGTTCAGGGAACACTACGCCCCAGCGGGTGCAGTTTTTCCACCAAAGACAGAAAAACCCCGTCCAAGAGACGGGGTTTTTCTGTCTGCGCAGCGTCGAGCCGCGAAGGGAAAATCTACTACTTGACGGTAACCGTGGCGCCGGCAGCCTCGAGGGCTTCCTTTGCCTTCTCTGCGGCTTCCTTCGTAGCGCCTTCCAGGACAGCCTTCGGGGCGCTGTCGACAACGTCCTTGGCTTCCTTCAGGCCCAGGGAAGTCAGAGCACGAACTTCCTTGATGACGGCAATCTTCTTGTCGCCTGCTGCTTCGAGGATGACGTCGAATTCAGTCTGCTCGTCTTCGGCTTCTGCAGCGCCACCGGCGGGACCGGCAACTGCAACAGCAGCAGCGGTAACGTCGAAGGTCTCTTCGAAGAGCTTGACGAAATCAGACAGCTCGATGATGGACAGTTCCTTGAAGGCTGCAATGAGCTCTTCGTTGGTCAGCTTCGCCATGGTGTGGCGTCCTTCCTATAAGTGGTGCGCGGAGCACCAAAATGGTGCGTGCGGCACCGGAGTGTGGGTTGGAAGAGCGATTACTCTTCGGTGGCTGCTTCTGCGGCCGGAGCTTCTTCTGCGGCGGCCGGAGCCTCTTCCGCGGCGGGAGCAGCTTCGCTGCCCTCTTCGAGCTTCAGGCGCAGTGCATCGACCGAGCGAACCAGCATGGACATCGGTGCCTTGAGGGCACCGGCGACGCGTGCGAGCTGGAACTCACGGGATTCAAGAGCAGCCAGAGCGGCAACACCGGCGGCGTCGAGGTTATTGCCCTCGAAAACACCGGTCTTGATGATCAGCTGCGGGTTGGTCTTCGCAAAATCCGTCAGGCTCTTTGCAGCTGCAACTGCGTCACCCTTGATGAAGGCGATTGCAGTGGGTCCGGCAAGCTGGCCGTCGAACGCGTCGATGCCGGCTTCCTTGGCTGCAATGCCAGTCAGGGTGTTCTTGACGACCGAGTACTTGGTGTCCTGGCCGAGCGAACGACGCAGCTCCTTGAGCTGTGCAACGGTGAGCCCGCGGTATTCGGTTAGGACGGCAGCAGTTGAATCCTTGAAATCTGTGACGATTTCTTCAACAGCCGATACCTTTGTTGGGGTTGCCATCTAACCCTCCTTCCGGGGAATAGTGCCGGTGGATCGGGTCCCGAACATAAAAAACGCCCCGGGCAGATGCACGGGGCTTAGCAGCAGGCGCGCGTTGACGCGCACCATGTGGCTGAGTTCGTTCACCTGCGCAGGCCGCCCTGTGAAGGGACTTTCGGATGTCCGATCAACCGGAGTCCACCCGCAGTCCCGGAGATCCAGGATGAGAGTGGGATTGAAAGCACATCGACCGACGGTCTTTGGTATCTCCAAGCCTACGGGAGATTTCCCGGCGGGCCAAATCCGCCCCGACAGGCACCGGCAGAGAAGGTCTCCGGCTGGGAGCCGGGGTCTGCAGCGACAGCGGGCTGGCCGGAACCAAGCAACCTCCAGCGCGCACCCTGCGGTGCTCTCCGCGGAAGCAGTCCATACCTGCAGCAGCCCCAGCATACGACGTCCCTCAGGTGTGCCCGCATCTCAGCTGACCAGCGGGCTGAGGACAACCGAGAGCAGGCTCGTCAGCAGGAACCCGGAAACACCCAGGAGCGTGGTGAGCAGGTGCCCCGGCCACGCTGGACATTGACCACGTTTTTGGCCCGAAGCGCCCTCGGTGATCTGGTTCAGAAGCTGGTCCGCCACCGTGTCAACCAGTGTCTTGCGTTCCATGCTCGCCCTGATGTGCAGGCTTCCGTTCAGATGTCAGATCAGCAAGTTTACCCGCTGACTGCTGCTTCCGTGGTGGCCCCGGGCTGCAGGACCTTCTGCCACTCCCCGGAGTATCCAACAGCTGAGAAGCCCAGCTTTTCGTTGATGGAGAGCATGTAGCCGTTCTCGGCCGCGTTCCAGGTCCAAATACGCGATGCCTCCGGAAGATTCTCCCGCATCCGCACCAAATTCGCCGCCTTGAGCAGCATGCCCAGCCTGTGCCCGCGGTGTTCGCGCAACACAAGGGTGTCATCCTGGAAGGCAACCGACGGGTTGCTATTAAACACCATCAGGACCGAGTGTCCGGCCAGCTGCCCCGTGGGAATATGTCGAACGGCGCTCACCAGCTCCTCGGCATCCATTTCGCGTACTTTCCGTTCCCCCTCACGGATCCGTTCGGCGTCCCACTGCTCCTCCTCCAGGTCCAGGCCCGCCATCGGTGCATCCGTGCTCATTTTCTGCCGGAGCAGTGCATAGGCATCCACGAGGTGCTCCGGGCAGGCCCCCTGCCAGAATTCAAGGGCATAGTCCGTCCCGCTGGCTGCCGTGGCCGTGGCCAGCAGGCCCTGCCAGTCAGCGGCGCCCGTCAGTTCCAGAAGACTGACCCGCTCCACTTGTTCCAGGTCAAAGTTCCGGTCCGCAGTGAAGCGTGCGGCGCTGTCCGCGGGAATGGCGCCAATCCCGCTTTTCGGCGTAATAACCTCTCCGGTCTCGGCCTCTGGCCGTACCGGATGATCCGTTTCACCCAAAAGGGTCAACCGCCCGTCGGCCGCTGCCGCCTGCTCCACCGCCGCGTACAGGCGGTTTCCCAGCCCGCTCCGCTGGAAGGACGGCGTCACTGCCACATGCACCCAGGCCGAGTGCGTATTATCCAGCAGCGGCAGTTTCAGCGTGGCCACTCCCACAAGCTCGTCGCCGATCCGTGCACCGAGCAGTATCCGCCGTCGCATCATTGAAGGGCGGAAGCCTGCCAGCTGCGTCGCAGGCGCATCCCGGAAGTCGTCATTGCCCCAAATCGCTCGGAGACTTTGATTGATGAGCTCGACTGCAGAAATAAAACCCGCCGCGTCAGGATCAGAAGAATCCAGACTCCGGGGAATGGGCAGCGGAGCTATCACGGCAGTATCGGGTGTCATGGCTCACATCCTGCCCGAAGAAGCGGCAGGGCACAAAAAAGCGGCCGCAGCGAGATGCTGCGGCCGCCTTTACAACGGATCCTGGACGCGGGCGCCCCGGTGCCGAATTATGCGTCAGCAAGAACCTTGGTGACGTTCGGGTCCACGGAGATGCCCGGGCCGAACGTGGTGGAGACGGTTGCCTTCTGGATGTAGCGTCCCTTGGCCGCGGACGGCTTCAGGCGCAGGACTTCCTCAAGGGCCGCAGCGTAGTTCTCGGCCAGCTTCTGCTGGTCGAAGGACACCTTGCCGATGATGAAGTGCAGGTTGGAGTGCTTGTCGACGCGGAAGTCGATCTTGCCGCCCTTGATGTCGGTGACAGCCTTGGCGACGTTCGGGGTAACCGTACCGGTCTTCGGGTTCGGCATCAGGTTACGCGGGCCGAGCACGCGGCCCAGGCGGCCAACCTTGCCCATCATGTCCGGGGTGGCAACGGCGGCGTCGAAGTCGACCCAGCCTGCTGCAACCTTTTCGATCATGTCATCGGAACCAACAAAGTCAGCACCGGCTGCAATAGCCTGCTCTGCCTTCTCGCCCGTTGCGAAAACCAGGACGCGTGCGGTCTTACCCGTACCGTGGGGCAGGTTAACCGTGCCGCGGACCATCTGGTCAGCCTTACGGGGGTCAACGCCCAGTCGGAATGCAACCTCAACGGTGGCATCAAACTTGGAGGGGTTGGTTTCCTTCGCCAGCTCTACAGCTTCAACCGGTGCGTACAGCTTGTCCGCATCGATCTTGGCTACAGCTGCTTCATATGCTTTGCTGCGCTTTGCCATCTGCTTTTTCTCCTTGTGCAGTTGTGGTCTGTCGGACCGCGCTCGGCCCTGCCACACGCCGTCGTGCCCGATGGCACGAACAGCTTTTTGAGTGTAAATGTTTGTTCGGCGGGAGAACCCGCGTCACGGAAAAGGCGTTATTAGCCTTCTACGGTGATACCCATGGAACGGGCGGTGCCGGCGATGATCTTGGCGGCAGCCTTCACATCGTTGGCGTTGAGGTCTTCCATCTTCATGGTGGCGATCTCTTCGACCTGAGCCTGAGTCAGGTTGGCAACCTTGGCGGTGTGCGGGGTTGCGGAACCCTTGGCAACGCCGGCAGCCTTCTTGATCAGCTGTGCAGCCGGAGGAGTCTTCGTGATGAAGGTGAATGAACGGTCTTCGTAAACGGTGATTTCAACCGGGATAACGTTGCCGCGCTGGGACTCCGTTGCAGCGTTGTACGCCTTGCAGAATTCCATGATGTTGACACCGTGCTGGCCAAGTGCCGGACCGATCGGAGGAGCCGGGTTGGCGGCACCTGCGTTGATCTGCAGCTTGATGAGGCCGGTGACCTTTTTCTTGGGGGCCATGAAAGGGTCCTTCTCTAAATTATGTTCCCGGGGAACAGGAGCGTCCGTCCGGGTTGGTGGCCGCCATGGCGTGGCGGCCGGACGCTGCCGGCAGGGTAAAGCGGACCTGCAGACAACGAAGTCTTGGTGCTACGCCAGCTTGGTGACCTGGCCAAAGCCGAGGGTCACGGGAGTCTCGCGCTCGAAGATGGTCACGAGGACCACCAGCTGCTGGGACTCGGGCTTGATCTCGGAGATCGTGGCCTGGAGCGTCTCGAACGGTCCTTCGTTGACCGTAACGGGCTCGCCGACCTCGAAGTCCACTGCGTAGTTTGAAGATTCCTGCGCCGGCTTGCCGGCTTCGATCTTCGGGGAAACCACAGTGTGTTCCAGCATGGAGTAAACCTCTTTGAGGCTCAGCGGCACCGGATTGTGGGCGTTGCCCACAAAACCCGTGACACCGGGTGTGTGACGCACGACGCCCCAGGAGGCGTCGGTCAGTTCCATGCGGACCAGCACGTAACCGGGAATACGGACCCGGTTGACGATCTTGCGGGTGGTGTTCTTGATCTCGACGACTTCCTCCATCGGCACCTGGATTTCGAAGATGTTATCTTCCATGTCCAGGGTCTGGATGCGGGTCTCGAGGTTGGCCTTCACGCGGTTTTCGTAGCCTGCGTAGGAGTGAATGACGTACCAGTCACCCTCCTGGCGCCGCAGCTTGGCCTTGAAGGCTTCTGCGGGGTCTTCCTCGGGCTCTTCTTCGGAGTCTTCGGATTCTGCGGAATCAGAGTTCACGGCCTCGTCGGCGGCGTCGGCATCCTCTGCCGGCACGTCGGCCTCGGCGGGCGCCTCAACGGCGTCTGCTGCGGTCGTTTCATCCTCGGCATCCAGATCAGCGGCTTTGTCATTGATCTGTGATTCGAGTTCTTGCTCGGACACGTAGATTCCTGCTTTCTTCTTCAGAGCTCTATGGGGTTTGTCACTAGCTCTAGCTCAAAGGCCTGCGGTTCCTGCCCTTGAGGCGGAACACAGGCAGGGCACTAGCTCTCGCCGCTGCCCGAACCGAAGATCCACAGTGCTCCTGCACCAAAGACAAAATCCAGAACTGTCACGATAATTATCATCACGACCACGAAGGCCAGGACCACAAGTGTGTATCTCAGCAGTTCCTTGCGGGTGGGGGTGACCACCTTTTTCAGTTCGGCAATAACCTGACGCAGGAAGAGCGCAATAGCCGCAAAGAAGCCGCGCTTCTTGGGCCCGCTGGAGGGGTGTCCCTTGGAGCTGCTGGCAGCTGTCTCGGTCACCATCGCCTCACTCATCTGTTCGGTTCACAGCCGCAGCAAGTGCTGGGACTGCTGCTTCATGAAGGACCTGCTGAGCTGCCGTGATGACAGCCGTGCGCAGGGCAGACAGGACTCGAACCTGCAACCTGCGGTTTTGGAGACCGCTGCGCTACCAATTGCGCCACTACCCTATGGAGGAAACCACTCTACCGGTAATACCCCTCGTCAGCGAACCGGCGACAGGCACAGACCAGTGTTGGGACTTCAACACGAAGATCAAGTCTACTCAAAGTTTCCGATTCCGTCGAACCGGGGCTACCGGGGCACTCTCCGGGCGGTGCCGGGCCAGATGCAGAGGGCCCGCTTGCCGGCTCCGCAGGTCCCCTATCGGCGTAAGAAAAGGTTCCAGGCCGCGCCTGCACCTAAACTGTAAACGGCTGCCGGGAAGCCGGCGGCCGCGCAAGCCACACGTCCCTTTCGGGAATTGAACCGCAACCACAGACGGGAACGCCATGCCTTCCACCGGCCGAATCTCAGAGCGCATCGCAGCCATCGCAGAGTCAGCGACCCTTGCCGTAGATGCCAAGGCGAAGGCCCTCAAGGCCGCAGGCCGCCCGGTCATCGGTTTCGGCGCCGGGGAACCGGACTTCCCGACTCCGGCGTACATTGTTGACGCCGCCGTGGAGGCTGCCCGCAACCCGCGCTTCCACCGCTACTCCCCCGCCGCCGGCCTCCCGGAGTTGAAGAAGGCTATTGCCGAAAAAACCCTGCGCGACTCCGGCTATGCCGTGGACCCGGCACAGGTGCTGGTGACCAACGGCGGAAAGCAGGCCGTCTACGAGGCCTTTGCCACGCTCTTGAACCCAGGTGACGAGGTGCTGCTGCCGGCCCCGTACTGGACCACGTATCCGGAGGCCATCCGCTTGGCCGGCGGTATTCCCGTGGAGGTTTTTGCCGGACCCGAGCAGGGATACATGGTGACAGTGGAGCAGCTCGAAGCTGCCCGTACCGAGAAAACCAAGCTCCTGCTGTTCTGCTCCCCCTCCAACCCCACCGGGGCTGTCTATCCCGCCGAGCAGGTGGCCGCCATTGGCCGGTGGGCCGCTGAGAACGGGCTGTGGGTGGTCACCGACGAGATCTACGAGCACCTGACGTACGACAGCGTGGAGTTCACCTCCATTGCCACGGCGGCGCCGGAGCTGGGCGACAAGGTAGTTGTGCTCAACGGAGTGGCCAAGACCTACGCGATGACCGGCTGGCGGGTGGGCTGGATGATTGCCGCCCCCGACGTCATCAAGGCCGCCACCAACCTGCAGTCGCACCTGTCCTCCAACGTTGCCAATGTGTCCCAGATGGCTGCTCTGGCCGCTGTTTCCGGCCCGCTGACTGCTGTTGAAGAGATGAAGACGGCCTTCGACCGCCGCCGCAGGGCCATGGTGGCTGCGCTGAATTCCATTGACGGCGTCGAATGCCCCATGCCCCAGGGCGCTTTCTACGCCTACGCGGATGTACGGGGCCTGCTCGGCAGGGAATTCCCGGGTGTGAACGGCCCGGCCCGGCCGCAGACGTCAGCAGAGCTGGCTGCCCTGATTCTGGAGACGGTGGAGGTTGCGGTGGTTCCCGGCGAGGCCTTTGGGCCCTCCGGTTATCTTCGCCTTTCCTACGCCCTGGGTGATGAGGACCTTGCCGAGGGCATGTCCCGCCTGACCGAGTTCCTAGGCCGCGCCAGCTAGCTCAACGAGATGGGCCGGTCCGGCCGGGGCAGGGACCCCGGCCGGACCCGAAGGTTTAGAGCAGCCGACGGTCCGCGGCCCACCGCGTGAGCTCGTGCCGGTTGGAGAGCTGCAGCTTCCGCAGGACGGCCGACACATGGGTTTCAACCGTCTTGACGGAGATGAACAGTTCCCGCGCCACTTCCTTGTAGCTATAGCCGCGGGCGATCAACCGCATCACTTCAAGCTCGCGCGCAGAGAGACGGTCCAGTTCGTCGTCGACCGCCGCCACGGCAGCGGTCCCGAAGGCATCCAGCACAAATCCCGCCAGCCGCGGGGAGAACACGGCGTCTCCGCCCGCCACGCGAACCACCGCATCGGAAATCTCGGCGCCGGAGATGGTCTTGGTGACGTAGCCGCGGGCCCCGGCGCGGATCACAGTCACCACGTCCTCAGCCGCATCTGAAACGCTCAGCGCCAGGAACCGGGTGTCGCCGAGCAGGTCCCGGCAGCCGGCGATGACCTCGGCTCCGCCGCCGCCCACACCGCCGGGCAGGTGCACGTCAAGGAGAACGACGGCGGGGCGGCGGGCCCGGATCGCGGCGATGGCCGACTCCACGGTGTCCGCTTCCGCCACGACGCGAAGCCGGGCATCCAGGTCCGCTTTCAGGCCCGAACGGAAGATTGCATGGTCATCAACAACTACGACGTCGATGGTGCCGGGGTTCATGTGCGCTCCGATGCGGGATGGGTATCTGATGCGGGCTGATTGCCTGATTGCGGGTGGGTCTCTGACGCGTGGGGAATGTTATCTGTGCTTTCCGCCGGGGGGCGGGCCAGAGGCAGCGCCAGCTGCACTTCTGTGCCGTCTGCTCCGCTGCGAATGACGGCTGTCCCCCCGTGGCGCCGCATTCGGCCGACGATCGATTCGCGGACACCCAGGCGGTCCTGCGGAACGTCGTCCGGGTTAAAGCCGCTGCCCCGGTCGCGGATGAAGACTTCCGCCCGGTCCGCCGTACATTCAACGTAAACCGAAATTGGCCCGCCGGCGTGCTGGGCCGCGTTGATGAGAGCGGCCCGAGCGGCCTGGGCCAGGGCATCGGTGGCATGGTCCAGCCGCGCGTCGCCCACGGTCACCACCTCCACGGGGTGACCGTATTCGTCCTCCACCTGCGCCGCCACAGCGGTCAGATGTTCGGAAAGCTGTCCGGCTGTCCGGGGATTGTCGGCATAGAGCCACCGGCGCAGCTCGCGCTCCTGCGCCCGGGCAAGCCGGATGACGTCCTGCTCTGAACCGGCACGGTTCTGGATCAGGGCCAGGGTCTGCAGAACCGAGTCGTGCAGGTGCGCTGCAATTTCCGCCCGCTCGCGCTCCCGGATGCGGCCGGACCGTTCCGTTTCCAGATCCCGCCAATACTTCACGGCCCACGGGGCGAAGACCAGCCCTACGCCGGCGAGCACTGCGGCCGAGGCCAGCAGCCCGGCCATCAGGACGTCCCAGGTGAATGCACCGGAAACCATCAGCAACACACCAACAACCACCAGCAGGAGTCCGGCGGCCAGCCGAAGCGCGCCGGAACGCCGGTCTGCTCCCGCGCGGCTGAGCAGACCGGCCCGCCGTGTTTCATCCAGCTGGGACCAGGCCAGGACTGCACCGGCAACGATGGTGCCCGCAGGCACCAGGACCGGCCAGTTCACGTCCGCACCGAACCGCTGGGCAATGACCACTGCTGCCACAGCAAGCAGGGCCAGCCCGGCCAGTACGTCCCTGTTGGCTGCCGCCGAGAGCCAGCGCCGAGCGGCCGGAGGACGGTCGCTAGGGGCACCGGCAGCAGGCTGCTGGTCGCTGAGATAGTCGGCGAAGTTTTTCGCGACGCTCCGCGGGTTGCGCTCCGCCTTTGCATTGCCGGCCGCTTCATCTGCCGTGGGAACCAGGATCCAAAGCCAGGCGTACAAGACCAGGCCGGCGCCGCCGGCCAAAGCCAGCAGCACCATCAACACGCGGACCAGGGGCACGGACCATCCCACATGCGCGGCTACCCCGGAGCAGACGCCTGCCACTACGCGGTCATCTGTTCGGAGCAGGGGAGCCTTCATAAACTTATCCAAGCACGTTCGCGCCCACCCGGGGCCACGGATTCCCTTCGCCAGCTCCTTTTCAGGGCACGTTCAGGGTTTACTCAGGGTGGTCCCCGATGCCTTGCGGCACGCCGGTGGACAAAAATAGGGTTATGACCCCGCATCCCACAGATCCAGGCCCGGCCGACGACCGGCAGCCGCCGGCAGGTTCCCCCGCTGAGCCCCTGCCTCCTTACAACGCCGGTGAAAACCCTACCCGTCCGCTCCCGCCCTACACGGCAGCAGGCTCGCACCGTGTACCGGAAGCCGATCCTGCCTCCGGTGCCGGTCCCCGCCCCAACGGTTTTTTCACCTGGCTCCGGTCCCTGGGCATCATCCGAGGACAGGACCGCTGGCTGGGTGGCGTCTGCTCGGGAATCGCAGCCAGGACCGGGATGGATCCGGTCCTGGTCCGGGGCCTGATTGTTGTCCTTGGCCTCTTCGGCGGCGGCCTGCTGCTCTACGGTCTGGCCTGGGCCCTGCTGCCGGAACCGGATGGCCGGATCCATGCTGAGGAGGCCCTGCGCGGTTCCTGGAGCTCCGGCACCACCGGAGCCCTTGTGGCCTGCATCCTGGGTGCGGGCAGCCCGAGTATCTTCTGGTCCGGCGACGGCCTGCTGGGCGGCTTTTTCTGGACCCTCTTCTGGGTGGTAGGCCTGGGCCTGCTGGTGTACTGGCTCTTCACCCGTTCCGGTCGCGGCGGAACCCCGCGAACTGCGGAGCCCGATGCCTACCCGTCCGCACACCAGGAGTCGTCCTATCCTGCACCCCAGCGCGGTTACGCCGCGGCGCAGACCGGCTACGCGCCGCCACCTAACCCGTATCCGACGTCGGACTCTTCGGCTTCATCGTCGTCGTCGCCGGGATCTTTCGGATCCGCTGCGCCCGGAACGGCCGGACCGCGCGGCACCGCACCGGCGAACACCGGACCCCGGCAGCCGCGCACCTCTCCGGCTGCTGCCGAGGTTGCGGTAGTCCTCGGCGCCGCGCTGCTGGTGCTCGGCACCATCCTGACCCTGGATTACGCCGGCATCATCGCCCTGGAAACACCGGCGGCAGTAGCCCTGGCGGCAGCCGCAGTGGCCAACGGGCTGGGAATCGTAGTACTCGGCGCGCTGGGCAGGTCCTCGGGCGTGCTGGGGCTGACCGCCGTCGCGGCCCTGGTGGCGGCGGGCGTAGCCGGCACCAACCTTGGCACCTATGCCACGGTTGTCGTGGCCAACCAGGCCGACTGGCGGCCCACCGCTTCCCAGCCCGCCACCGACGGCTACACGTTGGCGGCCGTCGACGGTCAGCTGGATCTGCGTTATCTTTCCGATGAGGCGGACTTCGCCGTGGAGGTGCCCGTCAGCGTCGCGGCCAGCGACCTCACGATCCTGGTGCCGGATGATATCCCCGTTGTGGTCCGGGCTGACATGTTTGCCGGCAACGTGCAGATCGACGACGGCGCGACCCTCACCGAAGACGGCGGATTCTGGAGATCATCCGATGAGCGGCTGAACGATCCGAACGGTGAGCCCCTTGTTCTGCGCATCAAGGGATTTGCCAGCAACGTCCTGGTGACCGTAAATGAAAGTGACCTGAACCGATGAATGCCTCTTCCCCCGATGCCTTCCCCACCGCTGCGGGCGCCCGGCGCCCGGCCCGGACCGCCACAATTGTCTGGGGGCTCCTCATTACGGCAACCGGAATCCTGCTCCTGGCCTGGCTGCTCACCGACATTACGCTCGACCCGCTTGTGGTCCTGCTCGGACTCACCCTAGGTGCCGGCGCCGCCCTGCTGATCGGCGGAGCAGTCAGCGCCCTGGGTGGCAGGAAGAATCAGGGTATAGGAAGTAAGTCCAGGCCATGACCTCGGCGAAGACGCCGATTCCCTTTCACCCGGGGCACAAACGCCCACCAGCCACCGATAGAACAGGCAAGCTGAAAATCATGAACCGTTTCTTTGACACTCTGCGCACCTCCCCCATCCGCAGGACCCGAGGCTGGGCCGGAGGCGTCTGCGCCGGCATTGCCGCACGTTACGGCTGGGATGTTTCAGTGGTGCGGATTGCCGTCCTGCTCAGTTTCCTGCTGCCGTTTGTGGGCGTCTGGACCTACCTCGCCGCCTGGCTCCTGCTGCCCAAGACTGACGGTAGCATTGCCCTGGAACGCCTCATCGGCAGCCGCCGGCAGTAGCACCATGGAACCGCGGACGCCGCCCGCTTGCGACGGCTTAACCGCACCTATTTGCACTCCAGCCCCGCAGCTGGACCCTTCCGGGGTCTCTGCCGCCCCGGCGGTGGCTAGAATCGAGGCTGAAGACCCACCAGCCGCGCACTACCGAACCAGAGGTTTCAATCATGAAGATCGGCATCCTGACCAGTGGGGGCGACTGCCCCGGACTCAACGCAGTGATCCGCGGGGCGGTCCTGAAGGGAATCAAGATTCATGATGCGGAGTTCGTGGGGTTTCTCGACGGATGGCGCGGAGTGGTGGACGGCGACATCATCGATCTCCCCCGTACTCGGGTCCGCGGGATCTCCAAGCAGGGCGGAACGATCCTGGGAACGTCCCGGACTAATCCGTTTGACGGCCCCAACGGCGGACCGGAGAACATCAAGGCCACCATGGACCGGCTGGGAGTTGACGCCATCATCGCGATCGGCGGCGAGGGCACCCTCGCTGCAGCGCAGCGGCTGACCGACGCCGGGCTGAAAATTGTGGGCGTACCGAAGACCGTGGACAACGACCTCGACGCCACCGACTACACCTTCGGCTTTGACACAGCAGTCCAAATTGCCACCGAGGCCATCGACCGGCTGCGGACCACCGGGGAATCCCATCACCGCTGCATGGTGGCCGAGGTCATGGGACGCCATGTGGGCTGGATCGCGCTCCACTCGGGCATGGCCGCGGGCGCACATGCCATCCTGATCCCGGAGAATCCGCAGAGCCTGGACCAGATTGCCGAGTGGGTCACGCAGGCCCGGGACCGCGGCCGTGCGCCCCTGGTGGTCGTCGCGGAGGGCTTTGTCACCACCGACATGGAATCGCCCCATTCCGAACGCGGCCTGGACGCCTTTGGGCGGCCGCGCCTGGGTGGTATCGGGGAACTACTGGCCCCGGAAATCGAAGCCCGGACCGGCATTGAAACCCGTGCCACCGTGCTGGGACATATCCAGCGCGGCGGCGTTCCCACCGCTTATGACCGGGTGCTGGCGACGCGGCTGGGTATGGCCGCCATCGATTCGGTCATCGACGGGCTCTGGGGCACCATGGTGGCCCTGCACGGGACCGATATTGTCCATGTGGGCTTCGAGAAGGCGCTGGATAACCTGAAGACCGTACCCCAGCGCCGATACGACGAAGCATCGATCCTGTTCGGTTAATACCCTGAAACGGAGATTGGTCCGGGTGTAGTTTGAAACGTATGAATTTGGATCCGGGGACAATTGCGATCATCCAGCTCGCCTGGTCCCGTCGTCTGGGCCTGGCGGATGACGCACTGGCAGGAGCCGAAGACGGCACGCGCATCTACAGCGTGCAGGACCAGTCCCGCAGTGTGTCCTTCCTGCGCCTCTTTGGCCGGGAGGTCTTCTGCGGTCCTGAGTGGGCGGCCAGGCGCGCCCGTGGCAAGAGCGCCGCGCAGCTTAGCGGCCACACCGCACTGGCCAGCCTCTCCGTGGAATACGGCGGACGCACTGTCGGTTCCGAACACCTGTGCTTCGCCGACTCCTTCCCCGGGCCGGTGGAGCCGGAGGAGGAAATCGCCGTAGCTGAGGACCACGACTTGGCCGTGCAGCTGGAACGCCTGTGCCCGCCCGACGACGTCGCTGAAGCAGGCCTGGCGCACAAGGATCAGCTATTCATAGCGGTTGATGACCGCCCGGAGGCCCCTGTTCCGCTGGCAGGAGCGGGATACAGCATCCGAGACGGCATCCTGGCGGATATCGCTTCGCTGACTGCGCCAACAGCCCGCAGGCAGGGGCTGGGACGCTACATCACGTCAGTGGCTGTAGAGGAGGCCATGGCAGCGGGTCTGATCCCGCAGTACCGTGCCCCGCTGGATAATGTGGGGGCGGCCCGGACCGCTGCCGGCGCGGGATTCATTGCCGTGGGCATCCGCTCGGAAGTGCTGCTGCCCGCCTAATATTCCAAAAAACCCCGACCTCAGCGGAGTTATGGCAGCAGGTCCAGCATTTCCTGCCGCTGAAAGAATCCTGCCGTCTCCCGGGCACTGGGTGAGCCTGCTTCGGGGTCCGCCCCGCCATCAACGAGGATGCGGAATATGCCGGTGTAGCCCTTGAACACGGCACCCGCCAGCGGGGTCTGGCCCCGGTCATTCTGTGTGTTCACATCCGCACCGCGCTCCACCAGCAGGGCGGTCAGGTCCTCGTGTCCGTGGTAGGACGCCAGCATTACCAGCGTGTCACCGGAGCCGTTGGTCAGGTTCACCGGCACTCCGGCGTCCAGGTAAGCCCGGATTCCCTCAGTATCGCCGGCTCGGGCAGCTTCAAATACCAAACCGGCCAGTTCTATGATGTCGTCGTCAATCTCTGGACGGGGCTCCGGGGTAACCATGGATCTCCTCTGAAGGGGTGTCTTTGTCTAACATCTTCCCGTGGACTGCGGCTATGCCCGCGGCGGGCGCAGGAATCCGGTGGAGCGGCCCACCACCTTGCCGGCGTCGGGAGCCACGATGGTTTCCTGTGCAGCTGCGTAGGGCTCGCCGTCGTCGTCCACCACCAGCTGCGCATCGGGGTCCGCGGAGCGCTTGATGACGGCCAGTGCAACGGCGCCCATCTCGTAGTGCTGCGCCACGGACGTCACGGTACCGACATTCCGCTCCCCCAGCAGTACTGCGCTGCCCGGGGCAGGGAGGGTGTGCTGGGAACCGTCCAACTGCAGGAAGACGAGCCGGCGGGGCGGATGGCCCAGGTTATGCACCCGGGCCACGGTTTCCTGGCCCTTGTAGCAGCCCTTGGACAGGTGCACCGCTGTTCGGATCAGGTCCAGCTCGTGCGGGATGGTCTTTTCATCTGTCTCGGCGCCCAGCCGGGGACGCCAGGCGGCAATCCGCAGCGCCTCGCTGGCCATGGTGCCGGCAAGCGTCAGGCCGGAGAGCTCCACCGCCTGCTCCAGTTCGCGGGCCGGAATCAAATACTCGTGCCAGGGCCGGTCGCGGCCGGGGTGGGAATCCTCGGGCGCTGCCGTGTATGCGAAGCCGCCGGGCCCGATGTTCGGCCAGGGATCGGTCCAGGCCAGATAATCCGTCCAGGCCGCGACCGGTGCGGTTGTACCCGCCACCGCCCATTGCGCGCTGACGTCGGCCACCTCGACCCTGAGCATGAATTTCATCCGCTCCAGGAACCCGGCAAGGGCAGGGGCTTCATCTGCTTCCACGATCAGCCACGCAGTGGTGCCGTCGTCGAGAATCCGTGCGTCGTGCTCAATCCGCCCCTGAATGGTGAGCAGCAGCAGTTCCGAGCTGTCGCCGGGCCGCAGGTTACTGACGCTCTGGGAAGACAGAGTGGTCAGCCAGCTCAACCGGTCGGGGCCGCTGACGGTGACCACGCCGCGGTGGGAGAGATCAGTGACGGCCTTGCCGCGCGCCAGCTCCCGCTGTTCGCGCAGAGGATCGCCGTAGTGGGCGGCGACGCCGGCGTCCAGGCCACCGGCTTCCACCGCGCCGTGTCGGGACAGGAGAGGGCTCACATAAGTCATATTTGGTCCAACGTCCTTGCGGGAGCGGCTATTCCGCGGTCAGCCGGCAGCGGAGGAGAGAGTCAGGAGCTTTTCTTGAGGATGGCCGAGGCATGGGCCTTCATGTCGTTGCCGCCTGCGGCAACATCCCAGCGCCAGTAGAGATCACCGTTCACCAGGCCGTAGATGCGTGTGGCGGCGGTGTATTCCTTGGAATTCACACCGCGCATGACCAGATCTGTACTCAGCTGGACCTGCGGGCCTTTGATCTGACCGTAGTACAGCTCAGCGATCCCGCCGGGATGGACAATGGTGGCCGTAATGTCAAAGCCGCCGTTGTCGTTGCGGAGCTTTTCCACCTCATCCGCGCTGCGCAGGGCAGGAACTATATCCGCCGGCGTCAGCCCGGGTCCGCCGTCGGCGTCGTTCAGCGGCCGGTCCAGTGCCCAGAAGCCCGTCTCCACGGCAAGCGGGCGCAACACTGTTCCCTCTTCATCCGTGAGCCAGCTTTCGGCCTCATACTTCAGGTACGGCAGGCCGTTCTGGCTGAAGGTCACACGCTGGGTGAAGTGCTCGGAATCTGCCTCGCCCTCCCCCAGGCGGCCGGAGCCTTCCCAGACGCCGAGGAGCCAGGACAATGGCACCAGTTCAGGGGTCAGATCGGTGGGGATCTCCATGGGCATGGCGCTGACCTGTTCCTTTGGTTTGCGGCGGGTGGGTTACTTCTGCCCTTTGTACAGGCGGCTAATGACCAGCCCGGCGAAAGCGGCCATGCCGACGCCGGTGATGCCGAGCAGAACGATAAAGAAGATTTCAAGGGCTACAAGCGAATCCATAGCTACATCCTAACCCGCACCCGCTGACGTTTCCTCCCATGACCTGCGGGCGGCCCGTTACACGGTTCAAAGTGGTCAGGGGATGAGCAGGCTAGCCAGGAAGTAGACCACGGACCCCAGGGCCACCACCGGCGCCAGGGCAAGGGCCAGCCGTCCCCGGCGGGTAGGAATGTCGTCGCGGGAGAGGATCAGCCGGCGAACCGCCATGATGACCGCGGCCCCCACGGCCCCCATCAGGGCTGCGGCCGCCGTGTGGATTCCGGCCTCGGACTGGAGTACACCCGCCAGGGCGCCAGCCAGGGCACCGGCGATAACGCCCAGCGGAGCGGCAATCCGATCCGGCAGGGGAATGAGTGAGACGGCCAGCCCGGCAAGGATTCCGGCGGCCCCAACCGTCAGGCCCGCAGGGCTGCCGTCAGCGCCAGCGAGACGGTCGGCGGCCACCCAACCGGATCCCAGTACGGTCAGCAGGACACCGGCAATGTTGCCGATGGTCGATTCCAGCCGGTGCGCCTGGCCGGTGCCGCGCAGCAGCTGGATGAGGAAGATCGCCCCCACGCCAACCGCCGCTGCAGCAGGCAGCCAGGTCAGCAGGGCGGTGGACGGTGCGACGTAGGCCGCGGCGCAGGCACCGGCACCGGCGAGCGCCAGGACCGCGCCCTGGGATTTCCTGGCCGGAACGTCCAGCAGGTGCGGCCAGCCGATTCCCACCACTACACAGAGAAGGCCGGTCACCACCGCAACCGCCGCTACTGACCAGTACGAAGCACCCACGATGCTTATGAGGGCTGCTGCCGCCAACACCGCTACGCTCCAAAGTTTCACCTAAGCCATCCTGCCTTATTACGTAGTGCAGATGAAACTTACAGGCCGGGCGAGGCTCCGTGGGTATACTTTCAACACCTTCGCCCCCCTGCGGATGTGGCCAAGCTTGTGCCCGATGATGTGCGCCCAACTTTCGGAGGAACCATGTCGCACATATTGCTGCTGACCAACAGCCCGGGCTCCTCAGCGGACGTCCTGCCGGCCCTTGGCCTGCTCAACCACAAGGTCCAGGTTGTTCCCGCCGAACCCACCGCACTCCTCGACACCGAACCCAGCGATGTAGTGCTCATCGACGCGCGCAAAGACCTGGTGGGTGCCCGCTCCCTGACCCAGCTGCTGAAAGCCACCGGCCTGGATACACCGCTGATCCTCATTCTTACCGAGGGCGGAATGGCAGCCGTAGCGGCAAACTGGCTGGCGGATGACGTCATTCTCGATTCAGCGGGACCCGCCGAGCTGGAAGCCCGGCTGCGGCTGATGTCAGCCCGGACCAACTCCGCATCCGAGAGCGCAGGTACGGAGATCCGGGCCTCCGGCGTCGTCATTGACGAGGCCAGCTATACCGCTCGCGTGAACGGCACCGCGCTGAACCTTACCTACAAGGAATTTGAGCTCCTGAAGTACCTTGCCCAGCACCCCGGACGGGTCTTCACCCGCGACCAGCTGCTGCATGAGGTGTGGGGTTATGACTACTACGGGGGCACCCGAACGGTGGATGTCCATGTCCGGCGACTGCGGGCCAAGCTGGGGCCGGACCATGAGAACCTGATCGGCACCGTCCGCAATGTCGGGTACCGGTTCACCCGTTCGCGTCTGGCCGGGGAATCCGCGCAGGCCGCGAGCCAGGACGCCTGAGTTCCCTGCCGGTCCGGCGCCGGCTTTCGCAGGTACCGGCTTGCCCGCCGCCGTCCGGGCGCTAGGCTTCTTCAATGACAGACGAACGCGTAATGCCCTGGCCCGTCACCGTCACCAAGGGCACCCCCGACCCGGACCTGCTGGCGCAGCTGCGCGAGCTGGCAGATGCCGCAGCGAACGCCGACGGCAACCCCCCGCTCTCCGAACAGACCCTCGTTGATCTGCGGTCCGCCGAGACTGACCCCGATGCCCTGCTGGTTTTCGCTACCTACGCCAATGATGACTCCTCGGACCCCTCCGCTGCCCAGGCGCTTGCCGGCATCGCCGTGCTGATCCGGGACCCCTCCGAGGACACGGGCGTCCTGGAGCTGGTGGTTCATCCGGCGTACCGGGAGAAGGGTGTGGGCACCGCCCTGGCCTCCGCCGTTCAGGAGAACGTTCGTGCCGGTACCGTCCCTGCACCCCAGGCGTGGTCGCACGGCAACCATGAGGCCGCCGTCGAACTGGCCCGCCGCTTTGGCTACCGTCCGGTGCGCGAGCTTCTGCGCCTGCGCCTGACCCGGGGCGCCGATGCCGCCGGCATGCCGGCGGCCGAGCTGCCCAACGGCGTCTCCCTGCGGTCCTTCCGCCCGGGCGAGGACGAGGACGCCTGGCTGGCCGCGAACGCCGCCGCTTTTGCCCACCACCCCGAACAGGGCGGCATGACGCGCGCGGATCTGGACGCGCGGATGGCAGAGGACTGGTTTGATCCCGAAGGCTTCCTGCTGGCGGTCCGTGACGACGACGGCGCCATCCTCGGCTTCCATTGGACCAAGGTCCACCCCGGCACCGGTGGGCATCCGCCCCTGGGCGAGGTGTACGTAGTGGGCGTGGTTCCCGAAGCGCAGGGCATGGGGCTGGGCCGGACCCTGACCATTGCCGGCATCCGGCATCTGCAGGACACCGGACTGCAGGCGATCATGCTGTACGTGGATGCGGACAACGCCCCGGCCATGGCCCTGTACCGGCGGCTGGGTTTTGTCCGCTGGGACGCCGATGTGATGTACGCGGCCGGTTGAGCCCGAACAGCTTGTAATGTTGATTTGACGGCTGCGTCCGCCGGGAGATCCGGAAGGCGCAGTCCGAACCGCCGCCAGTACATCAGGGAGAGACCATGGGATCCGATACCGCCGCAGAGCCGCATTACACTTTCGGGTCCGCGGAGTCCATGTCGGCGCCCCGGGCCACGGAGGACCGGATTGACATTCCGGACTTCGGTCCGGCACTGGTTCCCGAAGGGGAGATCAGCCCGGAGCGTTTCCTGGACCGTGAAATCAGCTGGCTCCACTTCAACGCGCGGGTCCTTGAACTCGCTGAGGACCCGGACCTGTACCTGCTGGAACGCGTCAACTTCCTGTCCATCTTCGCGTCCAACCTGGACGAGTTCTTCATGGTCCGGGTGGCAGGGCTTAAACGCCGCATCGCCACCGGGCTGGCGGTCCCCTCCGCTGCCGGGCTGAGTCCGATCGAGCAGCTGGAACACATTGTGGAGGCCGGCTACCGGCTCCAGCAGCGCCACGCGGAGGTTTTTGCCCGGCAGATCCGGCCGGCCCTGTCCGAGGAACAGATTTTCCTGGTGGGCTGGGACGAACTGGATGACACGTCCAAGGCCTATCTGCACCGCCAGTTCGCGTCCAAGGTGTTCCCGATCCTGACGCCGCTGGCCGTGGATCCGGCGCACCCGTTCCCCTATATCTCCGGGCTCTCGCTGAACCTGGCCGTGGTGGTCCGCAACCCCGTCAGCGGCAAGGAGTTCTTTGCCCGGGTGAAGGTTCCGGACCAGCTGCCCCGCCTCATCTCCGTGGACGGGCCGCGGGCCGGGAATGTAGCCGGCCGGGTGGCCCGCTTCATTCCGCTCGAGGACGTCATCGCCGAGCACCTGGACCAGTTGTTCCCCGGCATGGACGTCATGGAGCACCACGCGTTCCGGGTGACCCGCAACGAGGACCTGGAGGTGGAAGAGGACGACGCCGAGAACCTGCTGCAGGCGCTGGAAAAGGAACTGCTGCGCCGCCGCTTCGGCCCGCCCGTCCGGCTGGAAGTCACCACCGACATCAACCCCAGCATCCGCGAACTGCTGGTGCGTGAACTGGGAGTGGAAGAGGACGAGGTGTACGCGCTGCCCGCGCCGCTGGACCTCCGCGGGCTGGCCGGCATCAGCCGGATTGACCGTGCCGACCTGCACTATCCCAAGCAGGTGCCGCACACCAGCCTGCATCTGAAGGAATCCGAAACCTCCAAGCCCGCCGATGTGTTCGCTGCCATGCGCCGCCGCGACATCCTGCTGCACCACCCGTATGACTCCTTCTCCACCTCGGTGCAGGCCTTCCTGGAGCAGGCCGCCGCGGATCCTCGGGTCCAGGCCATTAAGCAGACCCTGTACCGGACCTCCGGCGACTCCCCCATTGTTGATGCGCTCATTGACGCCGCTGAGTCCGGCAAGCAGGTGCTGGCCCTGGTGGAAATCAAGGCCCGCTTCGACGAGCAGGCCAACATTTCCTGGGCCAGGAAGCTGGAGCAGGCCGGCGTGCACGTGGTCTACGGGATCGTGGGCCTGAAAACCCACTGCAAGCTCTCACTGGTGGTCCGTCAGGAAGTGGACGGGCTGCGGCGTTACTGCCACATCGGCACCGGCAACTATCACCCGCGCACCGCACGCTACTACGAAGACCTGGGCCTGCTGACCTCCAATGAACAGGTTGGTGAAGACCTCACCAAGCTCTTCAACCAGCTCTCCGGCTACGCACCAAAATCCACGTTCAAGCGCCTGCTCGTGGCTCCCAGGTCCGTTCGATCCGGCCTTATTGACCGTATTGAGCGGGAGATCGCCAATAAAAAAGCCGGCTTGGCTGCCCGGGTGATCATCAAGGTCAACTCGATGGTGGACGAGGCGATTATCGATTCCCTTTACCGCGCCTCGCAGGCCGGGGTCCAGGTGGACGTGATTGTGCGCGGCATCTGTTCCGTGCGCCCGGGCGTCCCCGGACTGAGCGAGAACATTACGGTCCGTTCCATCCTGGGCAGGTTCCTGGAACACTCCCGCGTGTTTGCCTTCGCCAACGCCGGTGACCCGGTAGTGTTCATCGGCTCCGCGGACATGATGCACCGCAACCTGGACCGCCGGGTGGAGGCCCTGGTTCAGCTGGCCTCCCGTGAGGATATCGCCGACCTCGTCTCCCTCATGGACCGCTACATGGATCCGGCCACGGCGAGCTGGCACCTGGAGAAGGACGGCATCTGGACCCGGCACCACAAGAATGAGGAGGGCGACCCGCTGCTGGATGTTCAGTCCTGGCTCCTCGCCTCCCGGTCCCGCCAGCGTGCCGCTGTTCGCCGCTGATCCTCATGTCCACCGAACCGAAAACGTCCATGGGTGAACGCATCACATCCCCCCAAGCCCGAGGCCGGGAAAACGGCAGCGGGGCCCAGGACCGCGGCCACACTGCAGCCGAGGTCACGCAGACGGACGAGGACGCTGTCGGCGAAGACATCAAGGTGGTGGCCGCAGGTGCGCTGTGCTGGCGCATCCGAAACGGCGTCCTCGAAGTCCTGATGATCCATCGTCCACGCTATCGGGACTGGTCTTGGCCCAAGGGCAAGCTCGACGCCGGCGAGACCACTCCCGAATGTGCCGTCCGTGAGGTCCAGGAAGAAGCCGGGATACAGATCAGGCTGGGCATTCCGCTCCCGGCCACGGTGTATCCGGTGGCCTCCGGCATGAAGATTGTCCACTATTGGGCCGCCCGCATTCAGGACGGCAAACCCCACCCGGATGGCAAGGAAGTGGACGGAGTCCGCTGGTGCACCCCTCAGGAGGCCCACGCCGAACTGTCGAATCCCTCGGACCGGCTGCCCCTGCATGCCCTTGAAGAAGCGCATGCCGAGGGCAGGCTGCGGACCTGGCCGCTGATTATCGTGCGGCATGCCAAGGCGAAGCCGCGCTCGTCCTGGACACGCGCCGAGGGAGACCGTCCTCTGGCAGCAACCGGCCTGCGTCAGGCACAGGCCGTGTCGCGGCTGCTGACCGCTTGGCTTCCGGACCGGGTGGTATCCAGTCCGTGGGTCCGCTGTGTGCAGACGGTGCGCCCCTATCTGAAGATGCGGACCGTGAAGTTCAAAACAGTGGATGCCATCACCGAGCACAGCGCCAAGCGGAAGCCCGGCAAGGCCCGCAACGCCGTGGAAGCACTGTTCGACAAGTCCAAGCCCGTGGCACTGTGCACCCACCGACCCGTTTTGCCGCTGACGTTCGAGGTGCTGACACGCCATATGCCGGCCGGTCTGTCTGCAGGCCTGCCGGCCAAAGATCCCTTCCTGGCCCCGGGCGAAGCAATAATCTGCCAGGTCAGCTCAGCCGAGGAAGGACGCATTGTGTCCCTGGAACGGTTTCGGGCCTTCGACGACTAAGCGAGTGTCGCGATCGTGCGTTATTGCCGCACCGAGTGCCGTGCTAATGCGGGAAACCCGCGCTCAGAGCGGCACGTTGTCGACACTCGACCGGTCAAAACGGCACCTTCGCGACACTCGACCAGGGAAAGACCGGGGAAAGGGGCACGTTCCTGACACCCGGAGCGCCACGAGCAGTCCCTCCCCGTCCCCAGGCGCAGGACAGCTAAGCCTAACCGTGCTTTTTTCGCCCGGGGACCCGGCCTAGGGTGGGGCCATGACCACTTTCACAGAACTCCTCGAAGCCCAGATCGGCCATGAATTCAACGCCTCACAGCAGTACGTTGCAATGGCTGTGTTTTTTGACGGTGAAGACCTCCCCCAGCTGGCGCGCCACTTCTATGCCCAGTCGGTTGAGGAACGCAACCACGCCATGATGCTGGTGCAGTACATGCTGGACCGGGACATGCCGGTCCGGATCCCGGGTGTGGGCGCCGTGCGCAATGATTTCTCCACTGTGGTGGAGCCCATCGCGCTGGCTTTGGAGCAGGAAAAGCAGGTCACCCGGCAGATTGAGGCACTCTTCGCCGCTGCACGCACTGAGGGCGATGCCCTGGGCGAGCAGTTCATGCTGTGGTTCCTCAAGGAACAGGTGGAGGAAGTGGCTTCCATGTCCACGCTGCTCACCGTGGCCAAGCGCGCCGACAACCTCTTTGACCTGGAGAATTTCATGGCGCGGGAACAGGTTGGCGACGGCGGCGAGCACGACGCCGGTGCTCCCGAAGCTGCCGGCGGCGCGCTCTAGCCGCAGGTAGTTCCCACAAAACCCTTGACCCCCGAAGTTATGTACCAAATACTCAGTACATTGATACATAGCTTCAGGGGGCTCTCTTGATATCAGCAGTGATCACCGCGCTGAGCAACCTCGTTTTTTGGGCAGTGATCCTGACGATCATGGTCCTTTCGGTGCGACCGACGCCTGGCGCAGACCCCCTCACGGTCACCCAAGCTGCTGAAAAGTACGGCCGCAGGATCGGGATTGTTGCCCTCGGAACAGCGCTCTGGCTCGCCAGCGCCCTTCGGCCGGCCTTGATGGAGGCGGGCGGGGACCTCTGGTGGAACGGCAGTTTCAGTGCCTCCGGAGTGCTCCTGCAGCTTGGTGCGCCGACGGTATTCGCACTGTCGATCCTCGCCGTCGGCGAGCTGACGTGGCCCCGCCCGCGTGGTTCCGTCCGCACAGCCGTCCTGACCCACCGCGGCCTTCATTCCCTTGTTCAGCGGTACATGTTCAGCGTTGCCCTGGCTTTCCTTCTTCTGGATTTGGCCATTCTTGGCACCGTTCTGGGACTCCCGCCCGCCGGTTCACGGATCCGGGATTTCACGGTGGGCTGGCTGCCCTGGCTTCTACTGACAGTCGGCGCCACGGTTGGCATTCTCAAGCTCGTCGCAGTCCGACCGATGGTCCCCGGCACCACCCAGGAAGCGGATGCCGCACTGAGGCAGGCTTCTGCCCACCGGGTGCTGCGTGTGGCCGCCGGAATATTCATCACCCTCAGCGCCTCCGGGGGCGCTTTCCTTGCCGCCTATCCGCCCCAGCCCAACGCCGGCACCGCAGCGTCCGTAATGAAAAGCGTCGCGCTCGCGGGCTTCTACCTGGGCACACTCTCCCTGTTGAAGCGGGCACCCCGGGTGCCGCTTCCAGGCCACGACGGCGCTTCCACCGCCTCCCTGACGATCATCACCACGCGTCCGGCAACGGGTCCGTCCTCTCCGTTGGCGATCAGGTCTCTGGCCTCCAGCCTGCGGCTGGGCATCGCAGGATCAGCGGCCGCGGCTACGGCGGGCGTGGCCGTCCTGCTGGGTTTGGGGTGGAGTGCTTCCGGGCCCGTCCTGGCAGTTGCCGCGGCAGCCGCGACGTTCCTGCTGCTGGTCCTACTCACGGAACAGGTGACCGCGAGGCGAACTGCAGCACATCGTGCCACACCCCACCGTGCCGGGGTTCCACCCACTCCGGCCGACATGGCTTTCATCCGTCCTCCGCGCTGGCTGACCCGGACGGCTGCCGGTGCGGCGGTCCTCACGGTCCTGATCAACGCAGCAGCCGCCCTGCTCGGACCGTCAATGGATGCTGCGGCGCAGAAGTACACCGCATTTCCGGACACAGGTATCCTGCCGCAGCGGGTTCCCTTCTTCGACCTGCACTTTGCCCTGACTGCCGCCCTGCTGGTGCTCCTGCTACCGCTGCTCGCCACGTTCGTCTCACGCCGGGCCCTGCACCGTCCGTCCTTCCCCGCGCCGGACCGGGCTGTAGACCTGAGGCTGCGGCGAGTCGCTGCCTTCCGCGTGGAGCGCACCGTTGCGGCTACCTGTTTGGCCGCCGTCGGCCTGACCCTCCAGCACCTTTCGTCCGGCCGTTTCCCGACGTCTCAGACGGGACCCGTTCCGGATCCCCCGCTGGACTGGGCCGGGACGCTGGTCCAGCAAGCCGGCGCCAACGCCTGGCTGTGGCTCGCAGCTGCCCTGGTCATTGCTCTGCGAAGCTTTGGGCCGTCCCATTTTCCGGACGAGTCTCCGGACAAGGTCCGCACCGCAGAGCGGTCAGACGCTCCCCACGGGCCGACCGCACAGCGATGAGTGCCCGCATCACCGTAGACCTGAAGTCTCCGATACCACCGTATGAGCAGATCCGCGAACAGGTCAGCGCGCTGGCCGCCCACGGCGTTCTTTCCCCCGGGGACCGGCTGCCGACCATCCGCATGCTTGCCTCGGACCTCGGTGTCGCACCGGGAACCGTTGCCCGTGCCTATAAGGAGCTGGAGTCCGCCGGTATTGTCACGGCAATGCGCCGGCGCGGCACGGTGATTACGGCGCGGGCGCACCGCCCCACCCCTACCGGCGCCGTCCTGCCCGCCGTGCCGCCCGCTGTCGCCGCCGCCGTCGCACGCCTGGTGCAGGCGGCCCGATCAGCAGGCCTGGACCAGCAGTCGCTGCTGTACCTCGTGACGGAGGCCTCGGCGGAAGAACCGGGAGTTGGAGCAGTAGCCGGGGAACCAAAGAACTAGACTGGAGCCGTGACTATTCCTACCCCGTACGAAGATCTGCTCCGCGACGTGATGGCCCACGGAACGCAGAAATCCGACCGCACCGGCACCGGAACCCGCAGTGTCTTTGGCCGCCAGATGCGCTTTGACCTCAGCGAGTCCTTTCCGTTGATCACCACTAAACGGGTGCACTTCAAGTCGGTGGCCCTGGAACTGCTGTGGTTCCTGCGCGGGGATTCCAACGTGCGCTGGCTGCAGGAACGCGGCGTCAGCATCTGGAATGAATGGGCGGACGACGACGGCGAGCTGGGCCCGGTCTACGGCGTTCAGTGGCGCTCCTGGCCGGCCCCGGACGGCGGTCAGATCGACCAGATCGCCAAGGTGATCGAGAGTATCCGGACCAATCCGGACTCCCGCCGGCATATTGTCACGGCCTGGAATCCGGCCGAAGTGGACAACATGGCGCTGCCGCCCTGCCACGCCATGTTCCAGTTCTACGTGGCCGACGGAAAACTGTCCTGCCAGCTGTATCAGCGCTCCGCTGATCTGTTCCTCGGCGTACCCTTCAACATTGCCTCCTACGCGCTGCTCACGCTCATGGTGGCCCAGCAGACGGGGCTGGAGCCGGGAGAATTCGTCTGGACCGGCGGTGACGTCCACATTTATGACAACCATGTGGACCAGGTCCGCGAACAGCTCAGCCGGGCCCCCTATCCGTATCCGCAGCTGCGGCTGGCCCGGAAACCGGCCTCGATCTTCGACTACGCCTTTGAGGATTTTGAGGTCATGGACTACCGCCACCACCCCGGCATCAAAGCTCCGATCGCAGTCTGAGAGGCATCCCCTTGAGTGAATCCACCGACGGCGTCCGCTACTTTCCCACGGGCACTGACCACAGCGCCGATACTGCCGCCGACGGCCTGGACCTGGACGCGGCGCTGAACGCCGCCAACCCGGCCGGTGTACCGCAGCCGCTGGTGGGCATGATCTGGGCGCAGACCCTGGACGGCGTCATCGGCCGGGACGGGGGCATGCCGTGGCACCTGCCCGAAGACCTGGCACATTTCAAGAACACCACCGCCGGCCACCCGGTCATCATGGGCCGGCGCACCTGGGAGTCCTTTCCCGCCGCCTACCGGCCGCTGCCGGGCCGCACCAACATTGTGGTGAGCTCCAGCGAAACGCTGGCAGCGGAGCTCTCCCCGGCCGGTGCCGTCGTCGTTCCCTCGCTGGAGCAGGCATTGGAGACCGCACGGCAGAGCCCGGGCGGCAGCGACCAGATCTGGATTGTGGGCGGTGCGCAGCTGTACGAGGCCGCCGCGCCGCTGGCGGATGCCGCGGTGGTAACCGTCATCGATGCCAGCACCGAGGGCGATACCTATGCACCGCATCTTGGCGCGGACTGGGCGTTCAGCGCAGTCAGCCCCGCCGAGGGCTGGAACACGGCGGCGAACGGCACCTCCTACCGGATTGCCCTCTGGACCCGGGTGCGGGACGCGGAGAGCGGCGTCACCAATCACCACGGCGGCGCGGCCCTGCCCTAAACTGGGACCATGACTTCAGCAGCTACCCCTGTACCCACCGCGGGCTTCATCGGTTGGCGGGGCATGGTCGGTTCCGTCCTCATGCAGCGCATGCAGGATGAGGGCGACTTTGACCTGATCAACCCTGTGTTCTTCTCCACCTCCAACGCCGGAGGCGCTGCGCCGTCCTTCGCCGCGGGCGCCGGAGAACTCCAGAACGCCTACGACATTGAGACGCTGGCCAAGCTGCCGATTATCGTTACGGCGCAGGGCGGCGGTTATACCTCCGAGGTCTACCCCAAACTGCGCGACGCCGGGTGGAACGGCCTGTGGATCGACGCCGCCTCCACACTGCGGATGGACTCGGACTCGATCATTGTCCTGGACCCGGTGAACCGTGACGTCATCGACGCCGGGCTGGCACACGGAGTAAAGAACTTCGTGGGCGGCAACTGCACAGTCTCCTGCATGCTCATGGGCCTGGGCGGACTCTTCCGCAACGGTTTGGTGGAGTGGGGCACCTCCATGACCTATCAGGCGGCCTCCGGCGGCGGTGCCCGGCACATGCGCGAACTGCTCAACCAGTTTGGCTCGCTGAACTCTGTGGTGGCGGACCGCCTTGCCGATCCTTCCTCCGCCATCCTGGACATCGATCGTGCGGTGCTGGCCCAGCAGAAGAACCCGGCCATGGACTCCTCGCAGTTCGGGGTGCCGTTGGCCGGTTCGGTGATCCCCTGGATCGACGCAGATCTGGGCAACGGGCAGTCCAAAGAAGAGTGGAAGGCCGGCGCCGAAACCAACAAGATCCTGGGCCGGGACACCGCCGGACGGATTCCGTTTGACGGGTTGTGCGTGCGTATCGGGGCCATGCGCTCCCACTCACAGGCACTGACCCTCAAACTCACCGAAGACCTTTCGGTGGCGGAGATTGAGCGCATCATCGACGCCGACAACGAGTGGGCCAAGGTGGTTCCCAACACCAAAGAAGCGTCCATGGCGGAGCTCACCCCCGTGGCCGTCAGCGGCACCCTGGACATCCCGGTGGGCCGGATCCGGAAACTGGAGATGGGCCCGGAATACATCAGTGCTTTCACCATTGGCGACCAGCTGCTCTGGGGTGCGGCCGAACCGCTGCGGCGCATGCTGCGGATCGCTACGGGCAACCTGTAAATCCTGGCAACACCCGTGCCGTCCAGCGGATCCGTTCCTTCCGGAACGGATCCGCTTTTGCATTCGCTTGGACTGTCAGTGGCAGGTGGGAGGCTGCGGATATGGACAAGTTCACCGTGGAAGAGATTCTCCGCACCTTCTTCACCCTCAGCGCCGAGGGCAAACAAACCGCCACCGCAGCTCGGTACGGCAGAATCCTGGCACAGCTGCGGCAGTACCTGGAAACGGACGGCTGGATGTACCTGACGCCGGACCGTGCCGCCCTGCTGGATCTGGAACGGGCCTTTGACCCGGAGAACGCCTTTGTGCGGCTCTTCAACGCCGAGGACCTGCTCTATACGCTGCACGGCTTTCTGGGACCGCAATGGCTGCTGCCGGGGCTGCAGGACCGCCGTACCCAGGTGAGCCTGACGTCCCGGTTGGTGCAGTGGCTGTGCAGCCGGTCCCTGGTGGACCGGTCCTGGCACAGCTGCCAGGTGGAAGAAGTCCTGACCGCTGCGGAAATCATGCGCCGGAACCGCGGCGGGAGGTCCTAATTACAGCGTGCAGTTGATCAGCAGCGGCTCGGGGTGCAGCCGGATACCAAACGCATCCTCCACTCCGTCGGCCACCGCACGGGCTACGGCCAAGAGGTCTTCGGTGCTGGCGTTGCCGCGGTTGGTGACCGCCAGCGTGTGCTTGGTGGACAGGGACGCCCGGCCGCCGGCCAGCTCGGTCCCCTGGCCGGTCTGCGGCAGGCCGAAGCCCTTGGGGAAGCCTGACCGGTCAATCAGCCAGGCGGCGCTGAGCTTGACCATGCCAGGCTGCGCCACCGGGTAGCGCGGCGCCTCGAGCGGCAAATGCGCGGCCTCCTGCTCGGAGACCACCGGATTCGTGAAGAAGGAGCCTGTGCTCCAGGTATCGGGGTCGGCGGGATCAAGCACCATGCCCTTGCCGGCGCGCAGCCGCAGCACCTCGCGGCGCACGTCATTGGCCGCGGCACGCTCCCCCACCTCCACGCCCAGGGCGCGGGCCAGCTCGGCGTAGCGCACGGGGGCGCTTTCCATGCCCCGGGTCAGGCCAAAGTCTACGGTCAGGACCACGTAGCGCGGCGAACCGTTCAGGGTGCTGCGTTTGAGCACGGAGTCCCGGTAGCCGAACTGCAGGTCTTCATTAGTGAAGTCCACAACGGTGCGGGTTTCCCGGTCCCAGGCGCGGACGCCGGTAATGCTGTGCGAAACATCCGCGCCGTAGGCACCCACATTCTGCACGGGCGTTGCCCCGGCCAAACCCGGAATGCCGGAGAGCGCTTCCAGTCCGGAGCAGCCCTCGCGCAGCGTCTGGGCCACCAGCTCATCCCAGGGATGGCCAGCCTGGGCCCGGACGATGACGGTGCCCTTGTGCTCGGAGAACTCCAGCCCACGGGTGGCAATGTGGACCACGGCTCCGTCAAAACCGGCGTCGGAAATCAGCAGGTTGGAGCCGCCGCCCACAATCAGCAGCGTTTCCCTGGCTTCGTCGGCGGCGCGGACGGCACCGATCAGCTCGTCTTCGGTTTCAGCGTTGATGTAGCGGCGGGCCGGGCCGCCAACCCGGGAGGTGGTCAGGGACGCCAGGGATAAAGAAGTCAGGGCGCTCACCAGATCCGTACAACCGCCTGTGCCTTGACCAGGACCTTTTGGCCGTTGAACGTCACGGTGAGGTCCACGCGGGCGGTGGAATTGTCGGCGTCGAGCGCACCGATCACTCCGGTGACCTCCACGACGGCGCCCGCTTCCCCGTCCAGGTCCTGAACCGGAACCGGCCGGGTAAAGCGGGTCTGGTAGTCCAGGACGGCACCCGGATCGCCAATCCAGTCCGTCACCAGCTGCACGGCCGCGCCCATGGTGAACATGCCGTGGGCAATGACCCCGGGCAGGTCCACGCTGCGGGCGAAGCGTTCGTTCCAGTGGATGGGGTTGAAGTCTCCGGAGGCTCCGGCGTAGCGCACCAGGTCGGCACGGGAAATCTCCAGCGAGGCCGTTCCGATTTCCTGTCCGGTGGCGAGTTCGCTCAATGCAATCGACACGGCGTTACTGCCCTTCTCCGCGGACGAGGATGGATGACACGGCGGTGGCGACCTTTTCGCCCTCCGTGGTGGAAATTTCCGAGCGGGTGGTCAGCAGGGCGCCGTCGCCCATGGCACGGACCGAGTCCACATAAAGCTCCGCGATCAGCTCGTCGCCGGCCACGATCGGCCGGTGATGGGTGAAGCGCTGGTCCGCGTGGACCACGCGGGTGAAGTCGATGCCGGCCTCCGGGTCGGCGATGAGCTGCGCGTCAGCGCGCTGGGCCACGATGACGGCGAAGGTGGGCGGAGCCACCAGGTCCGCGTAGCCCAGGCGTTCGGCTTCCGCCACGTCATAGTGGGCGGCATGACCTGCCTTAACGGCACGGGCAAACTCGCGGATCTTCTCGCGGCCTACCTGGTAGGGCTCGCTGGCGGGGTAGCTGCGGCCCTGCAGCTCGGGGTTGATGCTCATTTGGTTCCCTTCATCCGACGCCGGGCGTCCCTGGCTCGAACCACCATACCGCCGAGGTGCAGGCACATGCCCACCACGATCACGGGGGCGGCAATGTACATCAACAGCGGAGAATCACTGATGGCGCCGAACACGACCATCAGCACTCCCGCACCGGAGACCACCAGCGCGGAGACCACCAGCTTGCGGTACAGGGCGGAACCGGTCTCCCACGGGGTGTTTAGCATGCCCCCAGAATACAGGGGCGGCACCTCCGGCCGCGAAACGGGGGCGGGCGCGGGGCGCGGTACCGGAATACCTAAAAGAGCGCTGACTGCAGAGCCGGGAGTTGGCTTCGGTAGGAACCCAGGTCCAGGCGCCGGCCCTTGAGCCGGGCCAGATCGGCGAGGAACGGCGTATCGGAGCCTTCCACCATGACCAGTGCCGCTGCTCCCACCATGGCCTGAATCAGGAGTCCGTGTTCTCCGGCGCCCGGATCCAGCGGATAGGGAACCGCCGCGGCCGCCCCCAGCACCGTCCGGGCCTGGTCCGGGCGCTGCCAGGTCTCCTCCACCACAACGAACCCGCCGATTCCCGCTCCGGAGATCAGCCCGCGGACCGATGCGGCGTGCGCGGAGTTGGTGCCGTCCAGGACGTCCTCGGCCAGCGGCTGCGCCAGCGCTGCGGTTTTTGTGCCCGATCTCACGGCCTGCACCAATCCTGCCTCAGCGGTGATCAGGTCTTCGAGGATGCGCACCACCCGCCCGTCGTCGGCCCGGGCCACGTAGCTGGCGGCCACCGCACCCTGTTCCACCAGGCGCAGGCGTTTACGCCCGTCGGCCGCCGTGCCCACTTTGGTGGTTCCGTCGGCAAAGGTGGCGACGTAGAGCCAGTGCGGCTGGGCCAGGTAAAGCTTGAGGCCCGGCGGCGCGATACCCGACCGGTGCACGTTATGCACCAGCCGCCAGTCATCGCGGGCGAAGCAGGGACCGCACTGATAGCCGCGTTCGGCGGCGGAGTGCACCGGACAGGGTGTCGAAATCCGGGTGTGCCGGTCCTGCACCTTCACCGAGCCCAGGCAGTGCCGCAGCGCGCCGCCCTCGCCGGCAAGCACCTGATAGCCCAGGAGGGTGCCGGCGTCGAGCCTGATGCTCAGGGGCACGCCGCCGGGAGGCCGCAGCGCAAGGTGCGGGCCGTCGTCGTCCCAGGAAACCCCTGCGCACAGGAACCGGCCGGCAGCAGTGGTCACGAGCGGATCTCCAGGGACGGGAACAAACAACGGGGCATTTTCAGCAGGGTTTAACGCAAAGGGGATGGGGAGACGCTTTCGCATTTCCCCATCCCATTATCCCGCCCTGAGCTGCAGGGCAGGGCGCTTAGCGCCGCGTGTCCCCAACATCCGGGGGCCTGGTCAGGCGTGCTGTCCTGCGTGCTCGCCCTCGGCGATTTCCTCCACCACTTTGTCGTTGAAGGCCGGCAGGTCTGAGGGGTTGCGGCTGGTGACCAGTCCCTGGTCCACCACCACTTCTTCGTCGCTCCAGTTGGCGCCGGCGTTCTTCAGATCCGTTGCCAGCGACGGGTAGGACGTCATGTCCCTGCCGTTGACGACGCCCGCTTCGATCAAGAGCCACGGGGCGTGGCAGATGGCCGCCACCGGCTTGTGTGCCGCGAAGAAGGCCTTGGCGAAGGCCTGGGCATCCTTGTCCACGCGCAGGAAGTCCGCGTTGACCACGCCGCCGGGAAGCACCAGGGCATCGAAGTCACTGGCGTTGGCGTCGGCCACGGCCAGGTCAACGGTGAAGGTCTCACCCTTGTCCACGCCGTCGAAACCCTGAACGGTGCCGGTGGACAGCGAGACCAGCGTGGGCACGCCCCCGGCGTCCTTCACAGCGTTCCAGGGACTGGTGAGTTCCACCTGTTCCACACCGTCGGTGAGGAGAAAAGCGACCTTCTTGCCGGAAATATCATGATTGGACATGTTGCCTCCGTTTCACAGAATTCTGAGGGCGGTATTCCGCCCGGAGCCTGTTGGTTCCGTTGCTCCTACCCTAGAAAAAACCGGGGACAATAAGCAAGCTGACTAATTGTTACCGGCGGATTCATCAGGGAGCGGACAGACCCTCGGCAACCGCAGCGGCGGCAGCCAGCCAGGCCCGCTGGGTGGCAGGACGCAGCGAGCCATAGCGGATCTGCCCCTTGCGCAGGGCCGCATCGTAGGGAATGGTCACCGTGGCCCGGGCCAGCGGCTCAAAGCCGCGTGCCACCGTCTGCACCTGAGTCTCGGTGCCGTTGCGGTCGGACTGGCTGACAATGACGACGGCGTTCGCCGCAAGGTGGGCAAACATGCCCCCGCGCTCCTGCAGCGCTTCGAGCAGCAGCGCCCCTGCCTCGGCATGTTCCTCCACCGTGGTGGTGGCGATGACCAGCTGGTCCGTGTGGTGGATCATCCGAAGCCAGCGCTCGGCGCTTTCATCGTTGCCCGAGTCCACGAGGTTGAGCCGAAAGTACTTCGAGGCAACCTCGTGGAGGGCATCAAAGTCCGCCATCGTGATTTTCTGCTCGGAGGCCAGGACGTCGGGCTTCGAGCGCAGGACATCGAACTTGTCCTCGGTCTGGTGGTGCACAAACCGGGCCAGCAGCGCTGACTGGGCCGACGGCGAGAGCAGGCTTCCGGTGTTCGGCAGCAGGTCCATGACGGTGGACTCATGCGGGCCCTGCTCGGTGCGCCAGCCCAGAGTGCCACGGGTTTCGTTGTTATCCCATGCCAGGACCGGGCCGCCGCCGTTGCGGGCGAACACGGCGGCGAGCATCACCGTGGTGGGTGTCTTGTTGGCGCCACCCTTACCGTTGACCACGGAAATGGTCCGAGGGCCCGGCCAATGCTGGCTGACGGCGCGGACATCGCGGCGTTCGGCCAGTTCCGCCCCGGACGGATTCATTCTGATGCCGAGGCTGCCCAACAGGCCGCGGAAACCGCGGGTCGCCGGGATGCGGGCCGTTTGGGTGTCCAGGAAGGAGGCACGGCGCTTGGCGGTGGCGCGGGTCTCCGGCTCGCCCGCGATGACGTTCTGCTACCAGTCGGGTGCTTCGCGGGTTTCGGCGGCTTCCAAGAGGGCGGCGTCGTCCACCGCAGTTGCGGCAGCCGTGCAGTCGTCACCCGCCCGGGATGTCGTCGTCGTCGTTATTGCCTCCCAGCTGTTCTCCGCGAAAGCTGCCGGAGGCTGGGACGGCGGGACCGGGGCTGACATAGCAGCGGAAACCACCGCTGACCGGCCTGTTGTTACCGCGTCCCATCGGTCCGGTTCGGAGCCGATACGACCCTCGGTGCCGCGCCGGCTCCGCCGCGTCATCCGCTGCCCCGCCTCCGCGTCCCGATCAGTCGGTTCGGAGTCTATCCACTCCTGGGCAGCGGGGTATTCGGGGCTTGGCTCGCGCATATCTTCGTCTTTCATTCCGGGCAGTGCAGTGGGCTGGGCGGAGGGTGCAGCAGGCAAACATGCGGCGGCTGCAGCCCCTGCCTGCGCTCCCCCCGGCGACGGTACGGCCTTTCCACCCTACCGAATGCCCCGGCGCCGCACAGAACCGGGGGCCTGCACAGCCGCTGCCGGCTTGCCCTCGAAACCGCCGGTGCCGCCGCCTGAGCGCTACTGACCGGCCACAAAACCGCCCGCCGCGACCCGCCCCAGCAGTTCGGTCAGCAGATCAACTCCGGCCAGCATGTCCTCGTCGCAGGTGAGCTCCTTTTCATTGTGGGAAATACCCTCAACGCTGGGCACAAAAAGCATGATGGTGGGCACCAGATCCTTCAGATTGGTGGAGTCATGCCCGGCCAGGGTGCGGACCGTTCCATACGGCAGACCCAGCGCCCGGGCACAGTCGGCAGCGAGCGCCATGCCGGCCTGATCATAGGCCTTGGCTCCCCACACATGCTGGGCTCCCTGTTCGATCCGCACTGAGGCGGATCCTTCAATGGCGGCAATCCGGCGGTGCAGTTCGGCGTCCGCTGCGGCCAACACTTCGGCGTCGGTGCTGCGCAGATCCACCAGCAGCTGGACCCGGCTGGCCACCACCACCGGTGAGTTCGGATAGACCGTAAATTCACCGCAGGACGTAATCACGGCATGCTCCTCCGTGCTGAAACCGTCCGCAATCTCCCGGGCTGCCACCACTAAGGCGCTGGCGCCCAGCAGGGCATCATGCCGATCGGCAATTACGGTGGCACCGGTGTGTGCCTGCTCCCCGTGCACAGTGAACTCGTACTTGTTGGCGCCCCAGGTCGACTCAACCAGGCCGATCGTCAGCCCGGCGTCTTCCAGTGAGCGCCCCTGCTCGATGTGAATTTCCAGATAGGCCGCCAGGTCCAGCGAGAAGTCTCCGATGGTACCGATGCTCTCCAGCGCTTCGCGCACCGAGGTGCCGGAGGGATCGGTAGTGGCCAGGACCTGCTCGGCCGGCAGCTTGCCGGTGAATACGGCGCTGCCCATCATTGACGGCTTGAAGCGGCAGCCTTCCTCGTTGAACCAATTCACCACGGCGATGTTGAACATCGGCGCGCCTGAGCCGGCAGCGAGCCCCTGCTGCAGGCGGATGGCCGCGTGTGCTCCGGCGAGGACACCGTACGCGCCGTCGTACCGCCCGCCCAGGGGCTGGGAGTCCAGATGTGAACCCACCGCGATGTACGGCGCCCCCGGCACCAGCTCCAGCAAGGCAAACTGGTTGCCCACTGCGTCATAGCGCACCTCGAAGCCGTGGCCTTCAGCGAGGCCGCGGAACCAGTTCCGGGTTTGGCCGTCAGCGGGGGTGCCGGCCTGGCGGTCGACTCCTCCCCCTGCGGTGGCTCCGAAGGTACTCATGGAACGGAAATCCGCGAGGAAAGCCTCGGCGTCGCCGCCGCGCAGGGATGCCGGCTGGGGTGCGGTGGTGGTCATCGTGTAGCTCCTGTTGTTGGGGCGGCGGATACGGCGTCCGTGGATAGTCCGCCATCAAGTCGGTTGTAAGTGAATTCGCCGCCCACAAGGGTGGCGAGCACCTTGAGGGAAGAGATGTCGGGTGCGACGAGCGGTGACCCGGAGAGTACGGCGAAGTCCGCGAGCTTTCCGCGGCTCAGAGTGCCTTTGTCCCGGAGTGTGCCGGTAGCCTGCGCTGCCCACTCGGTGTAGGTGCGCAGCGCTTCCTCGGCCGTCAGGCCTTCTGCGGCACCACCCAGGATTTTTCCCTTTTCGGTTTTCCGGTCCACGCTGGACTGCAGGGCGCGTAGGACGTTGTTGTCCGCCACGGGAAGGTCCGAGCTGCCCGCAACCAGGATGCCGGCGTCGACCAGCGACCGTCCCCGGTACAACCAGCCCTCACGCTCCGGGCCGACCATGGCGGCGAACTGGTCCCCTAGGGGTCCGATAAACGCTGCCTGCGGAGTGACGGCAATACCGGCGGCCGCCACGGCGGCGAGTTGGTCCGGGCGGGCGATGCCGAAGTGCTCAATCCGGTTGGGCAGGGCATTGCGGCCGTAGCGGTCCTGGCAGGAAATGATGATTTCCGTGGCCAGGTCAATGGCCGCGTCACCGATGGCATGCAAGGCGATGGGCCACCCTGCCCGGTAAGCTGCGTCGACGCGCTCACGGTAAACGGCCGGATCATCGAGCAGGTATCCAGTGTTGTGCGGATGTCCGCAGTAGTCCTCGGTGACCGCCGCCGTCGCGCCCAGCAGCGACCCGTCCATGAAGACCTTCACCGGCCCCAGGGATACCCAGTCGTCGCCGAACCCGGCCACGGCGCCCAGATCCAGGCCGCGGCCGATGCCGGTGCCGTGCATGTCCTCTTCATGGCCCTGCAACGGATGTAGGGAATCCAGGGCGGGCATCAGCTGGGCCCGGGCATGCAGCCTTCCGGTGCCTGCGGCGCGCTGATAGGCCGCCACCTCCACCGGGCTGTGGCCAATCCAACCGCCGCCCACACCGGCCTCGGTGAAGCTGGTGATGCCCACGGCTGCGTAGCGGGCGGTCGCGGCATCCAGAGCGTCCACGATCCGGGTCACCGGATACGGCAGCAGCAGCTGCTGCAGGAGCTGTTGGGCTGCTTCCTCCACAATTCCGGTGGGCGATCCGTCCTCTCCGCGGCAGACGACGCCTCCGGTCGGGTCAACGAATCCGGGCTTAAAGACGCCGGCCAGCTGCAGCGTGACAGTGTTGGTGATGGAAAGATGCCCGGAGACGTGGCGCAGGTACAGCGGGTGGTCACCGGTGATCCGATCCAGCCGGTCGATGTCGGGAAACGCTCCCCCATGGTGCTTGTGGTTGAATCCCGTGCCGTTAATCCAGGCGCCCGGTGAGTCGGCGAGCCGCCGCACTTCGGCTTCGAGCAGCGTGTACAACTCATCGAGACCGCGTGCCTGCCCCACGTCGACCGCGCCCAATCCCAGGCCCCACCAGGTGGTGTGACAGTGTGCATCGATGAAGCCGGGTACCACGGTAGCGCCACCCAGGGCGATGGTCCGCTCGGCTGTACATCCCTCCAGCTCCTCATCAAAACCGGCAATTCGCCCATTGAGCACCCCCACGGAGCCGGCGCCGGGCCGGCCCTCGTCCAAGGTGAGGAAGTTCCCGCCGTGCAGGATGACGTCCAGTTTCATCGGATGCCTTCCAACGCCGCCGGCACCGGTTCGGCATCGGTTTCCCGGCCGGCAGCTGCGGCGGCCGCCTGTGTGAGGGCATTCGCGGTGTCCGGCGCCATGGTGGCCGGGTCCGTTACCAGATGCAGCAGCGCCAGGCGCCCGCTGTTCAGGGCCCGCTCCAGCGCCGGGCCGAAGCCGGCAGTTTCCTCCACCCGCTCGCCGTGCCCGCCGAAGCTGCGGATCCATCCGGCGAAGTCCGGGTTGGCCAGCGCGGTGCCGGAGGGCCGCTGCGGGTAGTGCCTGCGCTGGTGGGCAATGATGGTGCCGTAACCGCCGTTATCCACCACAATCACCAGTGGGGCCGCACCCTGTGCAGCGGCGACGGCCAGTTCCTGCGCGTTCATGAAGAAGTCCCCGTCTCCGCAGATCGCCACCACCGGGCGGTCCGGATGGAGCAGCGCTGCCGCCACGGCCGCTGGAACGGCCAGGCCCATGGCCCCGTTGCGCGGACCCACCAGGGATCCTGCGCCATGGTGGCTGAGGTAGCGGGCACCCCAAATGGTGGCATTGCCGGCTCCGTAGGTCAGGATCCGGTCATCCGGCAACCGGTCCTCCAACTGGCCAAACGCCAGCCCCAGATCGACGCCGGAACCGCCGTCCGGTAGCGGCACGGCAAATCGGAGCTGATCAGCTGCCAGTGCTTCCATCCAGGTTCCGTCCCGGTGTCCCCGAGCCGCCGCAGCTTCGGGCAGCGCCGCGGTGAAGACAGCGGGGGACGCGGCCAGATGCAGGTCGATGCGGCCGGCATGGCCCGTGGCCTCCGGATCGGAAAGCACCAGGATGGTTGCTGCAGCGGCGCCCCGAGTGTAACCGTCGCTGAGGACGTCGGTGCGGGCGCATCCGATAAAGACCAGCAGGTCCGCCTCGTCCAGCCGCGCCGCCAGAGTATCCGCCCGACCGTAGCCCAGCCACCCGGACCACGCCGGCGAGGTGTGCGGCACGGCGTCGTAGGCCCGGAAATCCGCCGCCACCGGAATCCGTGCCGCTGCTGCCCACGCTGCCAGCCGCTCGCCGTCGTCCGCGCTCCAGCCGTCCCCGCCAACGATCAGCAGGGGACGCTCGGCAGCTGCCAGCCGACCGGCCAGCTCTACGATGTCCTCGGGTGCGGGCTGCGCCGACGCCGGAGTCCGCGGCGGAACAGTTCCGGTGCCCGCCGAACGCACCAAAACATCCTCGGGCAGGCCGATGACCACCGGTCCGGGCCGGCCGGAGACCGCCAGGTGCATGGCCTCGGCTACCGTGTCGGCGGCGCGGCGTTCGTCGTCGAGCACCATCACGCGTTTGGCGGTGGTGGAGAACCAGCCCTCGAGGCTGAACTCCTGGAAGGCGCCGCGGCCGCGGTCCGCGATGGGGATGAGACCCACAAAGAGCACCAGCGGCGTGGCGTCCTGCCAGGCCGTATGCACCGCGATCATGGCGTTGGCGGCCCCCGGGCCGCGGGTCACCATCGCCACGCCGGGGAGGCCCGTCAGCCGGGATTCAGCCAGGGCCATGAATCCGGCCCCGCCTTCCTGGCGGCAGACCACCGTGCGGATGGGTGAATCGTGCAGCCCGTCCAGAACATCCAGGAAGCTCTCCCCCGGGACGGTGTAGACGCGGTTCACGCCGTGCTCTTCGAGCTGGCGAACGATCAGGTGGCCTGCTGACAGCGGTGCCATGGAGAACTCTTTTCGTCGAAACTAGTGCTTGAAACCGGGCAGGTCCACGCTCATCCGGGGTACCAAAACTCCCGCGGCGGCCGTGAACAGGCTCAGAATGACCAGCAGGAGCGCGGCGGGCCACCAGTGGTCGGAGGCTGCGGCCACCATGGCGGTCGCCAGCAGCGGCAGGAAGCCCGAGACCATTCCGGCGGTGTTCTGTGCGAAGCCAACCCCGGTGTATCGGGTGCGGGCCGGGAACAGCCCGGTCAGGACGGTGCCGTTGGCAGCGTAGGGCAGGGACAGAGTAGCCACCGCCAGCGTCATGCCCACCACCACCAGGACGGGACTGCCGTGGGTAATCAGCAGGAAAGCAGGGACGGCCGCCACGGCGGAGCCCAAACCGCCGTAAACGAGGACGCGGCTGGCACCGAAACGTTCGCCCAGCCGTCCACCCAGGATCAGGACCGGGATTTCCACGACGGCGGCGATCATGCCTCCGAGCAGCATCAGCTGCGAGGAGTATCCCAGGATGGAGACGCCGTAATAGACCACGAAGGCCGTCACGAGGTAAAAGCCGCCGACTCCGAGCAGTGCCGCTGCCATGCCCACGATGATGTGCTTCCAGGATTCCACGAGCGTGGTGCGGATCGGAGTCTTTTCGACCTGGCCGTGTTCGAGCAGCTCAGCGAAGACCGGTGACTCGTCCAGGCGGCTGCGGATGTACAGCGCAATGAACAGCATGGGGATGGCGGCCAGGAACGGAATCCGCCAGCCAAAGTCATCAAAGCTCTCCTTGGAGAAGAAGACCGTCGCCAGGAAGAATCCACCCGACGAGAGGATGGTGCCGATCGGCGAACCGATCTGCGGCAGTGCGGCATAGCGGGCCCGGCGGGCCAGCGGTGCGTTCTCCACCACAATGGTCATGGCCCCGGACCATTCTCCGCCTACGAAGAGGCCCTGGGCCACGCGCAGGAGCACCAGCAGCACCGGGGCGGCGATGCCAATCGCAGCATACGTCGGCAGCATGCCGATCAGTCCGGTGATCACACCGATGCCCACGATCGTGATCATCAGTGTCTTGCGGCGGCCGATCCGGTCCCCCATCGCGCCGAAGAACATGCCGCCCAGCGGGCGGGCCAGCAGCCCGACGCCGAAAGTGGCGAAGGAAGCCAGCGCCGCCGCCGTGGCATTCTCGTTTGCGAAGTACTGGACGTTGAAGACCAGTGCGGCGGCGGCGCTGAAGAGGAAGAAGTCGTACCACTCCATGGCGGTGCCGATCAGGGCGCCGATGGAAACCTTCATGGCCTCCTTATCGGAAATGGCCCGGGTTGCCCCGGCCTCAAGGTTCAGTTGTTCAGTCATGCCTGCCTCCGCAGCTGCTGGTCCAAGCCGTTGAACGGCTGTCCTGGACGGGAACGAAGCACCCAGCATGTCAGGATGCGAAGTGTGACGTGCGCATCAAATTCAGTCGATTCCGACCGTTAGAATGTGCAAAAGCACAAAATAAAGGCGGATAACTTAGTGGCAACTACGCTGAAACATGAATTTAACCCACACGGCTCAGCAGTGCGCTGGAACGCACTGTTGGATGGGCTGAGCGTGGAACGGCTGACCAATCTGTTCCTGGAGCGGGTACTGCAGCTGGATGACTATCATGACGGCGCGCTGCCGGCCAGCGAGATCCGCCGCACGGGCGCGGCATCCTTCGGGGCACTGATCGAAAGCCTCCGCCCTCGGGGAGACAGCGCACGGTTGATGGCGCAGCGACATGACATCGCCCTGGATGTGGGGGTGTCCCGGGCCAGGGCGGAAATCCCGGTGGAGTCTCTGATGACGGCCATCCGGCTGGATTTCACCATCCTGTGGAGTGAACTGATGAAGCTGGCCGATGCTGCGGATGCCGAGCTTCTGGTCCGGCGGGCCGAAACGGTCTGGGAAGTGGTCGATACCTACGCCTCCCAGGCGCAGGCCGCGTACATCTTTGAACGACAGCGCATGGCCCAGGAGGCAACGTCGGTGCGGCAGGGTTATGTTGCTGCCCTTTTCGGTCCGGTCAGCGCACCGCCGGAGATGCTCGCGCGCATCGGCACTGAACTCGGGATCAGCGAGAACGCAAACCTGCTTGTGGCCGCTGCTGCCGCTGACAACGCCGCGGCACTTCATCTGGCCGTGGCAGCGGCTTCGCGGCGCGGGACTGATCTGTTCACCCATCCCCTGCCGGACGGCCTGGTGGCTTTCTGGGTTGCGGACGAACGCAGCGGAAGCGCCGTCCGGGAGGCCACCGGGCAGGTCCGCAGCATCCGGTGCGGCCTAGTGGAACAGGTACACGGGCTGGCCGGTCTGAGGGTGGCCGCCCAGACGGCACGGGCCCTGGCCGCACTGGCCGGCTCCGGAGACCACAGTGCCCTGACCATGCGCAATGCCTGGGCCCGTTTGGCCAGGCACCGGCTGGCGGAGACCGGCGTTCCGATGATTCCCGACGTTGATGCTGCCCTGCAGGAGTGCGGCCCCGTGGAACGGGAGCGGCTGCAGGAAGCGGTCAGCGCGTATCTGGCGACAGGCAGCATTGCCCGGTCCGCGGACCGCCTGTTCTGTCACCGGAACACCCTGATGAACCGGCTGCGCCGCTTCGCCGACCTCACCGGCATCGACGTGATGGTGCCGGAACAGGCCGCCCGCCTGGTGGTGGCATGGTCCTGAGGGGGCCTGCTCCGGTTAGCCCCGCCGCCGCTCCGGTTAGCCCCGCCGCCGCTCCGCGAGACGCTCAAGCAGGTCCTCCTCGGCCCGCTCACCCGGGCGGATGCCGGTGGGAATCCGCAGCAGGAAGACGAACCCCAGCGTCCACCAGAGGCCAAAGAGCAGCCAGGGGACAGAACCCAGTGCGGCGGGCATTCCGGGCAGGTAGAGGGACAGCAGCCCCAGGCACAGCACCACCGCGGAGATGCCAATGAGCTGCCCACCGTTCCCTCGTCCGCCAATGCGCAGCGGCCGCTCCATCTTTGGTTCACGGCGGCGCAGGAGGATAAAGACCAGCGAGACCAGCGCGTAAGCAATCACGATGCTCGGTGAACCGGAGTCCACCAGCCAGCCCAGCATGTTCTGCCCGAAGAACGGGGCCAGGACGGACAGCGCACCGATGAAAAGCAGCGCATTGACCGGAGTGCGGTACTTGGGGTGCAGCTTGCCGAACCACGCCGGCAGCATCCCCGCCCGCGCCATCGAATACATCAGCCGGGAAGCGCCCAGCAGCAGCGAGTTCCAGGACGTCAGGATCCCGGCGATGCCGCCGGCAATCAGAATTTTGGCCATGATGTCGCTGCCGAACAGCTTGCCCATGGCGTCCGCCGTGGCAATGTCGGTTCCGGCCAGTTCCTGGGCGTTCATGGCCGAGGATGTGGTCAGGATTGTGCCCACGTACCAGACCGTGGCCAGCGCTACGGCGATGACCACCAGCCGGCCGATCTGGCGTGCCGGGATGTGGGTTTCCTCGGCGGACTGCGGAATGACGTCAAAGCCAACAAACATGAAGGGAACCACCACCAGCACCGCGAAGAACCCGCCCATCCCGCCGGTGAAGAAGGGTTCCATATTGGCGGTGGATCCGCCGGTGAAGGAGCCGAAGACAAGCATCAGTCCCACGATGAGCAGCAACAGGACCACAAAGGTCTGCGCGACGCCTGCGTGCTTGACGCCCAGGATGTTGACGGCGGTAATAACGACGGCGGCCATGGCGCCCACCAGCGCCCAGGTCAGGTGCACCTGATCCCCGGCAATCTCCCACAGCGGCACGGCGTTGAGATTCGGAAAAAGATAGGTGGCGGTCCGCGGCAGGGCCACGGCTTCGAAGGCCACGATGGTGATGTAGCCGCCGGTGATCCCCCAGGATCCAATGAAGGACCATCTCGGCCCCATTCCGCGCAGCAGGTAGTTGTGTTCACCGCCCGCCTTGGGCATGGCTGCCACCAGCTCGGCGTAGGTCAGGCCGACGACTGCCATGATCAGTCCGCCGGTGACCATGGCCAGGACCGCTCCCATGGTGCCGGCTGAGGCAATCCAGTCCCCGGTCAGCACCACCCAGCCGAAGCCGATCATCGCGCCGAAGCCCAGCGCCAGGACATCCCAGTTACCGAGGACCTTGAGGAGGGACGGTTCTGCATCCCGTGTGGATTTCACTTCTGGACTGGCCATCGATATACCCCTTGCGATTACCTCTGATGGGTGGTGCGGTCAGGTGGAGACTCTGGTGCCGAACTGTTAACCGGCGTTTCCTCCACGCAGGTAAACCGTGGTGGTGTGGGTGAAGAATTCCTTCGCCGAGCCGCCCTGTTCCTTGGGCCCGTACCCCGACTTGCGTGCCCCGCCAAAGGGCACATGCGGATCGGCGCCGGCGGATTCGGAGTTGATGTGCAGGATTCCGACGTCGATGCGCTCCACCGCGTCCAGCACCCGGGTGACGTCCTGGGTGAAGACCGCAGCGCTGAGCCCGAATTCGCTCTGGTTGGCCAGTTCGAAGGCCTGCCCGGCGCCTGCGGCACGGCGCACGCTCAGCACCGGGCCGAAGAACTCTTCCCGCCACGCCGTGTTTGCTGCCCCGGCAGCTGGATCGGCGGGCAGTTCCAACACCGTCGCGGGCAGGAAGAACCCGCCGTCCGGGTCCCTGCTTCCCGGGGCCTTGCCCTGATAGGCCAGCACCGCCCCTTCGGACAGGGCCGTCTCCACTCCGCTGTTGACGCTGTTTGCGGCGGCCGCATTGATCAGCGGTCCCATGTGCACGCCGTCGTCGGTGGGGTCCCCCGTCATCCAGGCGTCAAGGCGGGTTCGGAGCCGGTTCAGGAAATCATCGGCAACCTGCTCGTCCACGACGAGCCGGGAAGTTGCCGTACATTTCTGGCCGGTGGAACGGAAGGCTCCCAGCAGGACCTGTTCGGCCGCAAGGTCCAGGTCCGCGTCGCGGAGCACGATGGCCGCGTTCTTGCCGCCCATCTCCGCCTGCACCGGAACGCCGCGGGCGGCACCGGCTGCGGCCAGCCGGCGCCCGATTCCGGTTGATCCGGTGAAGGTCAGTCCGTCCAGCCGCGGATGCTCCACCAGAGCGCTGCCCAGGGATCCGGGCCCGATGACCAGGTTCAGCACACCCTTGGGCAGTCCGGCTTCCGCCAGGGCCTCGGCAAGCCTCACGGCGAGCAGCGGCACCGTGCTGGCCGGTTTCCACACCACTGCGTTGCCGTATGCCAGTGCGGGAGCGATCTTCCACGCCGGAATGGCGATCGGAAAGTTGAATGGGGTCACCACCCCCACCACGCCCAACGGCTTGCGGACCACCAGGATCCGTTCCCCCCGGCGCGGGGAGGAAAAGACTTCCCCTGCCGGCCGGTCGCCTTCATTGCCGTAGTAGCGCAGGATCTGGGCCGCGCGCAGCACCTCACCCTTCGCCTCGGCGAGCGTCTTCCCTTCCTCCCGTGCCAGCTCCAGGCCCAGATTCTCGTGATCCCGTTCCAGCACGCCGGCTGCACGGATGAGGACGGCGCCGCGTTCATGCAGCGGCGTGCCGGCCCAGGCAGCCCAAGCCCCGGACGCTGCGGCCACGGCCCGGTCCAGGTGTTCGGTGGAGGCCTGCCGGCCCTGTGCCACGGTTTCTCCGGGCCGGGCGGGATTCACGGAAGCAAGGACGGGCCCGCTGCCTTCCTCCCAGGTTCCGTTGATGTAATGCCGCAGCTCGGCTGCGGATGGAAGGTGCGTCAAGGTGACTCCTGGTGGTAGCGGGTTCGGATGCGGGAGGCCGGCGGCTTAGCGGAAAGCGGGAATGCCGGTGAGCTTCTGGCCCAGGATGAGGGTGTGCACCTCGTCGGTGCCCTCATAGGTACGTACCGATTCCAGGTTGTTGGCATGCCGCAGCGGAGAGTAGTCCAGGGTGATTCCGTTGCCTCCGAGGATGGTCCTTGCCTCCCGGGCAATCGCAATGGCTTCCCGCACGTTGTTGAGCTTTCCCACTGAAATCTGGTGGGTCTGCAGGTTGCCTGCATCCTTCAAACGCCCAAGGTGCAGAGCCAGCAGGAAACCCTTGTTGATCTCCAGGGCCATGTCCACCAGCTTCTTCTGGGTGAGCTGGTAGCCCGCCAGTGGCTTATCAAACTGCAGCCGGTCCTTGGAATAGGCCAGGGCTGCCTCAAAGGAATCCCGTGCGGCGCCCATGGAGCCCCAGATGATTCCGTAGCGGGCTTCGTTCAAGCAGGAGAAGGGGCCCCGGAGCCCCTTGGCGCCGGGCAGGACCGCATCCGCGGGCAGGCGCACGTCGGTCAGTTCGATCTCGCACTGGATGGAGGCCCGCATCGAGAGCTTGGGTTCAATCGGCGTGGCGGCAAACCCCGGTGTGTCCGTGGGGACGGTGAAGCCGCGGACGCCGTCGTCGGTCTGTGCCCAGATGACGGCGACGGCGGCAACGTTCGCCAGCCCGATCCACCGTTTGGTGCCGTTGAGCACCCAATCGTCCCCGTCCCGGCGGGCGAAGGTCTTCATGGACGACGGGTCGGATCCCGCGGTTGGTTCCGTAAGCCCAAAGCAGCCGATTAACTCCCCGGCAGCCATGCCCGGCAGCCACCGGGTCTTCTGCTCCTGCGAGCCCCATTTGGAGATGGCGCTCATGGCCAGGGATCCCTGCACTGAGACGAAGGTCCGCAGGCCGGAGTCGCCGGCTTCAAGCTCCGCACCAGCCAGACCGTATTCAACGGCGGTGCCTCCGGCGCAGCCGTAGCCGTGCAGGTGCATGCCGAGCAGGCCCAGCTTGCCCATCTCCGGAACAATCTCCATCGGGAAGTGGGCATCCTCGTACCAGCGGGCGATGTTGGGCCGAATCTGTTCATTGACGAAGCCGCGCACGCGGGAACGCAGCTCCAGTTCTGAGGGTGTGAGCAGGGAATCAAAATCGATAAGATCGGCGGGTTCCAGGGCGGCTTCTCCGGCTTCCTGGGCGGCAAGGCTGGTCATGATGGTCCTTTTCTTCGGTTCGGGCTCTGCGGTGAGCAGCGGGGTGCGGCGTCGGCCGGTGTCCGGCGGCGTCGGCGGATCTCAGGAGCCGCTGAGCGCGGGTGCAGCGGCAGCTGCAGTTTTGCGGATCACGCCGCTCAGGACCCCGAGTCCGTCGCGCAGCAGCTCATCGTTAATGACCAGCGGCGGCAGGAGCCGAATGACGTTTCCGTACGTGCCGCAGGTCAGGGTCAGGACACCTTCGGCGTGGCAGGCTGCGGAGATGGCCTGGGCGAGGTCCGGACGCGGCTTCAGGGTGTCGGGGTCGGCGAGTTCCAGGGCCAGCATGGCCCCCCTTCCGCGGAACTGCACGACGACGCCGATCTCCGCCACGAGTGGTTCCAGCACCTCACGTGCCACCGCCTCAATGGAGCGGGCGTTTGCCAGCAGGGTTCCGTCCTCGAATTCCTCGAAGACAGCCAGTGCGGCCTCACAGGCCAGGGGATTACCGGCGTACGTGCCGCCAAGTCCGCCCGCGTGCACGGCGTTCATGAGCTCGGTCCGCCCCGTGACGGCGGACAGGGGCAGGCCGCCGGCCAGCGCCTTGGCGCTGAGGGTCAGGTCTCCGGCAACGCCCTCGTATTCGCTGGCGTACAGCGTCCCGGTCCGGCCCATGCCGGCTTGGATTTCATCCATGACCAGGACGATTCCGTGGCGGTCGGCGATCGTGCGCAGCCCGGCCAGGAAACCGGGCGCCGGAACAATGAAACCGCCCTCGCCCTGAATCGGCTCAATGACCATTGCGGCGAAGGTTTCCGGGCCGCGTTCCGTAAGCATGTCCTCGACGGCGGCGAGGGCGGCTGCGGCGTCTACGGTCCCGGGCGCACCGCCGTCGGAAGGCCGCAGCGGGTTTGCCGACGGGGCCCGGAACACCTCGACAGGCAGCGGACCGAAATTGAGCCGGTACGGATTCACCTTGGCTGTCATCGCCATGGTGAGCAGGCTGCGCCCGTGATAGGCCTCGTCAAAAACCAGCACGTTTGGCCGGCCCGTTGCCGCGCGGGCAATCTTGACGGCGTTTTCCACTGCTTCAGCGCCGGTGGAAAACAGTGCGGTGCGCTTATCGAAGTCACCGGGGGTGTGTTCATTCAGCCAGCGGCACACCTGCGTGAACGAGTCATATTCGGTGACCATGAAACACGTGTGGGTGAACCGATCCAACTGCGCGGCTACCCGCTGCCGGACCCGGAGGTTGGCGGCGCCCACACTGGTCACCGCAATCCCGGAGGCAAAGTCGATGAAGCGGTTACCGTCCACGTCCTGGAGGATCCCGCCGTCGGCCCGGTCGATGAACACCGGCAGGGTGATACCGAACCCGGCGCTGACATGAGCCACACGCTCCTGGTGCAGCATCCGTGAACGGGGGCCCGGCACCGCGGTTGCCACGTGCCGGGATTGGGGAAGCGGTGCAGCTGGGGTTTCGATAGTCATCTCGGTCATGGGCACACGCTACGGACCCGATGCGACATGCGTCATTGAACATTCCAGCCAATTTAACTCTCTGTACTGGATGATTTGACTATGGTTTCCCTCACTGAACTCAGCGCCGCTTTGGGCTCGCAGCTGGTTTTCCCGTCCGGAAAGCAGCTGACAAACCGGCAACTCACCGGTGTCCATGTCTCCGAGCTCGAGGATCCGACCCCGTATCTGGAGGGCGGAGAACTCCTCCTGACCACCGGCATGCCGGTGGTCAGGAGTGCTGCCGCGGCCGCCGAGTACGTGACACGGCTGCGCCACAAGGGCATCCCGGCCCTGGGCATCGGACTGGGCCCATGGCTGGAGGAGGTGCCGTCCTCGGTGGCCGAGGCGTGTGCAGCCGCCGGGATCGACCTGCTCACGGTTCCGGACGGCGTGCCTTTCCAGAGTGTTTCCCGTGCGTTTTGGCGCTTGTCTGCCCGAAGCAGCCAGGCCGATCTCATGGGCAGCCTGGGAACGCAGACCGCGCTCGCCCAGGCGGCCATGCGCCCGGACGCCACCGCCGCCGTCGTCCGCGGGTTGGCTCAGGCCCTGGGCGGCTGGGCAGCCTACCTGCCCGCCGATCCGGGGCCGGCCACCTACTGGCCGGAGAGCGCCGAGGCCTACATTCCCACCCTGCGCACCGAGACCCTCCGGCTCAACCGGGCAGGGACGCATTCAGCGGCCACGTTCGAGATTCACGGGCAGCCCGTCGTGGAGTATTCGATTGCCGTCAGCGGACGCATCCACGGCTTTCTTGCCGTGGGGCCCGGGCGCACGCTGACGGCAGCGGACCGCCAGGTCATCCTGACCGTGTGCACCCTGCTGGCGCTCAAGGCCCGCCAGCGGGAGGTGGTTTCAGGTGCCACCTCAACGCTGGGGGCTGCGGTCGCCAAGCTTGTCCTGCACGGGCACACCGAGGCCGCCCGTATCCTCGCCGAGGACGTGGGGCTGCAGGACTTGCCCCGCAGGGTGCGGGTGCTGGGCCTTTCCGTCCGAGCCGGCGACAATGCCGAACTGCTGATCCGGGCTGCTTCCTCGCTGAGCCCGGATGCCGGCCTGCCGCCCCTTCCAGCGAACCTGGCCTCCTGCCTGCTGCGCCATGAAGAGGAAGCTGCCCTCTACCTGGTGCTTCCGGAAGAAGGCGTTTCACAGGCGGGGCAGGATCGAATACAGGATGTCAACGACCCCGCGCCGGCCCATCCGCAGCTGGCCGGAGCCCTCAGCGAACCGGTTTCCCTGGGCGAAGTGGCAGCAGTGATGCCGGCCATCCGCCGGGCCCTCCGGCAGGCACGGCCCGGCTCACTGGCGGGTACCGGAAGCGCACCCAATCCCCAGGTCAGTGAGTGGGTGGAGACCCTGGCCGCTTACCGGCGGGCGGATCTGATCGCCACCGTGACCGAGTATCTGCGGCACCGGGGACATTGGGAAAATGCATCCCGCGGTTTGGGCGTGCACCGCAACTCGCTGCGGCACCGGATCAGCATTGCCTGCTCGCTGCTGGGGGTGGACCTGGACGATCCCGATGTTTTCGCGCCGCTGTGGCTGGAGCTGCGGCACTACGAGAGATGATCGGCCGGGTGACTTTCTTTCCGGGCGCTGCGTAGCCAGGAAAGCACGCTCTCGGTGTGTTCTCCCAGCTGTGGCGGTGCCTGGTCCCGCGGCGCCAGCGGCGGCTCCCAGACGGCCGGGTGCCGCAGCTGCTGACCGACCACCGCACCAGAGGAGTCGCGGACGTCAATGGTCGGTTCAAGCCCCAGCGACTGCGCGTAGGCAATGCCGTCGTCGATGCCCGCGACCCGGCCAGCGGGTACACCCACTCGAGTCAGCTGATCCTGCCATTGAGCGGCCGTTGCCGCAGCCAGCAGGCCCTCCAGCAGCGGCACCAGGACCTCCCGGTGCTGAACCCGGGCACTGTTCGTGGCAAAGCGGCCGTCCGCTGCCAACCCGGGTGCCCCCAGCTCTTGGACCAGCCGGCCAAACTGCCCGTCGTTGCCGCAGGCGACGGCGAGCGGCCCGTCACCGCATTGCAGCAGCTGGTAGGGCACGATCGAAGGGTGGGCGTTGCCCATCCGGGCCGGGACCACGCCGGCACCCAGGAAGGCCTGCCCCTGGTTCGCCAAAGCGCCCTGCAGGCTGGAGAGCAGGTTCATCTGTACATGGCTTCCCCGCCCGGTTACACCCCGTGCCTTCAGGGCTGCCAGCACGGCAATGGTGGCGTCCTTCGCCGTCAGCACGTCCACCAGCGCGACGCCGGCCTTGTACGGAGCCCCGTCGGCCTCACCGGTGATGCTCATCAGCCCGCCCAGAGCCTGGACTATGAAGTCATAGCCGGGAATATCCCGTCCGCCGGCGGCGCCGAATCCGGAGATGGAGGCATACACCAGCTTCGGGTTCTCTAGGCTGAGTTCGGCATATCCCAGCCCGAACCTGTCCAGTCCCCCGGGTTTGAAGTTTTCAACCAGCACGTCAGCACGCAATGCCAGTTCCTGAGCCAGCTGCAGATCCTCCGGGTCGCCGAGGTCCAGGCAGACGGATTCCTTGTTCCGGTTCACGGATTCAAAGTAGGTTGCTCCTGTTCCGGACCACGGAGGTCCCCAGCTGCGGGTGTCGTCCCCGCCTCCCGGACGTTCCACCTTCACCACCCGGGCGCCGAGATCCGCCAGCGTCATGGTGCAAAGCGGCCCGGCGAGCACGCGGGAGAAATCCGCCACCAGGATGCCTTCCAACGGCCGCTGCCCACTGGCGCCGGCAGATGCGCCCTCCGATGGTGAACTCAACGTGTACCCCTTTTGGCCCGACGGAATAATCCGTAAAAGATTTCCTGTGTCCGCTGTCACTGCGGCAGACATGTCCACCATAGGCAGAGCCCGGGGCGGGGGCAGGGACATGTTGTCCCTGTCTCGGGATAAACCGCACACGGTGGCGGGGGAAGCGGCAGTGCGGCCGGGCCCCGCCGGGTGGCCATTGCCGGCGGGAAAGTATAATGAGAAAACAAAAAACCCCCGGAAAACCGGGGGTTTTTGCTGGTAGCGGTGGGGAGGCTCGATCTCCCGACCTCACGATTATGAGTCGTGCGCTCTAACCAACTGAGCTACACCGCCACTAAATGAGTAAAGCCCGCGTCCCTAAATTGGCCTCTGTGAAAACAAACAGCCTTAGCAACACGGACCCTCCCATTGAGAGCCCCGACCGGGAATCGATCCCGGGACCTCCATCTTACCAAGATGGCGCTCTACCACTGAGCTATCGGGGCAACGAGTAAATACTTTACCAGTACTTTTGGAGAACGTGAAATCGGCCCAAATCCGCGCGGATAAGGTGATCCAGGCCACTGACCGGGAGCGGTGAACAGAGCCTCCGACCGGCCGGTTTGGCCGTCCGGAAACGCCCCGAAACAGGTAAGAAGCACCCGTGGTGGTCAGTATGCTTAGGGTACGAGAAAGTAGGCATAGGTGACAGCTTCACCGCAGCACCCGGATGGTGCCCTCCTTGGCGGAAGATACCGTCTGGAGAACAAAATCGGTGCCGGATCCATGGGCACCGTCTACCGTGCACGGGACGAGTTCCTGGGCCGGGACGTAGCGGTCAAGGTGGTACGCTCTGCCGCCGCCACCGCTGAGGAACAACGGCAGACCGATGCCGAAGCCAAAATCCTGGCCCGGCTGAGCCACCACAGCCTGGTGACACTGCTGGATGCCGGAACGCATCTCTCCGGTCCCGATTTCCAGCAGGTGTATCTGGTCATGGAACTGGTGGAGGGCGCAGACCTGCGCCGGCGGCTGCAGGACGGTCCGCTGCATCCGCGCCAGGTGGCCCAGCTGGGCTACGACCTATCCCTGGGACTGGACTACATGCACGACGCCGGCGTGGTGCACCGTGACGTCAAACCGGCAAACATCATGCTCTTCGACTACCGCGGGGACGATGCACGGCTGCGTGCCAAACTCACGGACTTTGGCGTGGCGCTGATTGCCCGGGACCCGCAGCCGCACAACGGCACCTTCACCGGGACGGCTGCCTACATGAGTCCGGAGCAGGCCCGCGGCGATGCAGTGGGCCCCGAGTCCGACATCTACTCTCTGGGCCTGGTGCTCCTGCAGTGCCTCACCGGCGTCACCGCCTACCCCGGGCCGGCCCTGGAGAGTGCCGTGGCACGCCTCCTGCGGCCCCCTGCCATTCCCGATGACGCGGAGGTGGGGTTCCGGGTCCTGCTGCGCGCCATGACCGCCCTGGAGCCGCAGGACCGGCCCTCCGCCCACGAAGCGTCCCTGGCTCTGTACGAACTGGCAGTGGCACCCCGTGCCCGGCACCGGATGGCCCAGCCGCTGATTCCGGCCGACGAGGCCGAGCGGCTGGCGGCAGTGCGCCGTTATGACCTGCTGGACACGCCCCCGGACGGTTCCTTCGACCGCATCACGGCCCTGGCGGCACGGCTGTTCTCCGTACCCGTGGCCATTGTGAGCGTGGTGGACACCGACCGGATCTGGTTCAAGTCCCACCATGGAACGGATGTACAGCAGATCGGCCGGGACCCGGGACTGTGCGCCTCGGCCATCCTGCAGGACGATGCGTGGGTGGTCTCCGACGCACGCATTGATCCGCGGACTCTCGCCAATCCCCTGGTGGCCGGTGAGTTTGGGCTGCAGTTCTATGCCGGTGTGCCGCTCCATAGCCGCGACGGGTACAACCTGGGCACCCTGTGCATCCTGGACCGGGAGCCCCGCGAGTTTTCGGACGCTGACGTGCGCACCCTCGAGGATCTGGCCGCCATCGTCATGAATGACCTGGAACTGCGGCTGGAAGGCCGGCACGCGCTCATTTCCTAACCGGGTCCCAACGCGCATAGGGAAGGGCACCTCCGAAAATTCGGAGGTGCCCTTCCCTATGCGTAGAACGTGAGGCCCGCGGCTGCGCTGAACGGCGCAGCCGCGGGAAACTCAGTGCTTAGTCGCGGAAACGCGGTGCACGGGTGCCGGCCGGCTTGAAGCCGCCGCGGTCGCCGTCGCGCTTCTTGAAGCCGCCGCGGTCGCTGCTGCTGCGGTCACCGAAGCTGCGCTCGCCGTCGCGCTTCTTGAAATCCTTCTTGAAGCCGCCGCGGTCGCCACGGTCATTGAAGCCGCCGCTTTCGCGTTCGCGGGCCGGCTTGCGGCCGTTGTCCAGCTCGAGGTGGATCAGCTCGCCGCCGATCCGGGTGCGGGACAGGGCGCGCAGCTGGTCCTGGCTGAGGTCAGCCGGAAGCTCGACGAGCGTGTGGTCGGCGCGGATGTCAATGCCGCCGATCTGCGCGGAGGAGAGTCCGCCTTCGTTGGCGATGGCGCCAACAATGGAGCCGGGCATAACGCGCTGGCGGCGGCCGACGGCGATGCGGTACGTTGCGTTGCCTTCGGTCAGCGGGCGTGTGGGGCCGCGGGAGCCGTTGCCGTCGTTGCGGCCTTCGGAACGCTCGCGCTGGCGGGCCGGAGCCTGCGGAATTTCTTCCATCAGCAGCGGACGGCCGCCCTGGGCCATGACGGCCAGTGCTGCGGCAACTTCCTCGGCGGTGACGTCGTGGTCAGCCAGGTAGTTCGTGACCAGGTCGCGGAAGACCGAGACATCCTCGGATGCCAGGGTTTCGGTGATCTGCTCGGAGAACTTCGCCAGGCGCTTGTTGTTCACAATGTCGATGCTCGGAAGCTGCATGTGCTCTACGGGCTGGCGGGTGGCCTTTTCGATGGCCCGCAGCAGGTACTTCTCACGCGGGGTCATGAAGAGGATCGCGTCGCCGGTGCGTCCTGCGCGGCCGGTGCGGCCGATGCGGTGGACGTAGGACTCGGTGTCGTGCGGAATGTCGTAGTTGATGACATGGCTGATGCGCTCAACGTCAAGACCGCGGGCGGCGACGTCGGTGGCAACCAGGATGTCGATCTTGCCGCTGCGCAGGGCCTCGACGGTGCGCTCGCGCTGCTGCTGCGGGATGTCACCGTTGATTGCTGCTGCCAGGTAGCCGCGGGCCTTGAGCTTGTCAGCCAGGTCCTCGGTGGCCATCTTGGTGCGGACAAAGGCGATAACGCCGTCGTAGTCTTCGCTTTCCAGGATGCGGGTCATCGCGTCCAGCTTGTGCGGGCCCATGACCTGCACGTAGCGCTGGCGGGTGTTCGCACCGGTGGTCGTCTTGGACTTGACCGTGATTTCCGCCGGGTTGTTCAGGTACTTCTTGGCGATCTTGCGGATGGCGCCGGGCATGGTGGCGGAGAACAGTGCCACCTGCTTGTCGGCGGGGGTGGTCGCCAGGATCTGCTCAACGTCTTCGGCGAAGCCCATGCGGAGCATTTCGTCGGCCTCGTCCAGGACCAGGTACTGCAGGTTGGACAGGTCCAGGGAGCCCTTGGAGATGTGGTCGATGACGCGTCCCGGGGTACCCACAACAACCTGTGCGCCGCGGCGCAGGCCGGCCAGCTGAGGGCCGTAAGCGGATCCGCCGTAGACGGGCAGGACGGTGAAGTTGTCCATGTACTTGGCGTAGGAAGCGAAGGCTTCAGCGGACTGGAGAGCCAGTTCGCGGGTCGGTGCCAGCACCAGGATCTGCGTGTCCTTGGTGGCCGGCAGGGCCGCCATCAGGGACAGGGCGGGAACGGCGAACGCGGCAGTCTTGCCGGTACCGGTCTGCGCCAGGCCGACGACGTCGCGGCCTTCAAGGAGGAGGGGGATGGTGGCTGCCTGGATGGGCGACGGCTTTTCGTATCCGACGTCAACCAGGGCCTGCAGCACGCGGGAATCAAGACCGAGGTCGGTGAAGAGAACCTGGTTCTCTTCAGCTTCTTCGGGAGCGGCGTTTGCTACGGTTTCGGTGTTTTCTACAGTGTCAAGCAAAAGAGATAATCCTCATTCATTGGGACCGCGCGGCCATAACGGCCGCAGGACGTAAGTCCGGCGCTATTGCAATCCCATGGCAGGACTTTCCGTCACAGCTGTAGGCCAATTTCACTGGATTGTGACGTGTGGCCGGTGTGACGATTTCTTTGCCGGCGCTCCCAAAGATGAATCTGCCCGCATTCGGAAATGCGAGCCCCAACACAACGTACCTTGCGATTAGAAACCGCAGGAAAATAAGGGAATACCGGAGTGGGGGATGTTTCAAGTGTACGGCATGCCGGGAGCGCGCCGTCCATAGTTGGCGGTGAGCTTGGGCACAGAAGCACCGTCATGGGTCTTATCGGGCCGGTGCAGGCTCCGGAATCCCTGGTGCTTCGCGTGACTTCAGGGTCCGCAGCGCTTTGAGGACTTCCGGCGAAAGCTTCACGGTCCCAGCGTCTGCTGCCCCGTTCAACGCTCGTGCCTGTTCCGTTGTCAGCCCGCGGAACACGTCTCCCGAGGTCACCCCGTGATCGGGCCGGTGAATGACCGTGACCGGGTCGCCGGCGCTGATGCTTCCGTTGCGGATGACGCGCAGGTAGGTTCCCGTACGTCCGGCTTCCGCAAACCGCACCACCCAGCGGGGCTGCTTCATGCGGGCCGCGAAGTTCCGGCACGGCGTGCGCGGGCACGTCACTTCCAGGATGGTCCGCTCCCCGATCTGCCAGCGTTCACCGATCACTGCTTCTGACACTGGAAGTCCGTCAATGCGCAGGTTTTCACCGAAAAGCCCGGGGGAAATGTTCGTGCCCAATTCTGCCGCCCAGTAGTCGGCGTCGACCTGTGAATACGCATAGACCGCCTTTGACTCTCCGCCGTGGTGCTTGCGGCTGGCTTGGACGTCCCCGCTGAGCCCGAGTCCGTGAACCTTCACCGGACCCTCAACAGCGCGCTTGTCGATCGCCGTCACACCGGTGCTGTCAGTGGTGGGCAGCAAGGCGTGGACACGGCACACGGCCAGCAGGGTTCCAGGGGTCATGCCGAACATCCTACGAGTCCCTTTCCTGTTCCGCACGTGGTGAAGCACCGGGACGGCCACGCTGAGCAGCCCTTTCGGCATCCGGTGTCGAGATCCGGCCCCTTCCCCCGCCGAGTGTAGGGAACACGCCGCAAAGAGCGAGTCGGAGCGGCACGTTTCCTACTATCGACGAGCTAGAGCAGCACGACGTCGACACTCGGCCCGGGTGGACAGCCCACCCGTCGCGCCACTGTTCCTACGGATCAACGTTCCTGCACAGTTCAACATTCCGTGTGAAATCTGGTCTGAAATCCACTTGTAGGGACCTTGTCACCGCACAGTCAGAATCCGTGCTGGAACCATCGGTGCATGCGCAACGCCCCCAATCTTCCTCCCTCATTGACCAGACGGTCCTTTGCTCTGCCTGAGTCAGATGCCTGCGGTGTCCCCCGCGGAAGAACCCGAGCCCGTGACCTAAGAACCGTTAGCCGTGGAGTCCGGGTTCCTGTCGGTGTGGAGCAGTCCCTCGTTCAGCTGATTCGCCCGCATCTTGTTCTGCTTCCAGATGCTGTGGTCAGCGATGGAACCGCGGCCCGGCTACACGGCATGCCGCTGCCTCCGTGGATGGAGGCCGAAGATCTACTGCATCTCACCCGGCCAACCGGAAGTGCCGCAACAGACCGAAAAGGAATCCGGGGCCATCGGCGCAGGCTTCAATCTTCAGAGATTACGAGCATTGGCGGGGTCCCGCTGACCGGTGTTGCCCGTACCTGGGTCGATTTGGCCGGCCGCATGGACGTGGACGGCCTGGTCGCAGCGGCAGATTGGATGGTCAGTGAACATCGCCGGGAGTTCGGTGAACCGCGAGTTCCTCAGATCCCCCTGGCTGACCTCAGTTCTTATGTGGAGTCACTTCGAGGTACTCGGTTCCTGCGACGCGTTGAAGAGGCCTTGGAACTGGTAAGGGTTGGGGTTGATTCGCCACCGGAAACGCGGCTAAGACTGATGCTGATGCGGGCGCGGTTGCCGGAGTTCACCGTCAATTGCCGCATAGATTCACCCCGGATTCACCGCGCAGTGTGGGCTGATTTGGGAAGTCGGGAATACCGGGTTTGTGTCGAGTACGAGGGGTTGCACCATCTGACCCCGGAGCAGCAGGCATTGGACAACGAACGCGATGCGCTCACGGCGCTGGCAGGGTGGCGCCAGATCAAGATCAACCGGTTGCAGCTGCGGCAGCCCGATGCCGTGGTACTTGCTCCGATCCGTAAGGCGCTCCGGGACAATGGCTGGCGAAACTGACGCTCGCTCTTCGCCGAACGGTTCATCGCCGGGTTCAGCTCATTCGAGTGACGAGGTCCTGCCGTTAGACGCCCCGAGTGACGGAAAGATGCGCGAAAACCGCCCTGAAACCCGCACTTACCCGACACTCGACGGGCGGGAGCATCACCAACGCGACACTCGATGTGCCTCCGACGCTCGACCGCACTGCATAGCACGGCAGCCTGTTTCTAAACTGGACGGTTCATCGCCGGGTTCAGCTCATTCGAGTGACGAGGTCCTGCCCGTTAGACGCCCCGATTGACGGAAAGATAAGCGAAAACCGCCCTGAAACCCGCACTTACCCGACGCTCGACGGGCGGGAACGGCACCAACGCGACACTCGACGGGCGGGAACAGCACCAACGCGACACTCGACGGGCGGGAACAGCACCAACGCGACACTCGACGGGCGGGAACAGCACCAACGCGACACTCGACGGGCGGGAACGGCACCAACGCGACACTCGATGTGCCTCCAACGCTCGCCCGCCCCTGGATAGAACGGCACCGGCCACAGACCGGAAGTAGGACTGGACGTTCGTCACCGGCTTCACCGGAGCCGCCGGTGGAATTACGGCTGGATGTTCTTCACCGGAGCCGCCGGGATCTGTTCCGAAACGGGCTGCTTCCACCAGCGCTGGGGCCGGCTCTTCCACAGCGCAACCAGCCACCAGGCCATGAGGCCGATACCCCAAAAGACGCCAACACTGGAGGCCATGAGCCACGCGGTGGGCACCTGGGAATCGAGGTCGGGAGAACCCATCAACCAGCCGATGGCCTTCGGTGAGAGCAGGAAAACCACGAAGGACGAGACCAGCAGGGCCATGCCCCAGCGTCGCAGCCCGCTGCCCTTTTCCGTGAGGTCCGCGATGTTCCGCCAGAGCACGGGGATGAAGAGGGCCACCCAAACCCAGTGATGGGACCAGGACACCGGTGAGATCAGCAGCATCAGCAGAGCAGCAGCAGCCAAGCCGGTGAGCCCGTCCCCGCGGTTCCCGGCGAGCCGGATGATCACGGCGGCAGCAGCCACCGTCAGCAGCGAAAGCAGGAGCCACGGCAGGTCCACCGGGAAGTCCGGGCCGGCGAAGTGCAGGATGGCGCCCTTGATGCCCAGGTTGTCCACGTATCCGGCACCGCCGATCCGCGAGGTATCGGGCAGCAGCTCCACCCAATAGGTGCGCGATTCACGGGGGAGGATCAGAAAGCCCAGTCCAAACGTGGCCAGGAAACCAAAGGCCATGTTGCGCAGCCCGCGCCAGTCACCGCGTGCCAGGAAATACAGGCCGAAGACCAGCGGCGTCAGCTTCAGCCCGGCGGCAACGCCGGTGAGCAGGCCGGTGGGCCAGGTCTCGCGCTTGATCAGGAAGTCCGCCATGATCAGCCCGAACAGCGCAATGTTGATCTGGCCAAAGGCCGTGGTTTCGCGCCACGGGCCCAGCAGGACCACAAAGCCGATGCCGGCCAGGGCCAGCGGACGCAGCCGCTCGTCTTTCAGCACCGCCCGAACGCTCGGCTGGCGGAAGGCGTATTTCACGCCCAGCACCGCTGTGGCCGTGGCAATCAGCAGCGAGATGGTGGTGAAGATAACCAGCCCAAGGCTTTGCCCGAAGGGTGCCAGGACCGCAAACACCAGGGCAGCAAACGGCGGATACGTGAAGAGGAGGCTGCTGCCTTCGCGGTAATTCACCTGCTTGGTGTACAGCTCACCTCCGGCGTCCAGCACGCTTTGGCCGCCGGTTAGGTACACACTGAAATCCAGGCCGAACAGGGGCGAAATCACAAAGGCGGCGGTGATCATGACAGCCGCTGCGAGGAGCCCCGCCAGAGTCAGTGCTACCCGGGCCATTCCGGATCGGGTCTTGTGGCCCATGATTCTCCCTGCACTACAGCCTGCCCAAATATTAACGTTCGCAAGTCTACCGGCGGGCCGTGCCTCCGCGGACTGTCCGGCCCACAGGATAGGCTGAGCGCACTGGATCCGCCCCTGGAAGGTTGTTCATGCCCGCACCGGTTTTAGCTCTCATTAACGCCCGCGTCGTACCCGTCACTGCCCCTCCATTCCACGGCACCGTGGTGCTGGAGGGCGGCAGAATCCGTGAGCTGGGTCCGGACGTGCAGGTTCCGGAAGGCGCGCAGGTGATCGACGCCGAGGGCCAGTGGCTGCTGCCAGGTCTGGTGGATGCCCACACCCACCTCGGCGTGCATGAGGAGGGCGAGGGCTGGGCCGGCAACGACACCAACGAAATGACGGATCCGGTCATGGCCGGAGTTCGGGCCATTGACGGCGTCAACCCGCACGATCTGGGCTTCGATGATGCACTGACCGGCGGCGTCACCGCCGTGAACATCAACCCCGGTTCCGGCAACCCCATCGGCGGCCTCGCCGTCGCCCTGCACACGCACGGGCGGTACGTGGAGGAAATGGTCCTCCGCTCCCCCAGCGGGCTGAAATCCGCCCTCGGCGAGAACCCCAAGCGCGTGTACAGCGATAAGAAGCAGACCCCCTCCACCCGGCTGGGCACGGCGCTGGTGATCCGGAAGGCGTTCATGGACGCCCAGAACCACATGGGCAAGAACGACGACGACGACCGCGACCCCCAGCTTGAGGCCCTCGCCATGGTGCTGCGCCGGGAAATTCCGTGGCGTCAGCACGCCCACCGCGCGGACGACATCGGCACCGCCCTGCGGCTGGCCGACGAGTTCGGGTACGACCTCGTTCTGGACCACGGCACCGAGGCCCATCTGCTGGCCGATGTGCTGGCCGAGCGCGGCGTGCCGGTGCTGATCGGCCCCCTGTTCACCACCCGTTCCAAGGTGGAACTGCGCCAGCGCAGCATGGAAAACCCCGGCAAGCTGGCCGCCGCCGGAGTGGAAATTTCCATCATCACCGACCACCCGGTGGTGCCCATCAATTTCCTGATCTACCAGGCTGCTCTGGCCGTGAAGGAGGGCCTGGACCCCGAGACGGCCCTGCGTGCGGTCACCATCAACCCGGCTAAGGTGCTTGGCCTGGACGACCGCATCGGCTCTCTGGAGCCCGGCAAGGACGCCGACGTGGTGCTGTGGAGCGGAGATCCGCTCGACGTGATGGAACGTGCGCTCAAGGTGTGGATCGGCGGCCGGGAGGTCTACCGCTACGACACTGCGACCCGGACGCCCGTGGTGGCCGGCCGCCAGTGACTCGACCCGCCTTCCGCAGGGCCGCACCGCGCAGCCCCCGGGCTCCCCTGCCTACAATCATCCGTGCCGCTTCGGCTGCCTGGCTGGCGGCAGGGGCGCTGGTGGCCCTGGCCGGCATTTCCTTCATCGTCTCCGCCCGGACTCAGCACCGCGACGGCGCCGCGCTCACCGGCCTGGGCCTCGTGGTCCTGGCGGTGTCAGCGGTGATCGCGTTTTACGCCCTGCGGCTGAGAACCGGGAAACGCAGCGGACGCGAAACGCTCACCACGGTGGGCATGATCGTGGGGATTCCGCTGCTGTTCCGCGGCCCCGCACTGGTGGCCGTGGGGGCACTGCTGCTGATGTGCGTGCTGCTGCTGTGGCTGCCGCAGAGCAACCGCTTTTTCCAGGAACGGGATCCGAAGGCCCGCCGGCGCTTTTTCCGCCGGCGGTAACCCCCGGGTGACTTACAGCTGACCCAGCGCCTGGTCCAGATCAGCGATCAGATCCTCAATATCCTCGATGCCCACGGAAAGCCGCAGCAGGTTCTCCGGCACGGCCAGCTCGGTTCCCTTGACGGAGGCATGCGTCATTTCAGACGGGTAGTTCATGAGCGACTCCACCCCGCCCAGGGACTCCGCCAAAGTGAACACGCGGGTGGATTCGGCCACCTTCCGGGCCGCTGCTTCGCCGCCCTTGAAGGACACCGAGACCATCCCGCCGAAGTCCTTCATCTGCGCCTTGGCCAGGTCGTGGCCGGGGTGGTCCTCCAGCCCGGGATAGAGCACGTTTTCCACCGCCGGCTGGTCCTGCAGCCACTTGGCCACGGCCATGGCGTTGGAGGAGTGCCGGTCCATCCGCACTCCCAGGGTCTTCAGCCCGCGGGTGGTCAGCCAGGCTTCCATCGGTGCGGATACCGCGCCCACCGCAAACTGGATGAAGCCGATCTTCTCGGCGGCGGCGTCGTCGTTCAGGATGACCGCGCCGCCCACGGCGTCGGAGTGCCCGCCAATGTACTTGGTGGTGGAATGCACCACAATGTCCGCGCCCAGGGCCAGCGGCTGCTGCAGATACGGCGAAGCGAAGGTGTTATCCACCACCAGCCAGGCACCGGCGTCGTGCGCTGCCTGCGCCACAGCGGCAATGTCGGAAATCTTCATCATGGGGTTGGACGGCGTTTCCAGCCACACCATTTTGGTGTTGCCCGCCGCGATCGCGGCGGTGAGGGCGCCGACGTCGGACATGTCCACCGCAGCGTTGGTGATGCCCCAGGCCGAGAGGACCCTGTTGATCAGCCGGTACGTTCCGCCGTACGCGTCATTGCCCAGCACAATGTGGTCCCCCGGCGCCAGCAGTGCGCGGATGAGGGCATCCTCAGCGGCCAGGCCGGAGCTGAAGGAATACGCGTGCGTGCCGCCTTCCAGCGCGGCCAGCTGGTCCTGCAGGGCGTCGCGGGTGGGGTTGGTGCCGCGGCCGTACTCGTAGCCGTTGCGCAGTCCGCCAATACCGTCCTGCGCGTAGGTGGTGCTCTGGTACAGCGGCGGGATGACCGCTCCGGTGGTGGGATCCGGGGTCTGGCCCGCATGGATGGCGCGGGTGTTGAAGCCTTCGCTCATGGTGTGCTCCTTTACTTCTCGCTGAATGGCCGTTAGACGCTCATGTAGGACAGCAGGTCATGCCGCGTGAGTATTCCCACCGGCGCCCCCTCGGAGGTGACCATGACGGCGTCGTTCTCCTGCAGTTTCTCTTTGGCGGCGGCCACCGAATCCCCGGCGCCGATCAGCGCCAGCCGCGGCCCCATGTGCTCACTGATGCTGTCCGTGGGCTTGGCTTCACCGCGGAACAGCTTCTCCGTCAGCGAGCGCTCGTCGGCGGAGCCCAGGACCTCGCCGATTCGCACCGGCGGCTCCTGGGAGAAGACCGGGATACAGGAGACGCCGTACTCATTGAGGATGTTGATGACGTCCAGGACGCTCTCGTTCGGATGGGTGTGCACCAGCTCCGGCAGCGAGCCGTTCTTGGTGGCCAGGACGTCACGCACGGCGGCCTCCTGCTCCGGACCCTGAAGGAAACCGTAGGAGCGCATCCACTCGTCATTGAAGATCTTGCCCATGTAGCCGCGGCCGCTGTCCGGCAGCAGGACCACAACAACGTCCTCCGGCCCCAGATCGCGGGCCGCGCGCAGCGCCGCCACCACCGCCATACCGGAGGAACCGCCCACCAGCAGGCCTTCTTCGCGGGCCAGCCGGCGGGTCATGGCGAAGGACTCGGCGTCGTTCACGGCAATCACCTCATCCGGTACGGTCGGGTCATAATTGCCCGGCCACATGTCCTCACCCACGCCCTCCACAAAGTAGGGGCGTCCGGTGCCGCCGGAGTACACCGAGCCCTCGGGGTCCGCGGCAATCACCCGCACGGGGCCGGAGGGACGGTCGGCTGAAACTTCCTTGAGATAGCGGCCCGTGCCTGTGATGGTGCCGCCGGTGCCCGCGCCGGCCACGAAGTGGGTCAGCAGGCCGTCGGTGTCTTCCCAGATTTCCGGACCGGTGCTCTCATAGTGGCTGGCCGGCGCTGAGGGGTTGGAGAACTGGTCCGGCTTGTAGGCTCCGGGAATTTCGCGCACCAGGCAGTCAGAGACTCCGTAGTAGGAGTCTGGGCTTTCGGGGGCGACGGCGGTGGGCGTCACCACCACCTCGGCGCCGTAGGCGCGCAGCACGTCGCGTTTCTCCACTCCCACCTTGTCCGGGGTCACGAAGATGCATTTGTAGCCCTTTTGCTGGGCCACCAGGGCCAGGCCGACGCCGGTGTTGCCGGAAGTGGGCTCGATGATGGTGCCGCCGGGCTTCAGTTTGCCCTCCCGCTCGGCCGTCTCAATCATGCGGACCGCAATGCGGTCCTTGATGGATCCGCCCGGGTTCAGGTATTCCAGCTTCACCAGCACGGTGGCAGCGATGCCATCCGTCACGTGGTGAAGCTTCACCAGCGGGGTCTTGCCGATCAGGTCCAGGACTGTGTTGGCATACTTCATGTGCAACACGTTACTTGTTCACCCCGAGCGGTCCAGCTTTCGCCGGAACCCGGCGTAGCAAAAGCCACACCTCCCCCGGAGCGGAGTTGTCGGCGGTGCGTGCGACGATGGAAATATGTTGTTGTCCGTGCCGGCGTCCGTTTCTTTCCAGTCCCGGTCTGCCTCCAGCTCCGGGGCCGCCCCCGGGGACGGGTCCCTCTCTGTCCGCTGGGATTCTGACCGGCCATACCGCCTGGCCCAGTCGCTGGGCATCCTGGCGCACGGTGGAAAAGACCCGTCCGTCCGGATTGGCCCGGGCGTTGTCTGGCTGGCATTTTCGACGCCCCGGGGCGACGCCACCCTTGCCCTCACCGAACAGCCGGCCCCGGCTCCGGGCGCCCGTGTTCTGGCCCGGGCATGGGGCCCGGGGGCGGAGGCAGCCCTGGCCGGAGTGCCGGCCCTGCTCGGGGAGCATGATGACTGGACAACCTTCGACACCCCGGACTTTACTGCCACGCTCCCTGCCGGGGTGGCGGAAACCCGCCGCCGGAACCCCGGTCTCCGCCTGCCTGCCACGGGCCGGATGCTGGACAGCATTGTCCCCGTTGTCCTGGAGCAAAAGGTCACGGCAATGGAGGCCTACTACGCGTGGCGTTATCTGGTGACCAAATACGGCGCCCCTGCGCCGGGGCCGGCACCCGCAGGCCTCACGGTACCGCCGCGCGCGGAAACCTGGCGGCGGATCCCGAGCTGGGAGTGGCACCGTGCGCGGGTGAATTCCCACCGGTCCGGGACCATCCTGCGGGCGTGCGCCGCTGCCTCCGGTCTGGAACGGCTGGCCTCCGCTCCGCTCGGCGCTGACCTGACGGCGCGATTGTGCTCAATCTCCGGGATCGGTCCCTGGAGCGCCGCGGAAATCACCCAGCGCACCCACGGCGCACCCGACTCCGTGTCAGTGGGCGACTACCATCTGGCGGCCTTTGTGGGCGCCGCGCTGACCGGACGCCGGACCGACGACGCCGGCATGCTGGCCCTGCTCCAGCCCTGGCACGGGCACCGGCAGCGGGTGGTGCGGCTATTGGTCCTCAGCGGATTCCGCAAGCAGGCCTACGGTCCCCGGCTGGCACCGGAAGATCACCGGGGCCGCTAAGGCACGGAGGGAAGCACCGGAGGGAAGCACCGAAGCCGTGGTCACTGCGGCGCCCGGGCCCAGCTCTTCCACGATTTCCTGGCGCATCTGCACTTTGCGGATCTTCCCGGACACCGTCATGGGGAAACTGCCCCGCACCTGCACATACCGGGGAATCTTGTAGCGGGCCAGCCGCCCCCGGCAAAGAGGTTTGCTGAGGTCACCGCACGGGCTCCTTTGACTGCGGGGCATTGGCTGCCCTGAACGCTACCAAGACTTTCCCGGCCTGCGAAGGGTTAGTAGGGAGTGATCGCCACCCGGTAGATGGAGGCCGGTTCGGCACCAAATCGCTTGAGCACTGCCACCACGGCTTCCTCGTGGTCGGCATCCACGGCCACTTGCACTCTCAACCGGTCCTCGAAGTCCATCTTCCGCTCTTCGCCGCGGAAGTTCTCCGTCCGAATCCTGCCCGAGTACACCGCTGTGTCCGCCAATTCCAGCGTCCTGGCACCGGCCAGTAACAGGGCGTCGCGGAGGCCGTCGATACGCCCGGTATTGAGGACCGCGCTGATCAGGTAATCCGGGACAGTGGTGCGCCCGTCCGACCCTGCGCCCGTGGGCGGACCCGACTCGGCGCCGCGGCCGCTTGCCGTGGACTTGGAGTTGATGCCACTGAGCGCGTAGCCGGAGGCTCCCTGCTGGACCTGGTCCAGATCATCCTGTTCCGGGCCGGGCTCCCGCAGGCCCATGGTGCGGCTGATAATCGCGGCAATCACCCAGCTCAGGATGAACGAGAACAGCACCACGGAGACCAGCGCAACAATCTGGTGCCAGAGGAGCAGCCCGCCGCCGCCGGCAAAGATGCCGTCTGCGCTGACCCCGTTGACGGAACTGTCGGCAAAGAAGCCCAGCAGAAGGGAGCCGATAACGCCGCCAACAAAGTGCACGGCAATGACGTCCAGGGCGTCGTCATAGTGCAGCAGGTGCTTGAGCCGCACGGCAAAGCAGCAGACACACCCGGCAATCAGCCCGATCAGCAGGGCTGCGCCCGTGCTCACAAAGCCGGCACACGGGGTGATAGTGGCAAGTCCTGCGATAGCGCCGGACGCCGCACCTACCAAGGTGGAATGGCCGCTGCTCAGCCGTTCCACGACCAACCAGGTCAGCATGGCGGCGGCACCGGCAATATGCGTGTTGATCAGCGCCTGCGCCGCGATGTCGTTGGCCTGCAATCCGTCGCCGGCGTTGAACCCAAACCACCCGAACCACAAGATTCCGGCGCCCACGAGCATGAGCGGCAGGTTGTTGGGCGAGGTTTTGGGGTTCGGCCAGCCGCGTCGCCGGCCCACCACCAGGAGCACGGCAATGGCGGCAGCTCCGGCCGAAGCATGCACCACAATCCCGCCGGCCCAGTCCTGTGCGCCCAGCTGCGTGAGCCAGCCCTTGGGATTCCACAACCAGCGCGCCACCTGTGGATAGACGATGATGGACCAGGCCGCAAGGAAAACGGTCCAGCCCGCAAACTTCAGGCGCCCCGCCGTCGCCCCTGTCAGCAGGGCCGGGGTAATCACGGCGAACATCATTTGGTAGGCCACAAAGGCGAGCGCCGGAATGGTCACCCCCGCCGCTACTGTATGAAACTGCGGTGTGTCAACGTCGATCAGGGCAAACGCGTCAAACTCTCCGACCAGCGAATTGCCGTTGTTGCTGAAAGCCAGCGTGTAGCCCACCAGCACCCAGGTCACGGAGATGATGCCCAGTGGGATGATGTTCTGCATCATCATGGTCAGGACATTACGGACTGGAACCATGCCCCCGTAGAAGAGCGCCAGTCCCGGAGTCATGAACAGGACGAGTCCCGCGCAGACCAGGACCCAGGCGGTATCCGCGCCGTTCACGGCAGGCCTCCCTCGGGCAGACATTGCCCTTGCGCTTGTTGACTCTCATTGGTCTTTAGAGCGGCAGACTTGCGAGTGGACATGACATCCCCGTTTCCGGCTCTGCATCAGGTGATATGGAGGTCCGGGAGCCGCAAATACGGCGCGTGGCCCGGAGCATCAAGCGTACGTCCGGGTCCGAAGCCAAGAAAGCAGTCTGCGCCCTACCCGCAGTCGAAGGGCCGAAACCGTTTCCGGTTCCGGCCCTTTTGTATGCGGTCCTGCCGGACGAGCCGGCGGCGCGGCCGAGCTAGGCGCGCACCATCCCGTGCGGATCGATAACGTATTTGCGCGCCACTCCGGAGTCGAAGTCCCGGTAGGACTCCGCGGCCTGGTCCAGGCTGATCGTTGTGGCGTTTACCGCCTTGGCGATCTGGACCTTGTCATGCAGGATGGCCATCATCAGGTCCCGGTTGTACTTCATCACCGGACACTGTCCGGTGGTAAAGGATAGCGACTTGGCCCACCCCGTCCCCAGGCTCAGGGACAGCGAGCCCACCTTGGCAGCCTCGTCCACGCCGCCGGGATCACCCGTGACGTACAGCCCCGGAATTCCCAGGGCACCGCCGGCCGCCGTGATGTCCATCAGGGAGTTCAGCACCGTTGCCGGTGCCTCCGTGGCCGAGCCATGGCCGTGACCGCGGGCTTCGAAGCCCACTGCGTCCACCGCGCAGTCCACCTCGGGAACCCCGAGGAGCTGCTCAATCTGGTCCTTGGGATCACCCTTAGACACATCCACCGTCTCGCAGCCGAAGCTGCGGGCCTGCGCCAGGCGTTCCTCATTCAAGTCACCAACAATGACGACGGCGGCGCCCAGCAGCTGCGCTCCGGCGGCAGCAGCAAGCCCCACCGGCCCCGCACCGGCAATGTAGACGGTGGATCCCACCCGCACCCCGGCGGTTATGGCGCCGTGGTAGCCCGTGGGAAAAATGTCCGACAGCATCGTCAGGTCCAGGATCTTCTCCATCGCCTGATCCTTGTCCGGGAAGCGAAGCAGGTTCCAGTCCGCATACGGCACCAGCACATATTCGGCCTGGCCACCCACCCAGCCACCCATGTCCACGTACCCGTAGGCACTGCCGGGACGGTCCGGATTAACATTCAGGCAGATTCCGGTCTTACGTTCCTTGCAGTTCTTGCAGCGTCCGCAGGAAATGTTGAAGGGCACCGAAACCAGGTCTCCCACGGAATGGAATTCCACGCCCGGCCCGATTTCAACGATCTCTCCGGTGATCTCATGCCCCAGGATCAGATTGGGCGGGGCAGTGGTGCGCCCGCGGACCATGTGCTGGTCGGACCCGCAGATGTTGGATGTCACAACCTTGAGGATGGCGCCGTGGGGCACCTTGCGCCCTATGTTGGCAGGGTTGACTCCGGGTCCGTCCCGAAGTTCAAACGTTGGATAGTCGATGTCCTGCACTTCCACGACACCGGGTTCAATATAGGCAACTCCGCGGTTTCCGCTCATGGTATTTGGCCTCACCTTATCGTCATTGACATGGGCCCCGGGCAGCACCCTCCCGCACCGTGGTGCTGCGTCAGGTGCTGGAGCGGTGACTGCCGCGGGATGCCTCGACCCTAGTCGGTGGCGACGGCTCAGGAACAGAGTAAACGGGATCCGGTTTGGTGCCGGCAACCCGTGGTGCTGCCCAGGGGGTACTGCCAAAACTACTGCGGAGGCTCCCTCAGGGAACCTCCGCAGTACTAAAGCTGGTTTGAGCAGGTGAAGCGAAGCGCAGGTGCTAGTTGGCCTGCCCGTCAGAGCCTGCTGTTGCCTGCCCGCTTTCCTGTGCCGCGATCTGCTCGTGGACTGCCTTCATGTCCAGTCCCTTGACCGCGTCCACCAGTTCACTGAACTGTGAGGCGTTGAGAGCTCCGGGCTGGGAAAAGACCAGGACCTTTTCGCGGAAAGCCATCAGCGTGGGGATGGAGGTGATACCCGCAGCGGCGGCCAGCCCCTGCTCTTTCTCGGTGTCCACCTTCGCGAAGGTGATGTCGTCATGCTTCTGGGACACGGCGTCGTACACCGGCGCGAACTGCTTGCACGGGCCGCACCAGTCCGCCCAGAAGTCCACGAACACAATGTCGTTTTCCTCAATGGTCTCGGGGAACGTTGCCTCGGTGATGTCGATAGTTGCCATCCTCCAACGCTATCCGGCGTGTGTGAAGATGTCTCTAGCTGTTCGCTCAGCGGTGAAGGCGCCCATGTCAGGGCAAGAAAAAACCCGCCCTCACCAGTTTCCTGGTGGAGCGGGTTCTTTCCGTTCGGTGGCAGATACTGGATTCGAACCAGTGAAGGCGTTGCCAGCTGATTTACAGTCAGCCCCCTTTGGCCGCTCGGGTAATCTGCCGAACATCTTCGCGATCAAACATCTTCGCGTAAGACCGCCGCAAGCGACTGCGGCCTAAACAACTTTACAGAACTTTTGCCCAAGATACGAATCGGGCCCGGGGAAACAGTCTCTGGCACGCTCCCGGGCCCGCCCGGCTAGAGTCCGCGGGCGATCCGGGACTGCATCTGCGCATAGAAACCGTCAGCCTGTTGCTGGGTCACCGAGCCCCAGGCAACAGCATTCGCCAGGTCCTCCCGGATGCCCAGCAGCCGCCCTGCAGCGGTGTCCCGGGCTTCGGCGTCGCTGCCGCCGGTGTCCAGTGCCGCCTGACCTGTTCCTTCCAGCGGCGCCAGGAAAGACCGGAGTTCCGTGGCTTGGGCCGGGGCTGCGGCTACCCCCACACCTGTGATGGAGACCGCGGCCAGGACTGATCCTGCCGCGGCGGTGCGCAGTTTGCTCAGGTGGGAACGTCGTTGGCGGGATTCTGCCGGAGGGTTTGCTGTTTCACTCACCCTCATACTGTCGCGCCTCAAGATGGGTCCAGTCCCGACATTGCCTGAGCGCAACCTGTGAGGGCTGCCTCAGAAGCCGTGAGCTACTAGGCTGGGTGCAGGAGAAAAAACTACTGCAAGGAGCACCCGTGGCCAGCGAGTCATCATTTGATGTTGTGAGCAAGATCGATAAACAAGAAGTCGCCAACGCCCTCAACCAGGCACAGAAGGAACTCTCCCAGCGCTACGACTTCAAAGGAGTCGGCGCCGAGGTGGACTTCAGCGGGGAGAACATCCTCATGAAGGCCAACTCGGAGGAGCGCGTCCTCGCCGTTTTGGACGTTCTGCAGTCCAAGCTGGTCAGGCGCGGAATTTCCCTGAAGTCCCTGGACGCCGGCGAGCCGTTCGCCTCCGGCAAGGAATACCGGATTGAGGCCTCCATGAAGGAAGGCATCGCCCAGGACCAGGCGAAGAAGATCAACAAGATCATCCGTGACGAGGGCCCCAAGGGCGTTAACTCCCGGATCCAGGGCGACGAGCTGCGCGTGACGTCCAAGTCACGCGACGACCTGCAGGCCACCATGGCGCTGCTCAAGGGTGCGGATGTGGACGTGGACCTGCAGTTCATCAACTTCCGCTAGGAACCCTGCATAACGTCTAATCAGAGGCGCGAATTAGCGGGCCTCAGTCCGCAGGGAATCCGCAGGACCATCGAGGACCGCAGCCATCAGACCATCGGCGGCGGTCCTCGTCTTGTGCTCAGTGCGCGGCCAAAGGTGGCTGCACTTCCGGCGGTCGCGGGCAGCGTCATGGGCCATCGGACGGTGCGGTCGATGCGGCCGCCACTACCGGCTTTCCCGGGATCCGCTGCGTGAAGAAAAGCGCCGCGCAGGCAATCAGCGCGAGTATCGCCAAGGCCGCGTGCAGGCCGTCAATCCTGGCCACCTCGTTCTCGTCGAGGGCCGCCTGCGTCACCTCCTGTGAGGCGCCGGCGGCCTCCATCGCAGATTGGAGATCGGCATTTGAGAGGAAGGGTGCGCCCCCGGCCAGCTCGACGCTCGCCTGTTCCTTCACCGCCTCCGGCACAGTGGGATTCTGTTGGACGCCGGAGATGAAGGACGCACCCAGCACGGCGATGAGGACGGAGCCGGCGAGTGCTGTGCCGAGTGAGGCCCCGAGGTTCGTGGCTGTGTTCTGCAGGCCTCCCACCTCGGGGCTCTTTTCGTCGGGCACCGCGGATACGGTCACGGCTCCGAGCTGGGAGGCGAGGGATCCTATGCCGAGGCCGGTCAGCAGGAGCGGGAGGGAGACGACGGCGGCGTTGGCATCAAGATCGATCCCGGCCAGCAGCCCCATGATGCCGGCAAGGATCAGGAGCAGCCCTGCCCGGGCCACGCGGCGCGGTGAGGCGTGGGGCAGCACCTTCGGGATACCCGCCGCGGTGAGGAGCAAACCAACGGATAGCGGAAGGATCCGCACGCCGGTTTCCAGGGCGGAGAGGCCGAGCACTACGGACAGGAACAGCGGGACAATGAAGAAGATGCCAGCCTGCAGAAGGTACTGGAAAAAGAAGGTTGTGAGCCCCCCGGTCAGCTGGTGATTGCCGAACAATGCCGTCTCGACCAGCGGTTCCCTGCCCGCCCGCTCAAGGTGTGTCTGCCAGCGAAAGAAAATCCAAAGGATAAAACTGCCCGCGATGATGAGCCAGATAGTCGGCGACAGACTAAGCCACGACGGGCCACCCGGCTTGGGCGCCACCCATCCCCACTCGGACGAGCGGAGCACCCCGTAAATGCCCAGAGCAAGACCCGAGGCTGAAAGGACAGCACCAGTAAAATCCAGCCGCGGCTGCCGCGACACCGGCTCGTCCTGAACGCGCCGCGACATGAACAGGATGCCAACAATAATGACAACCTCCCCAACAAAGACGTACCGCCAGGAGGCGTACGTGGTCACCAAACCGCCGATGAGCGGACCGACGGCAACGGCCATGGCGCCCGCCGCGGCGACGAGACCGTAGGCCTTCGGGCGGTCCGGACGCGCAAAGTTACTGGCCACAAGCCCCACGATGGCAGGCATGATCAATGCGGCGCCGATGCCTTCGAGGAAGGACCAGCCGAGGGTGAGGACAAGGAGGTTCGGAGCAAATGCCGTCGTGAGGGAACCCGCGCCGTAGACGATACAGCCGATGGAGAAGGCACGGCGTCGGCCGACAATGCTTCCAATCTTGCCGCCGACGATCATCAGGCAAGCCATCACCAGCGTGTACAGGGTAATGGCCGTCTGAATGCCGGTGATCGTGGTGCCAACGTCGTCGGCTACCGTGGCGATCGAAACGTTCATCACTGAACTGTCGAGAGTCATGACGAACTGACCCGTCGCCAGCGTCAAGAGCACGAACCCGCCAGTCGCCGCCGTTGTTGTGGTTGCGCCGTTCGTCGTCATGAGCACCCCTGTGCCGTTTCTCGAAAGCCAAATCTGTCCCGGCGAACAAGGCCTATCTCACCGCTGTGACCGGGTCGCGTCAAGACAAGTGCGCACGGTCAGGGCATCGGCGGCGGAAACTCGCCGCAGAACTACCGGCACAGGCCCCGCCAATAAGTGGCTAGGTTCATCAACTACCGCCAGGCCCGCGTCCGAACAGGGAATTTTCGTGGGCCCGGTATCTGTACTAAGGATGGTTGCCTGCAGGCGCAGGCCCCCTAGAGCAACACATCCTCGCCCGCGGGGCCGTCTTCGCCGTAGTCGCGCAGCGCCCGGCCGCCCACCGCCTCGCCCATCCAGGTGAGGAGATTCCAGGCGCCGTGTGTGCCGCCGTCGGCAACCGATTCCATCACGGCCATGCCGGTGTTGCTGAGCGCGTTATCCACGATGAAGTCCGGCCCCACGTTTCCCGCCCGGGCGGTGCACCAGGCACGGATCATGGCGCCGTGGCTGATAACCACGGGGGTTTTCAGGCCGGCCGCACGCAGCTCATCGATCACGGCATCGAACCGTTCAAACGTTTCCTTGCCGTCCGGACCGCCGGGCATGTTGATCCCAAGGTCTCCCTTGACCCAGCTGTAGACGGTCTTGAGGTAGGCGATGATGGCCTCGCGGTCGTTGCGCATCTCCAGGCTGCCCGCGGAAATCTCGCGCAGGCCCGGACGCACTTCCACCGGCAGGCCCAGCGCTGCGGCCAGCGGGTCGGCTGTGAGCTGCGTGCGCACCAGGTTGGAGGCGAAGATGCCGTCGATCGGTTCTCCGGACAATGCCTCGGGCAGTGCCGCCGCTTGGGCCAGACCCAGATCCGTCAGCCCCGGCCCGGGTACGCCCGTGTCAAGGTAATGGTCAACGTTGGACGGAGTCTGTCCGTGGCGGATGAGGATGAGACGCATGCGCCGAGCCTACCTTTCGTTCACCGGCCGATGCAGCTTAGCCGGCGGATCAGGGCCAGCCGGCCAAGATCCCGGCCGGTCAGGATCCCGGCCGGTCAGGATCCCAGCGGACGTCCGGCCATGTTCTCCAGCCGCCGGATACGGTCGGCCATGGGCGGGTGGGTGGCCAGCAGGCCGCGGACACCGTTGCGGAACGGATTGGCGATCATCAAGTGGGAGGTGTTGACCAGCTTCTGGTCATTGTTCGGCAGCGGCGCGCGCTGAGTGCCGGACTCCAGCTTGCGCAGGGCGGAGGCGAGCGCCAGCGGATCGTCGGTGAGCTTGGCGCCGTCTTCGTCGGCGTCGTACTCCCGTGTCCGGCCAATTGCCATCTGGATCAGCGAAGCGGCCAACGGAGCCAGGATGGCCATGGCGATCGTGGCCAGCGGATTGGAGTTGCGGCGGTCTCCCCCGCCGAAGAAGAGCAGGAACTGTCCCAGCGAGGTAATCACGCCGGCGATGGCGGCAGCCACGGAGGACGTGAGGATGTCACGGTTGTAGACGTGCATGAGCTCGTGGCCCAGGACCCCGCGCAGCTCACGCTCGTTGAGTAGCGCCAGGATTCCCTGGGTGCAGCAGACCGCCGCATGGGCGGGATTGCGGCCGGTGGCGAAGGCGTTGGGTGCCATGGTGGGCGAAATGTAGAGCTTGGGCATGGGTTCCCCGGCGCGGGCGGAGAGCTCGCGGACAATCCGGTACATTTCCGGCGCCTGCGCCTCAGTCACGGGAACTGCGCGCATGGCACGGATGGCCAGTTTGTCGCTGTTCCAGTAGCTGTAGGCGGTGGTGGCGAGCCCAATAAACAGGAAAATCCAGATGAACGAGGAGTTTCCGGTGCCGCTGGAGAGCAGGCCGCCGATGCCTAGCAGCACGGCGAAGAGCACCCCGAACAATGCGGCAGTCTTCAGACCGTTAAAATGTTGGTGCACGTGGTGATCCTTCCTGAGCGGACCCGTGCGGGCACAGCACAGTGCGCCGAGGATCCGCTAAACGTCAGTGTATCCACCGATATCAACGCTCCACAGAGCCGGAGTGTTCCATGGGGCCCGGCGCAGCAATACAGTGCGTGAGCGCCGTCACGGCTCCGGATGCGCTGCGTCATATCGGGCGAAGCGTGGCTGCCGCTTGGCAAGGACAGCCACCAGCACCACGCAAAGAAGCCCGCCGATGACCGCCGCCCACCCCTCCCCCAGGAACGAGGCGTCGACGCCGGCCACCAGGTCGCCCAGCCGCGGTCCGCCTGCCACCACCACCACAAACACGCCCTGCAGCCGCCCGCGCATGGCGTCAGGAGTCGCAGACTGCAGGATAGTGGAGCGGAAGACACCGCTGACAGAGTCTGCAATCCCGGCACACGCCATGGCGACGGCAGCCGGAATCAGCCAAACGGTGGGCTCGGCGCCGTCGTTGTGCCCGGCCATGACCACCACCACTCCAAAGGCGGACACGGACAGCCCCCAGGCCACCACGGACCAGAGAACCGCCAGGCCCTGACGGCGGACCGCACCCAGGGGTCCGGAGAAGAGCCCGGCAAGGAAAGCTCCGACGGCGGTGGCCGCCAGCAGGACACCCACCGTGGTGGCTCCCCCGCCCAGCAGAACGGCGCCGATTGCCGGCAGCAGGGCGCGGGGCTGCGCCATGACCATGGCGGCCAGGTCCACCAGGAAGGTCATGCGGATGTTCGGCCGGGTGGCCAGGAAACGGAATCCTTCCAGCACCGATTTCAGGCCTGCCTTCTGCACCTCGCCCACGGGTGGCATCGGGTCCAGCCGGTACAACGCCCACATGGCCGCGCTGAAGGTGACGACGTCGATCGTGTAGGTCCAGCCGTAACCCACCCGGGCCACCAGGACACCGGCCATCAGCGGGCCGATGGTCATGGCCAGGCCGAAGGTGATCATGCTGAGGGCATTCGCTGCCGGCAGCAGCTCCGGCCGGACCAGACGCGGAATGATGGCACTTCGGGCGGGCTGGTTCAGGCCGGCGGCCCCGGCATTCACCGCCACCAGCGCATAGAGCAGCCAGATATTGCCCAGGCCGGCCCACGCCTGCGCGGCAATGCCGATCGTAGAGGCCCACAGCAGCAGCGAGGAAAACAGGGCCACCTTGCGACGGTCGTAGGCGTCCACCACGGATCCTCCGTACAGTCCGGCCACGACCAGCGGTACCAGTCCCACCAGCCCAAGCAGCCCTACGTAGAAGGTGGACTCCGTCAGCGAATAGACCTCCAGGCTTACCGCCACCAGGGTCAGTTGCGTTCCAATGGCGGAGAGCGCTGTTCCGGTCCACAGCCGGCGGAAATCCGGGCTTTCGCGCAGCGGGGTCAGGTCAACGAGGAGTCTGGGCACCAGAGCAGTCTAGACCGGGGGCTGCGGCGCCCTGACCGGGGCATCCGGGTCCAGTTCCCGTTTCAGCACTTCCAGCAGCCGCGGATCGCCGATCGGCCGGAAATGGCCCAGGGTTTCCAGCTGGATGTTCCGCGCCCCGGGCAGCCGGCTGCCCCCGGGAATGTGCGGGTCAAAACGGCTGTAGACCGAGGTGATGCGGGCGTTGACATCGTTGCTCTGCTGTAAACGCCGCAGCAGTTTATTCCGGGGCGAGAAAGCACGGATGGACGGCACCAGAAAAAAGCTCGCGTACACCGACCCGGAAAACGGTGTATTGACGGCCACCATCCGCTCCACGCGCCGGCTGCCTTCGGGCAGCAGCATCAGCGCCTTTCCGATCAGCCCGCCCTTGCTGTGTGCCACCACCACGGCGCCGGACAGGCCCTGGTCCACCAGGTACTGCTGGACCAGGCCCGCCATGCGGTCGATCCTGCCGCGGTTATATCCCAGCGGCGCCACCGTGTGCACCGGATGCCCCTGGGCGGAGAGCATCTCCGCCAGCGGACGCAGGAACTGCCAGTTTTCATATACCCCGGGAATGAGGATGACCGGGGGTCTGCGGGTTCCGGCGGCCGGGGCCAGATAGCCGGAGGGATCCTTGCGGAACAGGAAGCCGTTGACCTGCCAATACCCCACATAGGCGTAGTCGGCTGCCCAGGCGCGGGCGTAGGCGATCCGGTGGAACAGACTCTTCCGGTTCACTGCTTGAGCGCCGCTTCCCGCAGCAGCGCGGCCGTTTGCGCCGGTTCGGTGAACATGCACACATGCGGCTGCCCGGGCAGTTCCACGGCAACGGCACCGGGCCGGGCGACGGCCAGTTCCCGCAGCCAGCCGGCGGGAACAATCGGGTCCCGCGCTCCGCGCACCAGCGTTACCGGCACCTGGACCTTGCCGATCCGCTCCTCCAGCTTGTGCCCCACCATCTTGGGCAGGGTCCGCAGGTACCAGAGCGGTCCGGCGCGGAGGTAGTCGGTGAACACGATCCAGTTGACGGCAGCCGGCTCCCGGAGGCAGTCCTGCGCCAGCCGCAGGCCCTGTAGGAGCGCATGGCGTTCCCCGCGGTTGATGGTGGGCGAGAGCAGCACCACGGAGGTGACTTGTTCCGGCGCGTACAGGGCCATCTCCGTGACCACCTGGCAGCCCATCGAGTGGCCCACCCACTGTGCAGGGCCAATCCCCGCGGCCGCCAGCGCCTCACAGTTAATCCGGGCGAAGTCCGCCATCTCCAGGGACCGGTCCGGTGTGGCCGCAGAGCCAAAGCCCGGCATTTCCAGCGTGTGCACGGTGGCGGTCTGTGCCAGTTCCTCCACCAGCCGGGCGAAGTAGCGTCCGGAAGCTCCAATACCGTGCACCAGCACCACGCGGTCCGCACCGCCGCCGTAGGTGCGGATGTCGACGTCGTACTCTCCAACCCGCACGCGCTGATGGACCGGCTGCGTGGTGATGCCTGCCACGTAAATTCCCCCGTTGCTTATCTGCCCTAGTGTCCGAACCCAGACTAGTGTGTCGCTGCGCCTTATTATGAATTATTCATAATAAGTGGTTAGCTGGGGGCATGACATCGACAGCAGCCTCCGCCGAGACCACCGCACGGTGGTCCGAAGAGCTGCGTGCCCACGGCCGTCGGGTCACCAAGCAGCGGCTGGCGGTCCTCACCGCCGTCGAACAGTTCCCGCATGCGGTGGCCGACGACGTCGCCGCGTCAGTACGCGGGGACCTTCCGGACATCAGCCTTCAGTCGGTCTACGTGGTCCTGGCGGACCTGACCGAGACCGGGCTGCTGCGGAAAATTGAGCCGCCGCACTCCCCGGCCCGGTACGAGACCCGCGTGGATGACAACCATCACCACGCCATCTGCACCGGCTGCGGCCGGATCGAGGACGTGGACTGCGCCGTGGGGCATGCACCCTGCCTGACGCCGGAGAACACCCATGGCATGACCATCCAGATTGCGGATGTGCTCTACCGCGGGCTCTGCGCTGACTGCGCCGCACAAGCTTCCTGACAACACCTGCATCACCTGAAAGAAAGAGAGAGTATGTCGAATTTCACCACCACCCAGACCGGCACACCGGTTGGCAGCGATGCCAACTCGCTGAGCGCCGGAGCCAACGGAGCCATTGCGCTGCACGACCGTTACCTGGTCGAGAAGCTGGCCCAGTTCAACCGCGAGCGCATCCCGGAGCGCATTGTGCATGCCAAGGGCGGCGGCGCGTTCGGTGAATTCGTTGTCACTGAAGATGTCTCCAAGTACACGCGTGCCGCTGTCTTCCAGCCGGGCACCGTGACGGATACCGTTCAGCGGTTCTCCTCCGTGGCCGGCGAGCAGGGCTCCCCCGACACCTGGCGCGACGTCCGCGGCTTCGCGATGCGTTTCTACACGTCCGAGGGCAACTACGACATCGTCGGCAACAACACCCCGGTGTTCTTCATCCGCGACGGCATCAAGTTCCCGGACTTCATCCACTCGCAGAAGCGCCTCCCGGGCTCCGGTCTGCGCGACGCTGACATGCAGTGGGACTTCTGGACCAACTCCCCCGAGTCCGCACACCAGGTCACGTACCTGATGGGTGACCGCGGCATCCCCACGTCATGGCGCGAAATGCCCGGCTTCGGCTCGCACACCTACCAGTGGATCAACGCCGCCGGCGAGCGCTTCTGGGTGAAGTACCACTTCACGTCCAACCAGGGGAACCACGAAATCAACGGTGCCGAGGCAGAGAAGATTGCCGGCGCCGACGCCGACTACTACCGCCGCGACCTGTACGAGAACATTGCCGCCGGCAACTTCCCGTCCTGGGACCTGCACGTGCAGGTCATGCCGTACGAAGATGCCAAGACGTACCGGTTCAACCCGTTCGATCTGACCAAGGTCTGGCCGCATGCGGACTACCCGCTGATCAAGGTGGGTACCCACACCCTGAACCGCAACCCGGAGAACTTCTTCGCGCAGATCGAACAGGTTGCCCTGTCCCCCGCGAACCTGGTCCCCGGCATTGACGCCAGCCCGGACAAGATGCTGATGGCCCGCATCTTCTCCTACCCGGATGCTCAGCGTTACCGCATCGGTGCCAACTACAACCAGCTGCCGGTGAACGCACCCCAGGCTCCGGTGAACAACTACTCGCAGGACGGCGCCCAGCGCCACTTCTTCAACTCCCCCGAAACCCCGGTCTATGCGCCCAACACCCTGGGCGGCCCCGTAGCCGATGCCGCACGTGCCGGCGAGGGTTCCTGGGAGAGCGACGGCTCGCTGGTTCGCGCCGCCGCTACCCTGCACTCCGAGGACAGCGACTTCGGCCAGGCCGGCACGCTGTACCGCGAGGTATTCGATGATGCCGCCAAGGAGCGTTTCCTGGAAACGATCACCGGTGCCGTCTCCGGTGTGCAGCGCCCGCACATCCGCGAAGCCGCGATCCAGTACTGGACCAACGTTGACGCGACCCTGGGCGAGAAGCTGCGCGCCAACCTGGCGGCCGGCGACACGACGCCGATCGAAAAGGCTGAGTTTGTGGGCGTTGCCGAGTAACTTCGGCACCTCGCTGACGCCGGGTTCCGGCAGATCGGCTTTTCGGTAACACAGCAGCGGCCGGTCCCTTCGGGGGCCGGCCGCTTTTGGATGCTGTCCGGCGGAATCGGCGACCGGTTTGGGATTCGGCGACCGGTTTGGGAAATCCCCGCCTGCGCGGACCGGCAGCGATTTCCCAAACCGGTTGCATCTGCCCAAAACGGAGGGAATCGAGTGAGTGCAGCAGCGACGGCCGTTCGGCGCGGCACTCCTGCACCCGCGAGATGGCAGTAGGTGCACGTCTGCGGGCTCAGAACTGCACTTACTGCAGGTTCGACGGGAAGGGAAGGGAGGGGAAGGGGAGGATCAGCGGGAAGGGAGGTGCGGGACGGGAGGTGCGGGACGGGAAGGGAAAGGGCTGAGGGGGTCAGCGGTTGGGCCAGTACCAGATGATCAGCATGGTCACGAGGAAACCGGTGAGGAAGTTCAGCTTCAGGAACCGCTTCCACCCGGCGTTGGCCCGCTCCGAATCAGCATCGGAAATCCCCAGGAACGGCATCAGGTTGAGGATGTACGGCAGGGCCAGCAGACTCCCGAGCGTAGCCGGCCAAGGGGTGAGCAGCATCAGCAGGCCACCAGCCGCATAGGCTGCCGCGGCAATCCATACCACCGCCTTCGCACCGAGCACCGTAGCGATCGAGCTGATCCCGCCCTCGCGGTCCGGCACCACGTCCTGCACTGCGCCGAAGGCCTGACTCGCCATGCCCCAGAGGAAGAAGGCGCCCAGCACAGCCCACAGCCCGGGAGTGAAGACCGCTCCGGCCAGGACCAGCCCGTAGACGGCCGGTGAAACGAAGTGGGTGCTGGAGGTGATCGAGTCCAGGAAGGGGCGCTCCTTGAAGCGCAGCCCCGGGGCGCTGTAGGCGATCACGGCAAACACGCTCACCGCGAGCACCAGCCAGGACAGCGGGCTGCCCAGCAGCACCAGGGCGATCAGGAACGGCACATTCGTGGCAAGCGCCGCCCATAGCGTGACACGGTGGAAGCCACGGTCCAGGACCGCGCCCTCCACTCCGCCCTTGCGGGGATTGTGCAGGTCCGACTCATAGTCGAACACGTCGTTAATGCCGTACATCGCCAGGTTATAGGGGATCAGGAAGTACAGCGTTCCGAGCACCCAGGCCAGGTCGATTCCGCCGGTGGTGATCAGGTAGGCAGCGGCAAACGGATAGGCGGTGTTCACCCAGGACAGCGGCCGGGAGGAAACCAGCAGCATCCGCAGCGTCGAGCCCGGGGTCCGGGTTGATGTGCTCACTGCTTCTCCTTGGTATCGGCGTTTGTCTTGGCGGGTTTGGGGGTGGTTTTTCCAGTGTCAGTGGCGTTCCCGGACGTCCGGTCCCTGCCCAGCAGCATCCACAGCGCCGGCAGCAGCAGCACCGCGGCCAGCGCGTAGGCAAAGTCCTCCAGCGGAGCGTGGCCGATGAGCGCGCCGGAAATGCGCTCCGGGTTGTACCAGAACAGGCCGGCGGCGATCATCACGTTGTCGAATACGGCGGTCAGGACCAGCAGCACGACGCCGGTGACCGCCAGAGCGGCCAGCACACCTCTCCGGCCAGGACCGGAGACGGTCCGGCGCAGTACGGCCAGGATCAGCATGGCGGCCGCGGGAATCAGGAACACGGCGTTCAGCGCCCAGTACGTCACCGGTTCACATCCTGCCGGTGGGCGGCCCGGCGCAAGACCAGCGAAACCAGCCCAAACAGGACCATGGTCAGGTAACAGAGGAACGCAAGGAAGAAGACCTCTTCCACCGGCAGGTGCGGGGCCAGGACAACACCGAGCATGATGGGGGTTTCACCGCGGTAGAAGATGTCCAGGCCAATACCGCCCAGGTCCCAGAGCAGGAAGAACGCCAGCCCGATTCCGGTCACCAGCGCCGCACGCCGCGCGTCGGCGAAAAAGAACAGCCGAAACCGGTGATCCAGCAGGACCATGCAGCCTATAGAGGCCAGCAGCAGGAACAGATAAAGGAATCCCACTAGGCGCCGCTCTTCGGCGCAATGGCAGGGGTGCCCGCTCCCCCGGGCGCCGGCGGCACCGGCAATTCCTCGGTGCTGGTGTCCCCGCGCAGGCGCTTGAGGACCAGCTCGGCACTGATCAGACACATCGGCAGGCCGATCCCGGGCAGCGTGGAGCCACCGGCGTAGAGCAGCCCGTCCACCTTGGCGCTGGCGTTGGAGCCGCGGAAGAAGGCGCTCTGCTTAAGGATGTGCGCCGGGCCCAGCAGCGTTCCGCGCCAGGAGTTCAGGTCCTGCACGAAGTCCTGCGGGCCCACCGTCTTTCGCACCGTGATGCGCTCGGCGAGGTCGGGAATGCCCGCCCACTCGGAAATCTGGGCAATGACGGCGTCGGCCATTTGTTCGATCCGCTCGTCGCCGTTCCCGTCCGTGCCGCCCGCACCCAGGGATGGATCCGAAGGCACCGGCACCAGGACAAAAAGATTCTCGTAGCCCTCCGGCGCTGCGTCCGGGTCGGTGGCACTGGGGCGGCAGACATACAGTGATGCCGGATCCGGCACCGAGGTTTCCTTGCCGAAGATCCTGCCAAAGTTCTCTTCCCAGTCCTTGGTGAAGAGCAGTGTGTGGTGCGCCAGGGACGGCAGCTCGCCGCGGACCCCCAAATGCAGCAGCAGTCCGCCCGGGCCGGGAACACGGTGCTTCCAGTAGGTCTCGGGATAGGTCTGAAGGTTTCGGGGCAACAGGGATGTTTCGGTGTGGTGCAGGTCCGCTGCGGAAACCACCAGGTCGGCATCCAGTGTCAGGGCCGCTCCGGAAGCGTCGGTGTACTCCACACCGGTGGCCCGGGCATTCCTGCCCCGGTGCAGACGGCCAAGTCCTGCCGCCAGCGTCCCCCTGATTCCGGCAGATGTCCCGGCGGCCGGTGCCGCGGCCGGTTCCGGTTCCGACGTGCGGATCCGGGTGACGGCGGCATTGGTGTGGATCGTGACGCCCTCAGCCTCGGCCAGGGCTTCAATGACGCTGATGAGCCGAGTGAAGCCGCCCATCGGATACAGCACACCGTCGGCCAGGTCCAATCGGCTCATCAGGTGGTACATGCTGGGCGTAGTGAACGGGGAGGAGCCCAGGAACACTGCCGGATAGCCCAGGATCTGGCGGATCCTCGGGTCGGTGAATTTACCGGCCACGAAGGAGCTCAGCGGCTGCAGAAGCAGCTGAGCGAGCCGCGGCCCGCGCTTGAGCACGTCCGCGCGCAGCAGCGGCAGAAAGGACGCGAAGGTGGAATAGAGAAAACGCTTCTTGGCCATGTCATACACGTCGACCGCGGAATCCAGGTACTTCTCCAGCTTGGCTCCGGCACCGGACTCAAGGGATTCGAACAGCTTCACGTTCTCTGCGCGTGTGGCGGCAATGTCCACCGGTTCGGCGGATCCTTCAAACATGACCCGGTAACCGGGGTCCAGCTGGACCAGGTCCAGCTGCTCGTCTGCGGAGGTACCCAGTAGTGCGAAGAAATGGTCAAAGACTTCGGGCATCAGATACCACGACGGTCCGGTGTCGAAACTGAAGCCGGCGCTCTGCCAGGATCCGGTGCGTCCGCCGGCCACCGGCTGCTTCTCCAGGACTGTGACGTGCAGGCCCTCCCGGGCCAAAAGTGCAGCAGTGGCCAGGCCTGTGATGCCCCCGCCAATGACGACGGCGGTGCGGGGAGGAGCGGGCACGGTCCTGCGGGTCATGGCTGCCTTCCGGCCTTGGTGCCGCGCAGCGCCGGCCGGCGCACGCGGTGAGCAAAGAGTACTTCCGCGGCAATGCGCAGCTTGACCGGGTTGGGCACCCGGACACGGGTGCTGCGCAGTTCCCGGGCCGGGGTAACCCGCAGCCGGCGGGACAGTTCACTGAAGAGTTCCTGCGCCAGCGCGACGGCGGAGCGGACCGGCTCCGGCAGTTCGGCTATCGCTGCTCCGGAGACCAGCAGGTCGGCGTCGATGTCATCCAGCAGTCGGTGCTTGTCCGCCTCGGAAAATGACCCGACACTCACGCCGGGAAAATAACTGCGGCCCAGCTCGTCAAAGTCGTCAGCGAGGTCGCGGAGGAAGTTGACCTTCTGGAATGCCGCGCCCAGGCGCTGGGCGCCTTCCCGCAGTCGTTTCCCCCGGTCGTCGCTGACCTCGATCCCGTCCAGGAAGCAGAGCAGACACATCAGCCCGATCACCTCCGCAGAGCCGTAGACGTAGTCGTCAAAAGAGTTGGCGGTGTGCTCGGTGCGGAGCAGGTCAGCCCGCATTGACCGAAAGAACGGGGCCGTCAGTTCTTCAGTGATGCCGGTGGTCCGGGCCGTCAGCGCGAAGGCGTGGACCACCAGGTTCACGCTGTAGCCGGTGCGCAGAGCCTGCAGCGTGTCAGCTTCCAGTCCGTCCAGCACACGGCCCACCTCGGCGGGCGGCAGGTCAGCAGCGGCTGCAACACCGTCAACGATTTCATCGGCCAGGCGCACCAGCGCATAAATGGTTTCAATCTGCAGCCGGGTCCTGGGCGCCAGCAGCCGGGAGGCCAGCCCAAAGGAGGTGGAATAGGACCGGATCACCACGGATGCCGTTTCCACGGCCACCTTGTTGTAGAGCGACAGGCCGCTTTCCCGGGCCATCACCTACCGTCCCCGGTTTACGGCACTGGCCACGATGCGTTCCAGCACCAGGCGTAACGACGGCGGGATGGACGGGCAGTCCAGGTGAGACCGGGCACGGTCCGCATACTCCTCCGCCAATGACCGGGCATAGTCACGGGCACCGGAACTGATCAACAGCTCCCGGGCACGGTCCGCTTCCTCGGCGGTGAGTTCCGGGCAGCCGATCAGGTGGGAGAGTTCATCCCAGGAATCCCCCTGGGCAGCGTGCGCGATCAGGACGGTGCGTTTGCCCTCCCGCAGATCACTGAGGTTCGATTTGCCGGTGGCGCTCTCCTTGCCGAAAACGCCCAGCAGATCGTCGACAAGCTGATAGGCAATCCCGGTGTCCCGGCCAAAATCGCCGAGCGTGGCCACAGCGTCGTCGTCCGCTCCGGCGAGCACGGCTCCGGCCTGCAGCGGCGCTTCGAAGGAATAGACTGCCGTTTTCAGCCGCTCCATGTCAAGGATTTCGGGGATCTGCGGAGCTCCCGGGGAGAAGGAAAAGTCGACGTCGATCAGCTCCCCGGCGGCGGAAGCGAAGACTGCCTCATCCAGGATCGCGGTCAGCCGAAGCCGGGTTTGCGGATCCGTGTCCACGGTATCCAGCATCCGGAACGCCCCCACCAGCGCCAGGTCGCCTGCGATGATCCCCACTGACATGCCCCGGTGGCGGGCTGATTCCGCCGTCTGCCCTGCGGTCTCGGCCAGGGAGCGGTAGGTGCCGGATACGTTGTCGTGTCCGCGCCTCATGAAGTCCAGGTCAATAACGTCATCGTGGACAATCAGCGCGGTGTGCAGCAGTTCAAAGGCTGCTCCCACCCGGGCCGCTGCCTCCGTATCGGTGCCGCCCAGGTGCTGGTAGGCAGTCATCAGGATGCCGGGCCGGACCCGTTTGCCGCCGGCCGTGGATTTTTCCAGAGTGTCCCAGAGGCTAAGGTAACTGGGACTGAGTTTGGCTGCACGAAGCTTGGCCTGACTGAAGAATGCTTGCAGGACACCTTCCACCTGCTCATGTCCGATGGCTGGGTCGAGCAGGGGTTCAGTCTCCATAGGTCCAGTAAACACGGTGAATATACGGAGGAGAAATGGCGCAACGCGGGGAACTCGTGGTTCTTGTGGATTCGGACGGCACGCCCGTCGGAACACAGGAGAAATCTACGGTCCACACCACTGATACGCCGTTGCATCTGGCGTTCTCCACGCATGTCTATAATCGCGCCGGTCAGCTGCTGGTGACGCGGCGTGCCTTGGAAAAACTGACCTGGCCGGGCGTGTGGACCAATTCTTTCTGCGGGCACCCCGGACCGGGCGAGGCCACCGAAGATGCAGTGGTGCGGCGGGCGGACCGGGAACTTGGGCTCACGCTGGACCCGGACCGACTGACACTAGCGCTGCCGGATTTCCGCTACCGGGCAGTGGACGCCTCCGGAATCGTGGAACACGAAATCTGCCCCGTCTACACGGCGGTAACAGACGTTGATCCCGTCCCGGCCGCGGACGAGGTTATGGACTGGCAGTGGGCGGATCCGCTGGCTCTGGCCGAATCCGTGCGACTGACTCCCTGGGCGTTCAGCCCCTGGCTGGTGCTGCAGCTGCCCCTGCTTTACCCTCAGGTGTTCGCGGCGCGCGATGCCTCAGTCCCGGCGCAGGCCTGAGAGTAACGGCGCGGCCAGCGCACCCACGGCGCCTCTGCGGGCCAGTGCGCCCACAGGGTATGAAAGGCCCGGCGGAAGCGGCGGATCACGTTCGCCGTTCCGATCAGCGCCCGGGGTGCCATACCCACCACGAGGGTCCGCTCGAAGCGGCAGCCGTAGCGCTGGCCCAGGTGCAGGCTCAGGCAGACGTCGTCGTGCATTTCCGGATCATCCCGGTGCACCTCTGAGCGAACCTGCCGCCACACGGAAGTGCGTACGGCCAGATTTGAGCCGAACAGGGGCAGATGTCCGAGGGCGAGGCCCATGGCCAGGTAATAGGACCCGAGATACAGGACGCTGAGCACGGCGCCGGCAGGTCGGCGAAAACCGTAGAAGGAGCCCGGGCCGGACAGCGCGCCGAGGCCGGAATCCGTAGCGAAGGATTCCGCTATCCGCTGAACCCAATCCGCCGGCAAAACACAGTCCGCGTCACACCGCGCAATGATGTCACCCGTGGCCGCGTCATAGCCTGCCGCGGCAGCTGCGGGGATTCCGGGCTGGGCCTCAAACACCACGCGGGCGCCAAACCGGCGGGCCACTGCGGCACTGGCATCGGTGCTGTTGTTGTCCACCACCACTATCTCGTGCGGGGCCAGGGACTGCGCCGTCAGGGAGGACAGGCAGGCCCGGAGCGCGGCTGCGTCATTCAGGCAGGGAATCACTACGCTGACTGAGGGAAGGACGGCAGACATGCAGGAAAGTCTAACCGGCGGTGCGTCTCCCCCCGGCCCTGGGGCGGATCGGGCACGGCTGCCTCCCGCCCCGAGGCACGCTGCGATACCGTAAATCCATGATCGACGCACTCCTCCGCCGTCCCGCAGGTACCGGAGAGTTCTTCGCTGATGCGGTGCGGCTTGCCTGTCTGTTCAGTCTGGTTGCAGCGCTCTTGTGGTACGGCCCCGTGGATGTTGCCCTGTTCCTGCTGGTACTGGGTGGGACCCTCGTTTCCCGCTCCCTGGAGATCTCCCGGCTCTACGACGGAATCTACTCACTGACCCTGCTGACGGCGGCGTGGAGCAGCACCCTGGATATATACGCGAAGGTCAGCTGGTGGGACCTGCCGGTTCACTTCGCCGCCACGGGCGTCATTGCCGCGATGACGTACTTCCTGCTCGCCCGCATGGGTGCCGTTCCGGTCCCGGGCTCGCACCCCGGCTCCAGCACAGACCGCGTGAGCATTCCTGTCCTGGTCTTCGCCCTGGGGCTCGCCGTGAGCGTGCTGTGGGAGCTGGCTGAATGGTGGGGAAATTACTTCGTGGATGCAACCATCAACGTCGGATATCAGGACACCATGGGCGATCTGGCCGCCGGCGGGCTGGGCGCCCTCCTGGCCGGCATCCTCGTGGGAAGAACCGTCTACCGGAGCGGCGCGGACTCGGGCCGGGTGTTTCGTTTGGGACAGCTGCTGCCGCGGCGTCTCCAGCGCTAAGCGCTGCCCGACGCCGTAGATCCGGACGCCGGCAGCGACGCCGACCGCACGCAAAGGGGCCGGCGTCGCTGATATGACGCCGGCCCCTTTACACAAAGGATTCCCTACGAGTTGATGTACTTCGCGTGCTCTTCGTGCGCGCGGGCCACCTCGGCGCGGATGTCCTCGATGTCCTTGACCTTGTCTCGGTACTTCTTGTCCATGGTGCCTATCTGCTGTTCTTCCTCGCAGAGGGCGGTGTAGATGCGCTCGCGTTCGCCCTCGTCCGAGGTGTAGGAGAGGTCCAGGTAGGCGTTGGCGTGGCGGCGGGCGTTGTTGACCGCGGTCTGGGCCTTGCCCGCGGGGCTGACGAGCGAGGCAATGATCGTAAACGCCAGGATGCCGATGATCACGCTCAGGGACAGACCGGTGCCGATCTCGACAACTTCCACGTGCTCGCCGTTGTTGATGAACCACAGTGTGTTTTCATGCAGTGCGTGCAGCACCAGCTTCACGCCGATGAAGGCGAGGATGGCGGCCAGGCCGTAGGAGAGGTAGATCAGGCGGTCCAGCAGGCCGTCAATCAGGAAGTAGAGCTGGCGCAGGCCCATCAGCGAGAACGCCGTTGCGGTGAAGACAATGAAGGTGCTCTGGGTCAGGCCGAAGATGGCGGGAATGGAGTCCAGTGCAAAGAGAATGTCGGTTCCGCCGATGGCCACCATGACCAGCAGCATGGGAGTGAGGACCTTCTTGCCGTTTTCAACGGTGAACAGCTTGTCGCCGTCGTAGTGGTCGGTGGTGGGCAGTACGCGCTTGGCGATCCGGATGATGAAGTTATTCGCTTCGTCCTTTTCGCCCTCGGGCTTGAGCAGGTTGCCGGCGGTAATCAGCAGGATCAGGCCGAAGAGGTAAAAGACCCAGGAGAAGGAGTTGATCAGGGCCGCGCCCAGGAAGATGAAGCCGGTTCGGGCAATCAGGGCAAAGACGATGCCGAAAAGCAGCACCTTCTGCTGGTCTTCACGGGGTACCCGGAAGCTGGCCATGATGATCAGGAAGACAAACAGGTTGTCCACCGAGAGGGCTTTTTCGGTGATGTAGCCGGCAAAGTACTCGGCACCGGCGGTGGCACCGCCAAAAACCAGCACCATAACACCGAAGATAACTGCCAGTCCCACGTAGATCGAAGACCAGACAGCAGCCTCTTTAAGCGTGGGAATGTGGGCCTTGCGGATGTGGAAGAAGTAGTCGAAGGCCAGCAGGCCCAGAATGACGGCAATCGTCACTCCCCAGATCAAGGGGGAAACAGTCATGGAAATCCGCTTTCGTAGGGTCGTCAAAGAACCATAGGTCTCTCCGGCGCCCCTGTGAATGGGTGCCCGCGGCATCCGGCTGGGGCGTCGGTGCCCAACGTGTTGACGGATAGCGGCGAGGTGGATACTCCCCTACGAAGGAATCAGTCTAGCGGGTTCTGAACCAATGCTGCCACTTGGCCTTTCGGAGCGGCTCCCGTGTCACCGGAGCAGGGGCAGGTCAGCCGGCGTATCCACGTCACGTCCGTCATCCAGGTCCGAACAGTCGACGACGTCGATCAGTGGCGTGTTGGCGTTCAGATAGGCTCTGGCTCCGGCGTCGTCCTTGGCCGTGCGCGCCGCTGCGGCGGCCAGATCCGGGTCAAAGATTAGGGGATGGCCGCGGCGAAGGGCGGCTGAACCCGGCTGCCGGTACCCGGCTACGGTGATGCGGCCGGGTTGATGGTGCCTGATCAGCCGGGTGACGACGGCGGCGGTGAGACCGGGCTGGTCGGCGAGGGCCACCAGCAATGCTGCCTCGGGATGGGAGGTAAGGGCGGCGCTGACGCCGCAGCTGAAGGATGATCCCATGCCGGTCTTCCATTCCGGGTTGACCACTGCACGGGCGGGGTCCAGCTGTGCCTGCGCCAGCACCTGGTCGGCCTGTGCGCCCAGGACTACGGTGAGGCTGGAGCAGCCGCCGCTGCGGAGCTCCGTAAGAAGGTGTTCGATCAGTGGCCTGTTTCGGAAAGGCAGCAGCGCTTTGGTGCCCAGTCCCAGACGGGTGCCCGCCCCGGCAGCCAGGACAAGGCCGGCTATCGGGGCAGACAAGGTTCTCAGCCTTCGCAGTCCTGGCAGTACTTCATGCCGTTCTTCTGAAGGGCAATCTGGGAGCGGTGCCGGACCAGGAAGCAGGAAGCACAGGTGAATTCATCGTCCTGCGCCGGAATCACCCGGACCAGGAGTTCTTCGCCGGAGAGATCCGCACCGGGCAGTTCAAAGTTCTCCGCGGCATCTGTTTCATCAACGTCCACCGCCGTGGCGGACGGGGTCACACTGCGCTGGGCCTGCAATTCTTCAAGCGAGGCGGTGGATGCACCGTCGTCCTCGGTCTTGCGCGGTGCGTCGTAATCTGTTGCCATCTTCTTTGGCTCACACTCCTATTTTCAGCTCATACTTCGGATCCGGCCTCGATCGTAACGGATGAGTGGCGCGCGTTCTGCTTCCGCAGGCAATAAACGGGACATATTCGCCGCAGGCCGAACCACGACGTCGTCCGGCCTGCGTTTGGGCACCGGTCAGCGCCCGCCCGTCCGGACAGCCCGAAGGGGCGTCCCGTTGCCGGAACGCCCCTTCGGGCTGTCAATGGAGATTGTCTGGCCGGCTTACCTGTTCATACTTTTGTTCACGCCGGTCAGAGGTTACTTCTTGGGTTCGGGCTGCACTTCAGCAGGCGTCATGGTGTGCTGTCCGCCGGAAGTGAAGGATCCGTTACCGGTGGCTGTGGTTCCGCTAGCCTCGGAGGCTGTTGGGGAAGACCCTGAGGTTCCGGGCTTGCCGCTGGTTCCGGTGCCGGAGCCCGTGGACGCACCCGGCCCCGAAGCAGGCTTTCCCGAATCCGAGGAGTGGGAAACCTTATCCTTGGCCGAGGAAGCCACCTCTGTCACTTTTTCCTGCAGGCCCGGAGCCTCCTCCTTGGCCCACTCGGTGCCGTGCGACACAGTGTCCTGAACCTTGGGGTCCTTCCAGAGTTCCATCAGCTTTTCGCGGCCGGCCTTGGAACCGACCAGGTAGCCCACGCCCACGCCGGCCAGAAATACGAACTTCTTAACCATGGTTCTCCTCAATCCCGCCCCCGTTGAGGGGCATAGCGAATACCGTCAGACACCGTTCTTTGCACACTACCGCCGGTGGCGGAAGAATCAACAGCAACCTTACTATGCCTGACCGCTGTTGTGCCCCTCCTCACCTGCGCACACCAGGAACCGGAGGCGTTTCACTAGGTATTCATCAGGCGGGAACGAATCAAAAACCGTTTCCCTTCCGGTGCTTCAACGGAAAAGCCGCTGCCGCGGCCGGGGACCACATCGACGGTTAGGTGCGTGTGCTTCCAGTAGTCGAATTGTTCCAGCGACATCCAAAAATCCAAGGGCTCCCCCGCTGTCAGCTCAAAGGTTCCCAGCAGCACATCCGCTTCAGAAGTGATGAAGTCTCCCGCCGGATAGCACATGGGCGATGAACCGTCGCAGCAACCCCCTGACTGATGGAACATCAGCGGTCCGTGCTGTTCGCGCAGCTGCAGCAGGAGCTCCTGCGCCGCAGGGGTCAATGCCACCCGGGAAAAGTTTTCCCCGGGCAGCGTGACACCGGCTTCCAGCACACCGGCCGGTGAACCGGCTACATGGTTCCGGTCTGTCTCCTGGTTGGAATCCATCAGTACTGAACAACCACCCGTCCGTCGACCTTGCCGTGCTCCAACTCATCCATTACGGCGTTGATCTCGTCGAGGTTCCGGGTGCTCACCTTCGGATGGATGAGGCCGCGGTCATAGAAATCGATGGCCTCGGCGAGGTCCTGCCGAGTGCCCACAATCGAGCCGCGGATAGTCAGCCCCTTGAGCACAATGTCGAAGATGGGTGCCGGAAAGTCTCCGGGAGGGAGGCCGTTGAAGACTATGGTGCCGCCCCGTCGGGCCATACCGATTGCCTGGCCGAACGCCGAGGGATGGACAGCGGTGACCAGCACGGCATGGGCGCCCCCGATCTTGGCCTGGATCGCTTCTACCGGATCCTCGTTGCGCGCATTAACCACCACTTCGGCACCGAATGATTTGGCCAGCTCCAGCTTGTCATCGGCAACATCCACCGCGGCAACCCGCAGCCCCATGGCTTTGGCGTACTGCACCGCAATATGGCCCAGCCCGCCAATGCCGGAGATCACCACCCATTGGCCGGGCCGCGCCTCGCTGACCTTCAATCCTTTGTAAACAGTCACCCCTGCACACAGCACCGGAGCGATCTCCACCGGGTCTGCGCCCTTGGGAATACGGGCGGCAAATTTGGCGTCAACCAGCATGTACTCGCCAAAGGATCCGTTCACCGAGTAGCCGCCGTTCTCCTGCTGCTCGCACAGCGTTTCCCACCCGGTGCGGCAGTACTCACAAACACCGCAGGCGGACCACAGCCACGCGTTGCCCACCATGTCTCCCACAGCGATATCCGTGACGCCCTCTCCCACGGAGACAACCTCACCCACACCTTCGTGGCCGGGGATGAAGGGAGGCGTGGGTTTCACGGGCCAGTCACCCTGGGCGGCGTGAAGATCGGTGTGGCAGACACCGGTAGTGACCAGCTTGACCAGCACCTGGCCCGGCCCGGGTTCCGGGACGGCCACTTCTTCCACTGACAGTTTCGCTCCGAGCGCGTTGACTACGGCTGCCTGCATATTTGCCATTCGGTCCTCATTCTTCTGGGTAGATGCGGATACTGGGCTGAACGTCGGCTTAGAAGAAGCCCTGTTTGTTTTCGGCATAGCTGACCAGCAGGTTCTTGGTCTGCTGGTAGTGGTCAAGCATCATGGCGTGGTTTTCGCGTCCGATGCCGGAGGACTTGTAGCCGCCGAAGGCTGCGTGTGCGGGGTAGGCGTGGTAGTTGTTCACCCACACCCGGCCGGCCTGGATGTCGCGGCCTGCCCGGTAGGCAATGTTGCCGTTCCGCGCCCAGACGCCGGCACCCAGGCCGTAAAGGGTGTCGTTGGCGATGGCCAGGGCCTCTCCGTAGTCGGAGAACCGGGTTACGGAAACCACGGGACCGAAGATCTCCTCCTGGAAGATGCGCATATTGTTGGTGCCTTCAAACACCGTGGGCTTCACATAGAATCCGCCGGCAAGGTCGCCGTCGAGGCTCAGCCGCTCGCCTCCGGTGAGGACCTTAGCGCCTTCCTGATGCGCAATGTCCATGTAGGAGAGGATCTTCTCCAGCTGGTCGTTGGAGGCCTGGGCGCCCACCATGGTGTTGGTGTCCAGCGGATTCCCCTGGATCATTTGCGCGGTGCGGGCCAGGGCGTCGGACATGAACGAGTCATAGATGGAGTCCTGGACCAGTGCACGGGAGGGGCAGGTGCACACTTCACCCTGGTTCAGGGCAAACATGTTGAAGCCTTCCAGCGCCTTGTCGTAGAACGCGTCGTCTTCCTGCGCAACGTCGGCAAAGAAGATGTTAGGGCTCTTGCCGCCCAGCTCCAGGGTGACGGGGATCAGGTTCTGCGAGGCGTACTGCATGATCAGCCGGCCGGTGGTGGTTTCACCGGTGAAAGCGATCTTGCGGATCCGCTTGGAGGACGCCAGCGGCTTGCCGGCCTCCACCCCGAATCCATTCACCACGTTGAGCACGCCGGCGGGCAGGATGTCCGCGATCAGCTCCATCAGCACCATGATCGAGGCCGGAGTCTGCTCGGCCGGTTTGAGCACAATGGCGTTGCCCGCGGCGAGCGCCGGGGCCAGCTTCCAGACGGCCATCAGGATGGGGAAGTTCCACGGAATGATCTGCCCCACCACGCCCAGCGGCTCATGGAAGTGGTAGGCAGTGGTGTTGTCGTCAATCTGGGAGAGTGTGCCCTCCTGCGCGCGGACCGCTCCGGCGAAGTAGCGGAAGTGGTCCACCGCCAGCGGCATGTCCGCGGCGAGGGTCTCACGGACGGGCTTGCCGTTGTCCCAGGTTTCGGCGACAGCGAGCAGCTCCAGGTTTTCCTCGATCCGGTCGGCGATCCGGTTTAGCACCTGCGCCCGCTCGGCCACGGAGGTCTTGCCCCACGACGGCGCCGCCTTGTGCGCCGCATCCAGGGCCAGGTCAATGTCCTCGGAGGTGCCGCGGGCAACCTCGCAGAAGACCTTTCCGGTGATCGGAGAAACATTCTCGAAGTAGCCGCCCTTGACCGGGGCCACCCATTCGCCGCCAATCCAGTTCTCGTATCGGGGCTTGAAGGAAAGTTTGGCACCCTCGGTGCCGGGCTGTGCGTAAACGGTCATGTCTGCTCCCTGAAGTCGTGACGTCGGTGTCTGACGTACCGAGCGTACGGAAGCGGACGTTGCACCAAGGTTGCATCGAACAAAAGGTGAACGCCGCAGCACTCCCCTGAAACAGCCGGCGGCCGTAATGTTGCCTGAGACAAGTATTCGTGGGCACTAAGGAACGCGCATGCACCAGCTCCCCAACACCGAAAACTCCGCTTCGGACCGCTATGTCCGCTACCGCTGGTGGGGGCTGGTGGCCATCAGCCTCGGTGTTGCCATCATCATCATGGATGCCACGATCGTGTCGGTATCCATCCCCTCGATCGTGGCGGATCTGGGTATTTCCAGTACCCAGATCCAGTGGGTCCAGGAAATCTACACCCTGCTTTTTGCCGCCCTGCTGCTGACCTGGGGGCGGATCGCGGACCGGGTGGGACGACGGCGGATCATGCTCACCGGCGTCGTCATTTTTATGGTGGCTAGCGTCCTGTGCGCGCTGGCCGGCAACGGCGGCCTGCTCATCGCCGGACGCGCGCTCCAGGGGCTTGGCGGGTCAATGATCCTACCCACCACCCTGGCGCTGCTCAATGCCAACTTCACCGGGCGCGAGCGTGGAATCGCTTTTGCCGTGTGGGGCTCAACCATCGGCGGCATGGCAGCCGTAGGCCCGCTGCTGGGCGGCTGGCTGACGGAGCATGCAAGCTGGCGCTGGGCCTTCGGCATCAACGTGCCCATTGGCATTCTGGTGACGGTGGGGCTGCTGCTCTTCGTGGCGGAGTCTTCGGAACCGGTCACCGGCGCGCTCCAGCGCCTGGACATTGTGGGGGCACTGCTGTCCATCCTGGGCTTCGGCACCCTGGTGTTCGGCCTGATCGAGGGCCGCAGCTACGGCTGGTGGAGCGCCGACGACGACGCACCGTTCAGTGTGGGCACCCTGTCACCGGTGCCGCTGGCCTTTATAGTTGCCGCTCTCTCGCTGACCGCCTTTGTCCTGTGGGAGCGCAAGCGAACCAACGAAGGCAAAGGCGTGATCCTGGACCTGTCCCTGTTCCGGATCCCTTCCTTCGCCAACGGCAACGTCACGGCTCTGATCGTGAGTTTCGGAGAGTTTGGCCTGATCCTGTCGCTGCCGCTGTGGTTCCAGAATGTGTTGGGCTACACCGCGTTCCAGGCCGGTCTGGCCCTGGTTCCCCTGGCCGCGGGGTCCTTCCTGGCCAGCGGCGGGGTGGCGGCACTTTCACGCCGGCTCTCCCCCATTCTGGTGGTCCGGATTGGACTGGGCCTGGAAATTGTGGCCATTGCCTCGCTGGCACTGCTGCTGCGCCCGGACAGCACGGCGTGGCTGACCTCGCCGATCCTGCTGGTGTACGGCATGGGCGTAGGTCTGGCCACCGCACAGCTCACGTCGGTGGTTCTGGCCGAGGTGCCGGTGGAGCGCAGCGGGCAGGGATCCGCGACGCAGAGCACGGCGCGGCAGACCGGTTCCGCGCTGGGCATCGCTGTCCTAGGCACGGCATTTTTCACTACCCTGAAACAGGGCACCGAGTCCCGGCTTGCCGACGATGTGGGGGCCAATCCCCTGCTGGCACCGCTGGTGGATTCGGTGAACGCCAGTTCCGGCGGCAGCATCGCAGCGCTGGCCGCGGATCCGCAGACGGCCCCTATTGCCGATGCCGCCCGGGCAGCCATGACCGACGGCGCGTCCCTGGCCGGGTGGATTGCCGCCGCAGCGCTGCTGATCGGGCTGCTGACCAGTCTGCGGATCCGTCCGGTCACCGGGCCACAGGCCGAACCACAGGCCGGGCGGCAGGCCGAACCACAGCAGGACGGTTCCTAGCCCAGCTCGCGTTCCAACCGCTCCAGATGGGCCACCACAGCCGTCCGGCGGGGCGAGCGCAGCGGCAGCAGCCGCAGCGCCAGGGCCCAGGCCTCGACGTCGTTCCGGGCTTCCGGCAGCGCAAGGTAGGCCAGCAGCGAGTCGGAGCCGGCATCGGAAAGCATGGCCTCGCGAAGAACCATGCTCACCTCGCTCCGCAGCGCGGTAATGGCCGGAGCCTCGGAGCGTGGCAGGACCGGCCCCCGGTACAGGCCCAGGGCCAGCTGGTAGGCCCCCTGTTCCAGGTAGCCGAGCACCTGGCGGGCATCGATCACAAGTTCGTGCGGCAGCCGGTAAGGGCGGGACTGCGGGACCAGATGCGGTCCCGGCGCACCCTCGCTGTGCTTTCCCAGCAGATTGCGCAGCCGCAGCATTTCGGCGCGGACAGTGCTCACCGAGGCACTTTCGGGATAGACCATGACCAGGAGCTCGTCGGCGGTCAGGCCCTCGGGATGCAGGGCCAGGAGGGTGAGCAGCTCAGCGTGCCGGATACTCAGGGCCGCCGTCCGGCCCCCAACAATGACCTGCGCCTGGTCCCGGCCAAGAATCTGCAGGCTGTCCGGGCGCAGGAGGAGCGGCCGCGCCGAACGCGGGGACTGCCCCGGGAACTGCAGCCGCCGGCGCCTGGTCCGGCCCGCGTTCTGCAGCCGTTCCACCCGCAGCTGGGTTTCGGCCGCCGCCACCGTCGCCTCCACCAGGGCCAGGGTGTGTGCGGCCACAGCTTGTTCCCTGCCGGTAATGTCCACAACTCCGATCAGAGTCCCGGTATCCGGGTCGCGGACTGGCACCGCCGTGCAGCTCCAGGAATGGACCTGCCTGCTGAAGTGCTCGGCCCCGGATATCTGGACGCTGCGTCCGGAGGCCAGCGCCGTGCCGGGGGCGCTGGTGCCGATGGAGTGTTCGGACCAGTCCGTGCCGGGGATGAAGAGCATGTCCTCCGCCCGGCGGCGCAGTTCGTCGTCGCCGTCCACCCACAGCAGCCGGCCCAGCTCATCACCCACCGCCACAAGGAGCCCGCTGTCCGTTCCCGGACGGACCAGCAGCTGCCGGATGACCGGCATGATCACCGCAAGGGGATGCGCATTGCGGTAGTCGGCCAGTTCCGAGCCGGTGAACACCAGCTGGGGCACCGCTTTGTCCGGGTCCGTACGGTGCCGCAGCGAGCGCTGCCAGGATTCCCGGACCGGCGCCCTGAGCCAGCGGCTCAGGCCGTCCGGCGAGCCCAGGAGCTCATGGGCATGGAAGGCGTCGCGCTGCAGGGTGGCCGCCGTGCGCCGCGGCGGTACGCGAATGTCCTGATTGTGCACTGCCCCGACCTATCCACGCTGATAAGGAGACCGCTGATGAGGAGAGAACTGACGTGACCGGCGTAATGCCGGACTGTCCGCTCAGTCTACTCATGCAGGTTCCCTTCCTTCCATGGGTCAGTCACCTGATCTGCGGCCGGGGCAGGAGGCTCCGCTTACTGCCCGCGGGCGATCCGGACCATCTCGGCGCGGTCCACAACCTTCACGCGTTCGCGCACCAGCTCACCCGTTGCGGGATCCGGATGGATGTAGGAAGCGCCCAGGCTCTTCTCATAAGCATCCAGCTTCAGCCAGCCCTCCCAGGTGGTGTACTCAACCCCGCGGTCTTCGAGCAGCTTGATGATGGAATCCTCGTCCGGCTCTTCGGCGGCCGGAAGGTTCAACCGGTCCTCAAGCAGGAAGCCGATGGTTTCCAGGGCATCGCCCTTGGTGTGTCCGATCAGGCCCACCGGGCCGCGCTTGATCCAGCCGGTGGTGTAGATGCCGGGCACGGGGGTCCCGGATTCATCGATGACACGGCCGCCGTCGTTCGGGATGACACCGCGGCGGGAGTCGAAGCCCACCTCCGGCAGCTCCGAACCGAAGTAGCCAATGGCACGGTAGACGGCCTGCACCGGGTAGTCCACAATCTCGCCGGTGCCGCGGGCGTTGCCGGTTCCGTCCAGTTCATTGCGCTCAAACTTCATGCCGGCCACCTTGCCGGGGTTGGCCGGGTCCTCGTAAATCTCCACCGGGCTGTGCAGGAAGTGCAGGTGCAGGCGGCGGGAGGCACCGGTGTCCTGCTCCTCGACCAGCCAGTTGGTCAGCGTGTTGACCATGGTCTTGGTCTGGTTGTTGCTGCGGATCTGCTCGTCGGAGCCTTCGTCGAATTCGAAGTCCTCCGGGTAAAGCACAATATCCACGTCGCGGGAGTGCGAGAGCTCGCGCAGTTCCAGCGGGGTGAACTTCACTTGGGCCGGGCCTCGGCGGCCAAAGATGTGGACGTCAGTGACGGGGGACTTCTTCAGGCCCTCATAGACGTTGTCCGGAATCTCGGTGGTGAGCAGGTCATCGGCATGCTTGGAGAGGATACGCGCCACGTCCAAGGCCACGTTACCGTTGCCGATGACAGCCACTTCTTTGGCGTCCAGCGGCCATTCGCGTGACACGTCGGGGTGGCCGTCATACCAGGACACGAAGTCGGCGCCGCCGAAGGAACCCTCCAGCTCAACGCCGGGAATGCTCATATCAGCGTCCTTGATGGCGCCCGTAGCGAAGATGATGGCGTCATAGAAGTGCCGGAAATCGGTGAGCGTCAGGTCCTTGCCATAGTGCACGTTCCCCAGGAAACGGATGTCGCCGCGGTCCATCACCTTGTGCAGGGCATTGACGATGCCCTTGATCCGCGGGTGGTCCGGAGCCACGCCGTAGCGGATCAGGCCGTAGGGAGCAGGATACTTATCAAAGAGGTCGATGCTGACCTCGAAGTCCCGTTCAGCTTTGGTGAGGATATCTGCGGCATACACACCGGCGGGTCCAGCGCCGATAATGGCGACTCGCATGGGGCGCTGCGACCGGTCCGCGGCTGAATTAGACACTGATAGTCCTTTGTCTCGGGGGGAACCTCGTGCGGAATAACGCACAGTTTCCTATTCTAAATGCCTAGTACGACGGCGTCTAAACGGTTCGGTGCGAACGCCGCCACGGATGGCCCGGCAGCCCGGACTGCTCCCATGCTGTGACGGCGTCCTTCAGCGGTGCCGGATGAGACCGTGCGACAAGAGGCTGCGGGAATATGCGGCGGCACCGCAATGTTGTGGATCACGTGTCTTCATCCAACGGAACAGGCGCCCAGCGCTCCGCATCCTTATCCGAGTCCGCCCGTTCCTCCCCTGGGCCGCAGCTGGCGCCCACGGCAACCTCCGGGCGCAGCGAGAATACAACCGGCATCCTTTTTGGTGCCGGCGCCTACGTGCTGTGGGGTTTGCTGCCTCTCTACTTCATCCTGCTGGTTCCGGCTGGAGCAGTGGAGATTGTTGCCTCACGCATCGTGTTCTCACTGGTGTTCTGCGTTGCATTGCTCACCGTCCTGCGGTCGTGGAAGGCCACTGCCGTGGCTGCCCGAGATCTCCGGCTCGTGGGCACGCTTGCCGGCGCTGCGGTCCTCATTGCCGTCAACTGGCTCACCTACGCCTGGGCTGTCCTGAACGAACACGCGGTGGAAGCCGCGCTGGGCTACTTCATCAATCCCCTCGTCTCAGTGCTGCTGGGCGTGATTGTGCTCAAGGAGAAGCTTCGGCCGCTGCAGTGGGTGGCGATGGCCGTGGGTTTCATCGCCGTCCTCGTCCTGGCCCTGGCCTACGGCACCGTTCCCTGGGTGGCGCTGGGCCTCGCCTTCAGCTTCGGCCTGTACGGGCTGGTCAAGAAGGGTGTGGGTGGAAAAGTGGATGCGGTCTCCAGCCTCACCATTGAAACCGCTGCCCTCACTCCCCTAGCCCTCGGCGTCCTGATCTGGTTCTCCCTCAGCGGTAACGCCACCATCCTCGACAACGGCCCGGCGCACTTCTGGCTTCTTGTTGCCTCCGGCGTGATTACGGCTGTTCCGCTGATCTTCTTCGGCGCCGCAACGCGCCGGCTGCCTCTCTCCACGGTGGGAATGCTCCAATATCTGGCACCGACGCTGCAGTTCATCATTGCCCTGGCGGTCTTCAAGGAGAGCATGCCCACGGAGCGCTGGGCCGGGTTTGGCTTGATCTGGCTGGCGCTGGTGATCCTGACGGTGGACATGATGGGCGGCCCGCGCCGAAACCGGATCCTCCGCGCGGCAACAACGGCTGCCTGAGGGGCACTGCCTGCCGGCCTCAAGCGGGAACGAAAAAGCCTCCGCGGCCCATGTGGGCTGCGGAGGCTTTTTCATTCCTCGACTGCTTGTTCGGCTACCGGCGTGCCGAGATACTGCGCTGACGCTGGACTGCCACGAGGGCGGCAGCACCGATCAGCGCCATCAGGGCACCAATGCCACCGATGGCCAGCTGGGCGGCGTTCAGGCCGGTGGAGGCCAGCTCGGTGGAACCGTCGGCAGCAACCGGGACCGACTGCGCTGCCAGGACCGTGACGGCCTGTTCCACGGTAAAGGTGCTCCAGCCTGCCAGGACTCCGTCCTTGAACAGGGCGACCTTGTGCTCGCCTGCTCCCAGGACAGCAGGAACGGACGCCGTCAGGGAACCCTTGGCATCGGAGGTTACAGCACCCAGGTTGACCCCGGCGGAGGGAAGGACCACTTCATAAGCGGTACCTGCCGCAAGACCGGAGACCCGCAGCTGGCTGCCGGAAGCAACCGCAGAGACAGTTCCCCGTACTGATTCGGTGAGGAGGGTGTCCTGTCCGAGTGCCACCTGCTCAACAGTGGCAACGTTGGCAGCAGCCTTGGCCTTTGTCTGTTCCGCTGCGCGCTGTGCTTCTTGTTCCGCAGCAGCTTTCGCGGTGGCAGCCGCCTGGGCTGCTTCCTTCGCCGCGGCCTCGCCGGCGGCTTTCTCGTTTGCGGCGTCCTGCGCGGCGGCTTCAGCAGCGGCCGCTTCCTGCGCAAGGGCCGCATCCGCAGCGGCCTGCTCTTCAGCAGCCTTGCGTGCCGGCTCCGCAGCCTTCAGGGCGGCAGCCTCATCCGCTGCCTTCTGGGCACCAGCGGCTTCCTCAGCGGCCTGGGCGGCAGCAGCCTCCTCAGCGGCCTGGGCGGCAGCAGCCTCCTCAGCAGCCTTGGCGGCAGCAGCCTCCTCAGCAGCCTTGGCGGCAGCAGCTTCCTTAGCAGCCTTGGCGGCAGCGGCTTCCTCAGCGGCCTGATCCGGATTTGTTGGAGCACCCGGCTTTGCGGCGGCAGCATCCTCTGCGGCCTTGGCGGCAGCAGCATCGGCGGCAGCCTTTTCGGCGGCCTTGGCAGCAGCATCGGCGGCGGCCTTTTCGGCAGCCTTGGCTGCCGCTTCTTCGGCAGCAGCGCGGGCGGCAGCTTCCTGGGCAGCCTTCTCGGCCGCGGCATGAGCAGCAGCTTCTTCCGCGGCAGCACGGGCAGCTGCTTCCTGAGCAGCTTTTTCCGCTGCGGCGCGGGCTGCAGCTTCGCGAGCCTCGCGGGCCGCCTCGTCTTCAGCCGAGACGGCATACTGGCCGAACTTGGCGGTGGCCAGGTACGCGCCCTGGTTGGGTCCGGCGGTCAGCTGGACGGCTCCCAGGCCAATGTCCGTATCGGCCGCGCGCAGCATGTTGGCACGGTGGGCCGGCGAATTGACCCACCAGTTGAAGGCCTGGTCGGCGCTCATGTTCCAGACGATGTTTTCCGGGAACGCATAGGATCCCGGGCTGTGCGTAAAGACGCCGGCGCCGTAGATATTGGCCTGATCCGCGGACTGCTGCGTCCAGGACTGCGATTCGGCCGACATCTGGTTGTTCCAGGTCAGCGGGGCCAGTGCGTGCTGTGCCCGGTAGTCATTGATCAGCACGTACAGGCGTTGAGCGAACGCAGCGTCCGCGGAACTTGCCGCAGCGGACGGGATCGAGATCACCGCCGTCATCAGTGCAATGGCGAGCGCCGTGAAGACGCCCACAAGTTTCTTAACGCGCAAAGTGCATCCTTATGCCTCGAGACCCAGTGAAAACACCGAAGCCGGACCGTGCGCAGCCTCCCCAGAGAGCTGCGGTGCCCGGCAAAAACGTCACAGGGCAACGATGCGAATTTACCGTAGGCACCTCGAATAGACAACAACAACTTCAATAACACCAGTAACAGCGATCGGAAGCAGGACACGCTGGACTGGGAGAAGAAGGTAGAAAGAGGGCCGGAACCGCAGCCAAACAGCTGCAGCTCCGGCCCGGTACCAACCGACCTGCCGGGTCTGCCCCGGCGTAGCTCCTACTTTCCGGCGGCCTTCTCTGCGACGCCCTTGCGCAGGGTCTCACCGCGGAAGTATCCCGGATTTCGCAGATACATCAGCAGCATCAGCACCGCACCGAGCGCAATGACACCGGTGCCCAGAATGAACACCAGCCCAACCCCGCCCAGGGAGGACCCGGAACCGTAGTTTGGATCCATGGAGTCCACCGCGGTCTTGAGGAACATCACGAACAGGATGACGGCACCCACCAGCGGAGCAAGGAACTTCAGCAGGAAGTTGCGCAGCGAGCTGAACGCCTCTGCACGGAAGAACCAGACGCAGGCCAGCGCCGTGATGCCGTAGTAGAAGCAGATCATCAGGCCCAGCGCGGTGATGGTGTCCCACAGGGCGTTTTCGGAGAGCAGCCGCGTGAGTGTGTAAAAGCCTGCCGCGGCGATGGCCGAGGCGATCGTGGCGTACCCCGGGGATTTATGCACCGGGCTGATGCTGCCGAACCGCCGGGGCAGGGCCCGGTAGTGGCCCATTGCCAGCAGCGTCCGTGCCGGGGAGACAAAGGTGGACTGCAGCGACGCGGCAGAGCTGCTGAGGATGGACAGGGACATCAGGATGGCAAAGGGGCCCATCACCGGACCGGCCAGGACGGCAAAAATGCTCTCCTGGTTCTCAGGGTTCCCGGCCCCGTATTCGCCCTCTCCCACGCCGGCATAGGACAGCACTGCCAGAGAGACCATCATGTAGATCAGCACAATCACGAAGACCGTTACGGTGGCGGCACGCCCGGGGGTCTTATCCGGATCCTTCGTTTCCTCGTTCATGGTCAGCGTGACGTCCCAGCCCCAGTACACAAAGATGGACAGTGAGACGCCGGCGGCAAAACTGGAGAAGGAGTCCACGGCAAACGGGTTGAACCATTCAGCGGTAATGGGGGTGGCGTCAAACGCCGTGCCTGCTCCCACATGGATGAAGGCGGCTATCGAGAACCAGCCCAGCACCAACAGTTGGAACCCCACCAGGACATATTGGAACATCTTGGTGGTTTCCAGCCCGCGGTAGGAAATCCAGCACGCCCCGGCGATGAAGACGCAGGTAGTGAGGATGTTCAACGGCAGATTGCTGGTGAGGTCCGCCAGGGAATCGTTGCCGGTCACCTGCGCGAGCATCAGATAGAAGAAATCCACTGCCACGGCGGCGAGGTTGGACAACACGATAATGGTGGCGGCGATCAGCCCCCATCCGCCCATCCAACCGATCCAGGGACCGAAGGCCCGGGTGGCCCAGGTGAAGGACGTGCCGGAGTCCGGCATGGCGTTGTTCAGCTCGCGGTAGCCCAGCGCCACAAGGATCATGGGGATGAAGCCCACCAGGAAGATCGCCGGCAGCTGCACACCCACTTCGGAAACCGTGGGACCCAGACCCGCGGTCAGCGTGTAGGCGGGCGCGATGCAGGACACCCCGATCACCACCGCACCGAGCAGGCCGACGGTTCCGGACTTCAGTCCCTTACGGCTGAGCCCGCCGGCTGCCTCTTCCCTGGGCGGGATCACTTGCTTGGAGCTCATTCGGTCACCTCTGTTGGGCTGGATGCGCGGCCGCCCCGGAAATTCCGGGGCACCACGACCATGGGTACGGGAAGGCTGCGCAGTACTTTACTGGCAGTGGGGCCCAGGAAAATCCGGTTGTTTCCGGCCAGCCGGCTGGAACCGATGAGCATGATGTCGCCGTCCTCGAAGTCCAGGTCATCGACCGCGTTCTCGATCGTCCGCCCGGAGGCGACGACGGCGGTGACCTGGCAGCGTCCGGCGGCCAGTTCCCTGGCACGGGCGAGCCGGTCCATGGCGTGCAGCTCGGCCTCCAGAACGGCGTTTTCATCCCGGGACGGAGCGTCGAGGGCAACCAGTGAGATCAGGCGCAGGGGCAGACCGCTGCGCGCAGCGGTCTGCACCGCTGTTTCCAGGACATCTTCTGCGCCGCGGCGGTTGCCCACCGCACAGGTGACCCGGGTCAGCGGACCGGTCCTGCTGTAGCCGTGCGGCGCCAGCGCCACCGGCACCTCGGCGGCATGCAGCAGGGCATTCGCCACGCTGCCAACGGTAAAGCGCTTGAACATCCCGTTGCTGGCCGCACCCACCACAATCAGTCCCGCGCCCAGGTCGGCGGCGGCCTCGATGAGTCCGCGGGCATCGGAATCGGCATTGCGGATGTGTCCGGCGGCGCGGACGTCGTCGGGTACCCGTGCGAGGCCCTCGGTCAGCCATTTTTCCAGCTGTTCTTCCAGCAGGTCCCGGAAGCCGCTTTCGGGTGGATAGACGGCGGTGTAGGGCGAGTGCACCGGGTCAACCATGACCAGGTCAAGCTCCGCGTCCTGGCTCCGGGCCAGGGCCGCGGCCAGATTCAGGGCATCCCTGCCCCGCTCATTGGCGGTGTATCCGACGACGTAACGCATGTGCTTTAGCCCTTGCCGGGCTCTGCGGCGAGGATGCGCTCAGCAGTGAGCTGTCCCATCCGCACGGCGCCGTCCACATGCTGGTACCCCTCGGCAGCCAGGTCGGAGGACGACCAGTAGATCGGGCCCACAGGCTTGAGCTGGTCGGGGCCATAACGGTGCAGACCGCCCAGGTCATAGCTGGCCGCGTACGCGCCGCGGGTCCATTCCTCCGAGCCCCAGTCCGATTCGTAGTAGACCTCAGGGGTCAGCGCTTCGTCGCCGAGGAAGGCGGCCAGGGAGGAGAGGATGGCCTGGCGGCGGTCCTCGGCGGAGAGCTCGAACATGCGATCGGCCTTTTCATCGGAGATGAAGCCGACCAGGGTGCCGCGGGGATCCTCGTGGTTCGTGTTGTCGTAGACCTCCTGGACCAGTTCACCGGCGCCGAAGCAGGTGCCGGACAAGCCAGCTTCCCGCCAGAATGGAGTGGAGTACACGGCGTGGACCTTGATGACCAGGCCCAGGGACTGATGCTGGTGCATCTGGTGCTGGCGGCGCGGCAGCGGCGGGTCGAAGGAGACCCGGGAGTACAGGTTCGGCGGCACTGCCATGACGGCCCGGCGGGCGTGCACCGTGACGTTGTCCGCTACGGCGGTGACGCCGTCGTGCGCAGTGCCGTCCTCCCCCGGCCAGCGCAGGAAGCGAACCGGGGCCGAGAGAACGACGTTCTCGCCCAGGTCAGCGGCCATGAGCTCGGACACCTGCTGCATTCCGCCGGCAACGCGGCGGTCCAGGATGAAGTCCTCATCCACCAGGTTGGAGAAGGAGCCCGCGGAGGCTGCCATCAGCACGGCCTGGAGCACAGAGAACGCGTGGGCCGGCTTGGTGAGCATGCCGCCGGCCACAAACAGGCCGATATTATTGCAGGCTTCCTCATCGGAGGACTGCTGGCGGAGCCAGTGCGCAAAAGAGACTGTGTCCAGTTCCCGGGCACGGGGGTGCTTCCAGGGCGCGGCGGGGTCCGTGTCGGCAGCCAGGGCGTCGAGGAGATCAATGAGGCGGAGCATTTCCTTTTCGGTCTGCTCCCCCACCGGGAACATTTCGCCGGTGTACGTGCGGCGGGTGCCGTCCGGGGAGATGTAGACGGACTCTCCCGAGCGGTAGCGCTCAAAGGTTTCCAGGCCGAGTTCCTCGATGAGGGAGATCAGGGCCGTCTGGTCGGGGGAAACCCACTGGCCGCCGATTTCCAGCATGGCACCGTCGATCGTGTCGGTCCAGGTCCGCCCGCCCACGCGGTTGCGGGCTTCCAGTACGGCTACGGTCAGGCCGGCGGCCTTCAGTTTGCGCGCAGCGCTCAGGCCCGAAGGCCCGGCTCCAATAATTACAACGTCACGTTCCAGCGTCTTCACAGTGTCCTTTCCCGGCGGCCGGAACGGCCGCCACCAATGCAATAAATGAATGTTATTCATTTATTGCAAGTACTGTAGCGTGCGTCACGTCCTCAGGGAAGTTGGGCGCGGCGCAAACCGTGCGGTATGACACCATGAAGACCGGTACCGCGGAAGGAAACAGGGCACATGACGAGGGACGAACCCCGCCGCAGGAGCGCCGGGCGGCCAGTGAACCGCGTGCTCTCGCAGAAACGGATCATTGCGGCGGCGCTGGAGGTTATCTCGTGCGGCGGCTATGGGGGGCTCACCATGTCCGCGCTGGCCCGCCGGCTGGAGGTGGCGCCGTCAGCGTTGTACAACCATGTGGAGTCCAAGCAGGAAGTGCTGCGCTGGCTGCAGGACTACGTCATGTCCTCGGTGGATATTTCGGGCTTCGCGGATCTGTCCTGGGACGAGGCCCTGCGGGCCTGGGCGCGCTCCTACCGGGATGTTTTTGCCCGCCACACACCGCTGATTCCGGTGATCGCGGTACTGCAGGTCAGCGGCGCTCCGCGCACGCTGGCGATGTACGAGGCAGTCACCGAGGGGCTGGTGCGGGCAGGCTGGCCGGCTGCGCAGATTGTGCCGGCCGTCGTGGCGCTGGAGTCCTTTATTTACGGGTCGGCCTACGACGCCGGGGCGCCCTCGGACATTTTCGCCACGGGTGCACTGGCCTCGGACAGCCCGTATTTCACTGCAGCGGTCCGGCAACAGTCCGGGCGTGCGGAAGGACGGGCCGCGGATGCCGCTTTTGAGGCAGGACTGAACGCGCTGGTCACCGGGCTGGGCCGGCGCGCCGGACTCCGGGTGGAGTCCGGCGCGGCCTGAGCACCGTTGCCGGTTCGGCCCCTGAGATTCCGGGCCGGCCCGTGAACCGCTAGAGCTGGGCGCGGACGGCGGCTTCCAGCACGTCCAGCGCGTCAGCCAGCAGCTCTTCACCGATAACCAGCGGCGGCAGCAGGCGCACCACGTTGCCGTACGTGCCGCAGGTCAGGATGATGACACCCTCAGCCAGGCACGCCGCGGCAATGGCCTTGGTGATATCAGCATCCGGCGTCTTGGAGCCGGGCTTCACGAATTCCAGCGCCAGCATGGCGCCGCGGCCGCGGACTTCGCCGATCACGCCGGTGTCTTCGGCCAGCTGCTGCAGGCGGGGAACGGCCAGTTCCTCGATCCGGCGGGCGCGGCCGGCCAGATCAGAGGTTTCCATGGTCTCGATCGCTGCCAATGCGGCGGCACAGGCCACCGGGTTGCCGCCGTAGGTGCCGCCCAGACCGCCCGCATGGACGGCGTCGAGCAGTTCCGCGCGGCCGGTAACCGCCGAGAGCGGCATGCCGCCGGCAATGCCCTTGGCCATGGTCATGATGTCCGGAATGACACCCTCATGCTGCACGGCGAACCACTCGCCGGTGCGGCAGAAACCGGACTGGACCTCGTCCGCAATGAAGACAATGCCCTTGGACTTGGCCCATTCGGCCAGCCGCGGCAGGAAGCCTTCAGCCGGAACAATGAAGCCGCCCTCGCCCTGGATCGGTTCGATCAGGATGGCTGCGGTCTGATCTGCGCCAATCTGCTTCTCGATGGCCAGGATCACGCGGTCCGCAGCCTCGGTGCCGGTGGTCTCCGGGTTTTCCTCGCGGAACGGGTAGCTCATGGGCATCCGGTAGATTTCGGAGGCAAACGGGCCAAAGCCGGTCTTGTACGGCATGGCCTTGGCGGTCAGGCCCATGGTGAGGTTGGTGCGGCCGTGGTAGGCGTGGTCAAAGGCCACAACTGCGTCGCGCCCGGTCGCGGAGCGGGCAATCTTGATGGCGTTTTCCACGGCCTCGGCGCCGGAGTTGAAGAGCACTGTGCGCTTCTCGTGGTCCCCGGGGGTGACCTCGTGCAGTTTTTCCGCCAGGGCAATGTAGCCCTCGTACGGGGTCACCATGAAGCAGGTGTGCGTGAAGTGCTCCACCTGCTCCTTGACTGCGCCGACGACGGCGGGATCCGAGGCACCGACACTGGTTACGGCGATCCCGGAACCCAGGTCAATGAAGGAGTTGCCGTCCACATCCTTGATGATGCCGCCGTCGGCGTCGGCGACGTACACCGGAACGGAGGAGGCTACGCCCTTGGCAACCACGGCCGCCCGGCGGGTGTTCAGCTCAACGGACTTGGGGCCGGGGAACGTTCCGTTGATATTGCGCTTCTGCTCCAGCCGGTAGGTGGGCTGGAGGGCTTGGGTGCTCATAGGGTGTGTGCCTTTCAAACGGTGGTGCGGGGCTGTCAGTACTGCGGTTTTGCACTGCCGGACTAGGCGTCCAGTGCGGTCATCACGTGCTTGATCCGGGTGTAGTCCTCCACGCCGTACATCGAGAGGTCCTTGCCGTAGCCGGAGCTCTTGAAGCCGCCGTGCGGCATCTCGGCCGTCAGCATGATGTGCGTGTTGATCCAGACCGCGCCGAAGTCCAGATCGCGGGCCAGACGCATGGCCCGGCCGTGGTTGGAGGTCCAGACGCTGGAAGCCAGCGCGTATTCGACGTCGTTGGCCATCTCCACCGCCTCTTCCTCGGTGCCGAAGGTCTGCACCGTGATGACGGGGCCAAAGGTTTCCTTCTGCACAATGTCGTCATCCTGGCGGGCACCGGTGATCACCGTAGGCTCAAAGAAGAAGCCCTTGGCGCCGGCGCGCTTGCCGCCGGTGGCAATGCTGCAGTGCTCCGGCAGGGAGTCGATGACGGCGTTGACGGCGTTGAAGTGGTTGATGTTATTCAGCGGACCGAAGTAGTTTTCCTCGGAATCCTCATGCCCGGTCTGCAGGGTCTTGGTGTGTTCCACCAGGGCGGCCACAAACTCATCCTGCGCGGAGTCCTCGACCAGGACGCGGGTGATGGCGGTGCAGTCCTGCCCGGCGTTGAAGAAAGAGAACTCTGCAACCGCCTGGGCGGTCTTCTTCAGGTCCGCGTCGGCAAAGACAACGGCAGGAGCCTTGCCGCCAAGTTCCAGGTGGGCGCGCTTGAGTGTTTTGGCGGCACCGGAGGCCACGGCGATGCCGGCACGGACGGAGCCGGTGATGGATACCAGGCCCGGAACGGGGTGGTCCACCATGGCGGCGCCGGTTTCGCCGGTGCCCAGCACCACGTTCAGGACGCCGGCGGGGAAGATTTCGCCGGCGAGGCGGGCCAGGACCAGGGTGGACTCGGGTGTGGTGTCGGAGGGCTTGAGCACCACGGTGTTGCCGGCGGCCAGCGCGGGGCCGATCTTCCAGATGGCCATCAGCAGCGGGTAGTTCCAGGGGGCAACCTGTGCCACGACGCCGATCGGCTCGCGGCGGATGAAGGAGGTGTGGTCCTCCATGTACTCCCCGGCGGACTTGCCCTCCAGCAGGCGGGCTGCGCCGGCGAAGAAGCGCAGCTGATCGGCGCCAACAGCGACTTCCTCCGCGGCGATGACCGAGGGTACCTGTCCGGTGTTGCGGTGCTGGGCAGCCACCAGTTCAGCGGAGTTGGCTTCCAGGGCGTCGGCCAGGTGCAGGAGCATCAGCTGGCGTTCGGACGGAGTAGTCCGCTTCCAGGTTTTGAAGGCTGCCGCAGCGGCCTCCATGGCTGCGTCGACATCGGCCTGGTTGGACACCGGAGAGGAGGCAACCACTTCGCCGTTGACCGGGTTGATGATTTCCAGCGATTCGGTTCCCCGTGCCGGGACAAACTCTCCGTTGATAAAGTTCTGCAGCGTCTGGGCCATGGCTCGCACTGTCCTTTCAGGAGGAGGATGCCCGGACTCCGTTGCCCGGGGCTTTCCTTCCAACCTATGCGGAGCAACCCACGTCACAAAGGGGCAAAAGAACAACGCCTGTACGGTTCGGCTGTGCAGGCGACCAAACAGGACCCCTATAGTTGCCCCATGCCGATTTATCTTTCCGATCTTCTGGCCGCCCCCGAACTGGACCTGCGCCAGTGCGGGACCGCACCGGTCCCGGCTGCACCCCTGCAGTGGGTTGCCGTCACCGAACTTGAGGACCCGTTTCCGTTCCTTGGCGGCGGCGAGGTGGTCCTGACCACGGGGGTGCGGCAGCGTTCCGGGGCCGTGCAGCGCAGTTTCGTGGACAGCGTGCACCGGGCAGGTGCCCTGGCCATCGGTTTCGGCACCGGGCTGAGCCACGCCAAAGTGCCCGTGGCCCTGGTCGAAGCGGCCGACCAGCACGGCCTGCCCGTGTTCGAGGTTCCCTACGTGACTCCGTTCGTGGCCCTGGGCAAGATGGTGGCTGATGCACTGTCGGCGGACCATGTCACCCAGCTGCGGGAACTGCTGGCGGCGCATCAGTCCCTGGCGGGCGCTTTGCTGGGCGGCAAGGGCCTGCCGGGGCTGCTGCAGGAACTTGCGGTGCTGCTGGGCAACCAGGTGGCGCTGTACCAGTACGGTGCACGGCTGTTCACCTCCGGGGCCGGGACCGCGTCAGGGGCTGATTCCGGCGCCGGGCACCGCGTTCCCATCCCCACCGGACTCCGCGACCGCTGCGCCCTGGTGATCACCGAGCCCTTCCGGCGCCCCGATATCGTCGCCTACGCCCAGAGCCTGATCAGCGTGGAACTGAGCAACCAGGCCCGCCGCCGGGCCCGCGACCGGGCGGTGACCGGGCAGCTGCTCACCGACGTCGTCGCCGGCCGCCTGGCCGGCAAGGATGCCGCCCTGCGTCTTCAGGGAGCCGGCATTTCTCCGGCCCGGCGCCAGCTGACGCTCCTGGTGGAAGTCGCTTCCGGCCACGTGCGCTCGCTGCCTGCCCTGCCGCTGCCCTCGGAGTTCGACGGCGCCGCCACCGCCGTCGTCGACGGCCGGCTGGCGATTGTGGTTCCGGAAGGATCCCGCCCGGATCTGGCCCGCATCCTTTCCGACTACCTTTACGGCAGCGGACTGACGGCGAAAATCGGTGTTGGCGGCTCCTACGCCGAGCCGGCCGGGCTACGCTGGAGCTATTTCGAGGCCAAGGAATCCCTGCAGCGCGGACAGAGTATCAATGAACCCGAACGGCTGAGCCTTACCTCGCTGCTGATGTCCGGAACCGATGTTCCGCTGGCCGATCTGGCTGCCGAGGCGCTGGAGCCGCTGACGGATTTCGATGCCGCCCACGACTCAAAGCTCTTGGAGACCCTGGAACGGTATCTGGCACTGAACGGATCGGTGGCGGCTGTGGCCGACGAGCTGGGCCTGCACCGGAACACCGTGCGGTACCGGCTCGGACAGATCACCGAGCTGACCGGCTACGACCCCGCCGTCACCGCCGACCGCGTGCACTTATTCCTGGCACTCAACGTCCGGCGGCTCGGCGTCGGCGTGGTGTGAAAGCTTGAGCCCGTCGAGAGTAGAGACGACGCCGCTTTGAGACGCCGGGAAGGGCATCCTCGCGACACTCGACGGGGGCGAAGCAGCAGGATCGCGGCACTCGGCCACCCAAACCTCTCGTTGCCGCCTACCGCCCGGTAACCATAATGTAAAGGGATGATCAACAGCGTGCAACCCGCCCGAACCCTCCGCTGGCAGGGCGTGGACGCCGCACGCCACGACACCGCGGCGGTATCCTTCCGTTCCCGGGAGCTCGCCGCCGGTGGAACGTCGATCACTGATGAGTACGCCGCGTCCTGGACCCTCTCCACATCTCCGGGCTGGGTAACCACACGGTTCGCCATCCGTGTCGAGGGACCGAACTGGTCCCGGTCCCTGGAACTGACCCGGTCCAGCGACGGCAAATGGACCGCCGACACACGGGTATCGGGGGACGCGGGGCTGCCGGCGCCCGGGATCGAAGACTCCGGTGCCCTGGACAATGCCCAGGACGTGGATCTGGACCTGTGCCCGCTGACCAACACCATGCCCATCCTCCGCCTGGACCTGCTGACCCGCTCCGCGCCGGCGGATGACACCAAACTCACCATGGCGTGGGTGGAAATGCCCAGCCTGCGGGTGCTCCCCAGCGACCAGGTCTACTCACAGGTTTCGGCTTTTGACGAGGCCCGGGGTTACGGCCTGGTGCTCTACAGTTCCACCTCCCGGGGCTTCACCGCCGAGCTGACCGTGGACGCGGACGGAGCCGTCATCGACTATCCCGGAATGGCGCTCCGCGCAGACTGAGTGCACTTGAGGACCTTCGTGCGCGGCTAGGATTGAAGTACACCACCCGCAATTTTGGAGACCCCATTGAGCCAAATGTTCCTGGACAAATTCAAAGCCCTGGTCCCCAAGTATCTTGAGGACGACTGGCGCGAAGAAGAAGACGGCATCCCCGCTGACATCTTGAATGAGATGCTGGATGCCCATGACTTCCCCATCCCCCTGGTGCTGCGGGAGTTCTACCTGGCCCTGGGCAACAGTGAAGACCTCATGGAGGCGTACCACTTCTTCTGGGACCCGGACGAGCTGGAGATCGAAGACGGCTACCTGCTCTTCCTCGAAGACGAGGATGAAAAGTTCGCCTGGGGCTTCCGCGTGGACCAGCTGGATGTCCCGGACCCGATTGTCTGGCGGCGCAACAACGCCCGCGGAGACTGGCAGAGCGAAGAAGGCACCTTCAGCGAATACGTCTTTGACATGTTCGAGTGGGTCTTCGAGGAAGATCCGAACTAACCCCTTCCCGGAAGGAGCCCGAATGCAGCAGCCCGGCACCGTCAATGAGGTGTGGCCCAGCCATGCGCCGGAGAACTATCAGTGCCCGTTCTGCGACATGGCCTCCGGGGACTTCGTGGCCCCCGGCAACCTCTGTGAACCCGGAGACCTGGTGTATTCGGACGAGCTGGTGCTGGCGTTCATCGCCTCGCACGGTTTCGATCCGGAGCCGGGCCACGTCCTGGTGACGCCCCGGGAGCACTTTGAGCTGCTGTATGAACTGCCCGACGACGTCGCCGCCCGCCTCATGATCCTCAGCCGGGACATTGCCGTGGCCATCAAGAGGGCGTGGCGGCCGGACGGCGTTACCACCCGGCAGCACAACGAGCCCGCCGGAAGCCAGCATGTGTGGCACTACCACCAGCATGTGCTGCCGCGCTGGGACAACGACGGGCTCTATTTCACGCCTAAGCGCCCGATCGTTGACCCGGCGGTCCGGGCCCGGAAGGCCGCGGAGCTGCGGGCCGTCCTCACGGTCTCGGACTACGGGCTCTAGACGTCCCGTTCCACTACTGCCACTGCAAAGCTCGCCAGAGCCTGCTTCACCACGGTGTCCGGCAGCGGCTGAAGGGCGGCAACTGCTTCGTCCGACCACTGCCGGGCCACAGCCCAGGCCTCGGTCGTGGCCGGGTTTTCCCGCAGTGCCTCGACAGCGGCGGCCAGCGCGGCGTCCGAGCTGAGGTCCCCGTCCACCAGCTCCAGCACCGCGGCCGCCTCGGCGTCGCCCGCTGCCGCGTTGCGGCGCAGCAGCAGCACCGGCAGGGTTGGAACGCCTTCGCGCAGATCAGTGCCCGGAGTCTTGCCGGACTTGGCTTCGCGGCCGGTGACGTCAATGACGTCGTCGGCCAGCTGGAACGCGGTGCCCACCTTTTCGCCGTATTCCACCATGATGTTCACGGCCTGGCGGTCGGCGCCGGAGAAGAGCGAACCGAACTGCCCGCAGGCCGCGATCAGCGAGGCGGTCTTGCCGGAGATAACGGACAGGTAATGCTCCAGGGAGTCCTGGCCCTCGTACGGGCCTACGGTTTCATGAAGCTGGCCCATGCAGAGCCGCTCGAAGGTCCGCGCCTGGATGCCCAGCGCTTCGCCGCCGAGTTCGGACACCAGGGACGAGGCCCGGGCAAAAATCAGGTCCCCGGTCAGCACCGCCACCGAGTTTCCCCACACCTCGTGGGCGGTGGGCGCACCGCGTCGCAGCGGCGCGGAGTCCATCACGTCGTCGTGATAAAGCGTGGCCAGGTGCGTCAACTCGACGACGACGGCGGACTGGATCACCTTGTCGCTGGCCGGCTCCGGGCCCAGATGGGATGCCAGCAGGGTCAGCAGCGGGCGGATGCGCTTTCCGCCGGCCTGTGCCAGATGGCGCGAGGTGGCGTCGGCAAAGGGATCAGAGTTGGCGATGGCGTCCAGGAGCCGGGCTTCGACCAGTTCCAGGGATGCAGCGATTGACGGACCCAGCTCAGGGTCTTCGGCGATGAGCGAGAAGCCGGCCGGCAGCGCACGCACGGCATCGTCAGCGGCAGTATCCGGGCTGGTGTTCGAGGATTCAGTCACGGTTTCAGACTAACTTTTCGTCGGAGCGGGGTGGAGAGCTGGCGGGATGGGGCGTCTTGGTTCGAGGCTGCCGGGACAAGGGCTTCCAGCACGGCAATAACTCTATCCTCCAAACCCTTGCTGCTGTGATCCGTGAGGTTGGCCAGCATCCGCACCACAAACTTCATCAGCACCGGAATGGGCATCCCGGTGCGGAGCGCCAGCTTCATGATGGCGGGCTTGCCGATCAGTCCGGCGAAGATCTTCCCCAACGTGAAGTGGCTTCCCCACTCGGCGCGGACGTGGTCAGCATAGCCGGAGAGCCGGTCATCAAAGGCAGCCGGAGCGGACAGGATTCCCGGGGTGCGGGCCCCGGCCTCGGCGGCCACAATGAAGTCGGCGGCGAACCGCGCGGATTCCATGGCATAGGAGATGCCTTCGCCGTTGAACGGAGAAACCATGCCGCCGGCGTCGCCCAGCAGCAGCAGCCCCGGGGAGTAGTGCGGCGTCCGGTTGAAACCCATGGGCAGGGCCGCGCCGCGGATCTCCCCCACCTGGTTCTCCGGGGTGAAACCCCATTCGGCGGGCATGCCGGCGGTCCAGTCCCGCAGCACCTTGCGATAGTCCAGTTTCCCGAATTCCTTGGAGGAGTTCAGGATCCCCAGGCCCACGTTGGAGGTTCCGTCGCCCACACCGAAAACCCAGCCGTAACCGGGCAGCGGATTACCGGCGGCGTCAGGGAGTTCCAGCCAGCCTTCCATCCAGTCGTCATTGGTGCGCGGGCTCTCGAAGTAGGTGCGTACGGCCACGCCCAGCGGCCGGTCGTCGCGCTTTTCGATGCCCAGGCTCAGTGCCGTGCGGCTGGAGTTGCCATCCGCCGCCAGCACCACGTCGGCAAGGAATTCGCGGGTTTGTCCGGTGCGCCGGCCGGCGTCGTCGAGCACATTGGCCACCACTCCGGTGACCCGGCCGTCCTCGCCGCGCAGCGCGGAAGTGACCGAATGCCGTTCCAGGATGACCGCACCGGCGGCCTGCGCGTGGCGGGCCAGAGCCTCGTCAAAGCCCAGGCGGGTGCGGATCAGTCCGTAGTCGGGGAAATCGGAGAGCACCGGCCAGGGCAGCTCAACGGTGCGTCCAGCGGCAATCAGTCGCAGACCCTTGTTGCGGCGCCAGCCCTCGGCTTCTTCGTGGGGCAGGCCAAGGAGCTGAATTTCACGCACCGCGCGGGGCGTGAGCCCGTCACCGCACACCTTTTCCCTTGGGAAGGCGGTCTTTTCCAGAACCGTGACCTCCACACCTGCACTCGCAAGGTAGTAGGCCGCGGTGGAACCGGCGGGGCCGGCTCCGACAATGAGGACGTTCACTTAGATGGCTGTCCTCCCCGGCTTTACGGCACGGTGGATGGCCACGATGCCGCCGGAGAGATTGCGGTAGGCGACGTCTTCCCAGCCGGTTTCCGAGATCCAGGCGGCCAGGCCGTCCTGGTTCGGCCAGGCGCGGATGGACTCGGCAAGGTAGACGTAGGCATCCGGGTTGGAGGCAACTTTGCGGGCGATCGGGGGAAGGGCCCGCATCAGATATTCGGTGTACATGGTCCGCCACACCGGAACCGTGGGCGAGGAGAACTCGGCGATGACCAGGCGCCCGCCGGGCTTGGTGACCCGCAGCATTTCGGAGAGCGCCTTTTTAGGCTCGTTCACGTTGCGCAGGCCAAAGGAGATGGTGGAGGCGTCAAAGGAGTTGTCCTCGAACGGCAGGTTGGTAGCGTCACCGGCCACAAAATCGATGTCCGGGCGGCGGCGCTTGCCCACTTTGAGCATGCCCAGGGAGAAATCACAGGCAACCACATTGATGCCGGCGTCCGCGTAGGGCTCGCTGGAGGTGCCGGTGCCGGCTGCCAGGTCCAGCACCCGCTGGCCGGGCCGGGCGCCTACGGCGTCCACCACCAGGCGGCGCCAACGGCGTGTCTGTCCCATGGACAGCACGTCATTTACGACGTCGTATTTCGGTGCCACGTCGTCAAACATGGCAGCGACTTCATCCGGGCGTTTTTCCAACGATGCGCGCTTCACTCGATCATTGTCTCAAAGAATGTCCACGGGACCGAACGCGTAGTCGCCGGTGTCATCCTCCTCACGGGGTCCGGCCCGGCTCCGCGTCACCCCGGAAGGATCCGCCCGGGGCATATCCGTGCGAGGAGTAGGCTGGAGTCATTATGACCACCCTGCGTTCCCTGACCGTGCCCATTGGTGAGCTGTCCGCCACAATAGGGCTGCTGGAGTACCTGGTCCTCAACGACCAGCTTGCCTGGATCCGCAGCGGTGAGGGGCTGGTGGGCTTTGGTGAGAGCGCCCGCTTCACCGCCAGCGGACCCGAGCGTTTTGCCGATGCTCAGCAGTGGTGGCTGAAGCTGTCCTCCGATGCCGAGATCCAGAACCCGCTGTCTATTCCCGGCAGCGGCTTGGCAGCCTTTGGCTCCTTCGGTTTTTCCAAGCGTTCCCCCTTTGAATCCCGGCTCATCGTTCCGGAGATCGTGGTGGGATCCCGCGACGGCGTCGCTTGGATCACACAGACCACTGCGGACCCCGACGCGGAGCTAAGCCCCGCCTCCGCGCAGTCTGCCCTCGCCCTCTATTTGGATGAAGTTCCGGTTGCCCGGGAACCGGATCCCGAAGACCGGATCCTGCCCGGCATCCTCAGCGAAGCCGAATGGAAGAACGCCGTGGCCCGCTCCGTGGCGCACATCAACGCCGGCGACCTCAGCAAAATTGTCCTGGCCCGCGACATCGTGGCTTCGCTGGGATCGCCGGTGTCCGCGGCACAGGTGCTGCGCGAGCTGGCCCTGCGGTACCGCAGGTGCTGGACGTATTCCGTAGACGGCCTCATCGGCTCCACTCCGGAAATGCTGATCAAGGTGGAAAACGGTGTTGCCCGCGCCCGCGTCCTGGCAGGCACGCTGGACCGCGCCACCGCACCCGCTGATGATCCGGAATATCCGCAGCGGGTCCTGGCCGGTTCCGACAAGCAGCGGCACGAGCACCAAATCGCCATTGATTCCCTGACCCGCCAGCTGCAGCCCTTCACCTCTTCCATGACCTCGCACAGCGAACCTTTTGTCCTGGAGCTGCCCAACGTGTGGCACCTGGCCTCGGACGTCACCGCTGAGCTGGCCCCCACAGCCGACGGCGGAATCCCCACGCCGCTGGCACTGGTGGAGGCGCTGCACCCCACCGCGGCGGTGTGCGGCTTCCCGACGAGCGTAGCCGGTGAGCTGATCAGTGAACTTGAACATATGGACCGCGGCCCGTATGCCGGGCCGGTGGGCTGGATGGATGCCGCAGGCAACGGCGAATGGGGCATCGCACTGCGCGGCGCCGTGATCGAGGATCCCCACACCGTGCGCCTTTATGCTGGCTGCGGCATTGTCGCCGGGTCCAATCCGACTGCGGAGCTCGCCGAAACCTGGAGTAAGTTCCGCCCCATGCTGGAAGCCCTGGAGCTGGACCGGGCCGTCGGTGCCGCCGTCGCCTCTTAGGCGAACGTGAGACACCCTTGACGGTGTGACGCAGGTTCTGTATGTACACCGCTCGAAAGTGCGTATAATTGAGGGGGCATGCATATTTATACATTCGCCACTTGGCAGCTGTGCCGGCTCACCGGAGCCGGTTCCGTCCCTTCCGATCTGAGGTTGTAATTCCCATGCTGTACAAAGCCCGCACCGCCCTGGCAGCCGTCCTGGCCCTCGGTGCCCTGACCGCAACCGCCTGCAGCGGCGGAACGGCTGAAACGGAATCCGGGATTCCCCTGGTGAACGACGGCGCACTGACGGTTTGCTCCAATGTTCCGTTTGAACCCTTCGAGTTCGTGGGCGAAGACGGCGAATACACCGGCTTCGATATGGATCTCAGCCGCGAAATTGCCGCCGGCATGGGCCTGGAACTCGAGGTGCAGAACGCCAGCTTTGACGGCCTGCAGAGCGGGACCGTCCTGGCCGCCAACCAGTGCGACATCGTGGCAGCTGCCATGACCATCACCCCGGAGCGCGAAGCGAACCTGGCCTTCTCCGACCCGTACTATGACTCGCTGCAGTCACTGCTGGTATCTGCCGGTTCAACCGCCAAGTCCCTGGAGGACATGGCAGGCAAGAAGATCGGCATCCAGCAGGGAACCACCGGCGAAACCTACACCCGAGAGAATGCTCCCTCGGATACGGAGGTCATCGCTTACCAGACCGATGCGGAGCTGTTCCAGGCGCTGCAGGCCGGCAATATCGACGGCGTGCTGCAGGACCTGCCCGTGAACCTCAAGCACACCGACGACGGCAAATACAGCATCGCCGGGACCTACTCCACGGGTGAGTCCTACGGCCTGGCCGCGAAGAAGGACGGCAGCGAAGAGCTGATCGCTGAGATCAACACCCAGCTCACCGAGATGCGCAGCAACGGCAAGTATCAGGAGCTCTACAACAAGTACTTCACCGAGTAAGGCGTGCGGCCCGGAGCCGCGGCTCGCCGTCGGTGTCGATACCTCGACGAAATATGACGTGCGTACAATCTAGATTGCTTTCATCTGTTTACGAAGGGGCAATCGCCACTGGCTCCGTCCACGAAAAGGTTGTAGATCCATGCTGAACAAAGCACGCAAAACTGCGCTTGCCGCGGTAACCCTGGGCGCCCTGGCGCTGACCGCCTGCGGCGGCGACAATTCATCTACTGACGCCGGCGCCGATTCCGGTCTGGGTCTGGTTTCGGAGGGGACGCTGACTGTTTGCTCCGAAATTCCTTTTGAGCCTTTTGAATACGAGGAAAACGGAGAATACACCGGTTTCGATATCGATCTGATGCGGGAAATCGCTGCGGGCATGGATCTGGAAGTGGAAATCCAGCAGCAGGGATTTGAGGCCATCCAAAGCGGTACGGCAGTGAACGCCGGAATGTGCGACATTAGCGCCAGCGCCATTACCATCACGCCGGAACGGGCGGAGAACGTGGAATTTACCGACGCGTACTTCGATTCGGTGCAGACTCTCCTGGTTCCCGCGGGTTCGGATATCAAGGGCATCGATGATCTTGCCGGCACCACGGTTGGCGTACAGCAGTCCACCACCGGCGCCGCCTATGCAAAGGAAAATGCCAAGGACGCCGAGATCATCGAGTACCCCGGCGACGGCGAGATGTTCCAGGCGATCAAGGCCGGCAGCATCGGCTCGATCCTTCAGGACATTGCCGTGAACACGAACCACACCAAGGACGGCGAATTCCAGATCGTCGAGGAATACCCCACGGATGAGTCCTACGGCTTCGCGGCCAAGAAGGGCAATACCGTGCTCGTTGACGAAATCAACACCCAGCTGACCGAACTGCGCGACAATGGGAAGTACACCGAGATCTACGACTCGTATTTCGCTGATTAAGCACTGACAAAGAACTGCACGTTCCGCCGTTCCGGATTTGAAAGAGTCCGGGACGGCGCCACATATCTTCCGCGGAAGGCTCCACTTTGAAACCGTCCACCCGCAGACGCCTCTTCCGGGGCGTCCTGTATGCCGTCTTCGTCCTGGTCATCGTGGCCATAGTCCTGCTTGCGGACTGGAAAGCCATCGGGGTGAACTTCTTTGACGTGGAGGTAGCCAAGAAGGCCTTCCCGACCATCATCACCGTGGCTGCGAAGAACACCATCATTTACACCGCCATCGCCTTTGCCGGCGGTCTGATCCTGGGTCTTATCCTGGCTCTGATGAAGCTCTCCCCCGTGGCACCGTACCGCTGGGCCGCCACGGCCTACATTGAAATCTTCCGCGGGCTGCCGGCCCTGCTGGTGATCTTTGCCTTTGCCTTCGCCGTGCCGATTGCGTTCTCCTGGCGCCCGCCGGGCGGCAACGCCGGAGCCGGGCTGATTGCCCTGATTGTGGTCTCCGCCGCTTACATTGCCGAAACCATCCGCGCCGGCATCCAGGCGGTTCCGGCCGGACAGATTGAGGCGGCACGTTCCCTGGGCATGGGCCCCGCGTGGACCATGGTCTCCGTGACCCTGCCGCAGGCGTTCCGCATCATCACTCCCCCGCTGACCAATGAGCTGGTCATCCTGATCAAGGACACCTCGTTGCTCTTCATTGCCGGCATGGCGCTGGCGGACCGAGAATTGACCACGTTTGCCCGCGATGCGGTCTCCCAGAACGCCAACGCCACCCCCCTGGTGCTGGCCGCCCTGATGTACCTGATCATCACGCTGCCGCTGACACAGCTGGTGGCTCGCCTTGAACGCCACAACCAGAGAGGCCGGTGAAGGTCATGAGCACTGAGGTAAACAGCTCCCCCGCCGCCGCCAGCAAAGCGGTGCCCGCCATTGAAGTGCAGAACCTGCACAAGAGCTTTGGGTCCAACGAGGTGCTTAAGGGCATCGACTTCCATGTGGACCAGGGCGAGGTTGTCTGCGTGATCGGCCCGTCCGGTTCCGGCAAGTCCACCCTGCTGCGCTGCGTCAACCGCCTCGAGGAGCCCACCAGCGGCACCATCCTGGTGGAAGGCGTGGACATCACCGATCCCGAGACCGACTTGGACAAGGTGCGCACCCGGATCGGCATTGTGTTCCAGCAGTTCAACCTCTTTCCGCACCTGAACGTGCTGAAGAACCTCACCCTGGCCCAGCGCCGCGCCAAGAAGCGAGGAAAGGCCCAGGCCGAGGAAGTTGCCCGCAAGAACCTGGCCAAGGTGGGTCTGGGCGACCGCGGCGATGCGTTCCCGGCCCAGCTTTCCGGCGGCCAGCAGCAGCGCGTGGCCATTGCCCGTGCGCTGTCCATGGACCCTGACATGATGCTCTTTGACGAGCCCACCTCCGCACTGGACCCCGAGCTGGTGGGCGATGTCCTCGCCGTCATGCGCCAGCTGGCCGAAGAGGGGATGACCATGATGGTGGTCACCCACGAGATCGGCTTTGCCCGCGAGGTCGGTGACCGCGTGGTGTTTATGGACGGCGGCGTCGTGGTGGAACAGGGCAGGCCGGCCGATGTGCTGGATAACCCGCAGCATCCGCGCACCCGAGAGTTCCTGTCCAAGGTCCTTTAGGCGTCTTACCTTCCACAGCAGGCAGCCCTTCCGCGTTTCGGCCCGGGAGGGCTGCCTTTTTGTTCTCGGCCCGCTGCCGTACCCCGCCGAGTGTAGAGCTCACGCCGCTTCACCCCGCCGAGTGTAGGGCTCCCGCGCGAATCCTCGCGTCAAAGCGGTAGGGCTCCGACTATGGACGCGGCTTTCCGGCCTTATCCCGACACTCGACCTTAGGCTAGGACGGCCTGAACGGCGCTCTTCACCCGGGCGTGCAGATCCCGCAGCGAGGCGCGCTGCACCGGGACCTCCAGGATGGAGCGGCCGGCGATCGGAGCGTCCAGGGCGGCGTCGAGCTCGTCCACGCTGCGGACCAGCCGGTGCGGCACGCCGTAGGCGGCGGCCAGCGCCGACACGTCCACGGTGTGCGGGGTGCCGAAGAAGCGCTCGACGACGGCGGTGTACTCCGCCTGCTCCTCCCCCAACGCGCCGTGCTCCAGAGTGGAGAAGATGCCGCCGCCGCCGTCGTTCAGCACCACAATCTGCAGGTCCGGCTCCGGCTCGCCGGTGCCGAGCAGCAGGGCGCCGGCGTCGTGCAGGAAGGTCAGGTCACCCAGCAGCAGCCGGGTGGGGATACCGTTGGCCAGCGCGATGCCCGCCGCCGTGGCGATGGTGCCGTCGATCCCGGCCAGCCCCCGGTTGGCGTAGACATCCAGCGGATGCCAGTCCGGAGCGGCCATCAGGTCCAGGTCGCGGATCGGGTTGGAGGAGCCGAGCACCAGGTTCCCGTCGGTGTGGTCCCAGACCAGGTCCGCGACATGCAGGCCATTAAGCTCGCTCTGCCCGTCCAGCAGCGCGGACAGCGCCGCCGTCGCCGCGGCTGAGGCGGCCTGCCAGCGTTCCAGCCAGCCGGGGGCACCCGCGCCGGCGAAGTCGAAGAGGCCGGCCAGATCGGTGATGATGGTTTCGGGCCGTCGGCCGGCGGTGAACCAGTTCACCGGACGCGGCACGTAGATCGCCTTCTCCACGTCGCGGCGGGCCAGCAGCGCGGCGACCGGACGGGACAGCGTGGGCCGGCCGAAGACCACCGCGCGCTCGATCTCCGGGCCGAGCTCCTCCAGCAGCAGCCGGTAGGCACCAATCGCGTTCGGGCCGAAGCGGGCGTTCGAGGACGGTTCGGCCAGCAGCGGCAGGCCGGCGCGGCGCGCAAACAGGGCTGCGATCTCGCCGGCGCCGTCCCCGGCGACGACGACGGCGCGGTGGGTGCCGGGCTGGTTCGTTAGCGCGGCGGCGTCCCGGCCGGTGGCGGCGGGTTCTGCGGGCAGTTCTTCCGAACGACCGGCGACCGGGACTGCCAGTTCGGCGGCGTCGCCGTCCTGCGGGATCAGCGGGTCGCGGAACTGCAGGTTGATGTGGATCGGCCCCACCGGGCTGCCGGCGCTGACCGCGTCGAAGGCGGCGCCGATAGCTCCGGCGGGATCTTCTCCGGCGCGGACGTTGGCGGTGGAGGCCGGGAACTCGGCGAAGATCCCGGGCTGCACGGTGGTCTGGTTGGCGCCGGTGCCGTGCAGCTCCGCGGGGCGGTCGGCGGAGAGCACCACCAGCGGCACACCTGCGTGGTGGGCCTCCATTACGGCGGGCATCAGTTCGCCCACCGCGGTGCCCGAGGTGGTGATGACGGCCGCCGGGCGGTGGCCGCCGCGGGCCAGGCCCAGGGCGGTGAAGCCGGCGACGCGTTCGTCGATCCGCACGTGCACCGTAACCCGGCCCTGCACTTCGGCCTCCGCCAGGGCATAGGCCAGAGGTGCGCTGCGCGAGCCCGGGGAGATGACGACGTCGGTCACCCCTGCCGCGGTCAGCGCGGATACCGCGGAGCGTGCGGCCTGCAGCGAACTGAGGTTGCTCCCGGCTTTCGGCTCTGACGAGCCGACGGAGGCGGACGGGCTGGGAAATTTCGAGGTTCCGGTCACCTCTCTATCCTAGGGTTCGGGAGCTATGGGTGAACCTGTCACCCTCGGTACCGTGCGTAATCAATGTGTCTGCGGGGGGCGCAAGCTCGTCTGGCGCAGGATAAGTTGTGGAAGCGGCAATCATCCGGCCTTTCCCCTCCCAGAGGGCTGCGTACGTCACCCATCGGGCCGAGACGTGGTGTGTCCTCCGGATCGGCGGCCATGATCTCGATTTTCTTTGCGGCCATGGTCGGCGCCCTCCCTTTGCTGGCAGGAACTCCGCATCGAAACCCGCACATGGCACGTCAGCAAACGCCTGAACAGGCTTTCGCCAAGCCGTGCAGAGTCCACCACACCGTGCAGAATCCCGTCCGGTTTTGACAGTGCGATTGTGGCCCCGGCGCGGCTGGCCGTCATCGCGCCGCCAAAAGATCTCTCTGGGAGGCCCGGACTTCCCTTCGTGAGAGTTGATGGGAGCGATACCGCTCCCCCCTTCGAAATATCAACAGCATGGCTCATGCTGTTGATATATCAGCACCCGGCCGGACACAGAGGAATTCCATGTCAGTTGACCGTCCCACTCCCGGCGGGTTGTTCCCGCTCAACGGCACTCCCACCCCCCGCGTCGGGTATGGGATGCTGCAACTGTCCCGGAAACGTGTCCTCCTTCCTGCGTCGAGTCGTTACCGCCGGTCACAAACAGCGGTTTCTCCGCCACCTTCAGTGCGGCCTGCAGCGCCTTCCAATCCGTCACGGTCATGCCGCCGGGGGCCACGGGAATCGGCGGATGCAGGACGGCGCTGATTTCCTGCCGGATGATGTCCTCGGGGAGGCCGACGACGACGGGGCCCGGGCGGCCGCTCATCGCGGCGAAGATCGCCTCGGCAACGATTTCGGACGCCCGCTCGGCATGGTCCAGCACCATCACGCGCTTGGCGCCGGTATCGAACCAGGCCTTGATGTCGAATTCCTGAAACACTTCGCGGTCCCGGTGCTCAAACGGGACCAGGCCAACAAAGAGCACCATGGGCGTGGAGCGAGCGTATCGACAATTACATGTTGCTCGATACATCCGTCTTTGCCGTCATGCTGTCGACGGCTGGCCTAAACTCCCTCTACTGCTTCCAGACGTCCAGCTTTAATTGCGTCCGCGAAAGCCTGATAGTCCTTGTCGTTCTGATCGGCGTAGCGCTCGGAGAAATCCGTGATCGACAGGTCGAACTTTCCGCTCTTGCCAAGGTAGGCGGCGATCGCAAGTGAATCCCCCGACCGGGCGTGTGCCCGCGCCAAAGCCCAGCCGCATGCCTGGGCGTATAACACCATGCCGGCCGGGCGCATCGCTTCCACGGCGGCGGAGCCCTTCATATCCCGCAGCTGCCGCCAGTACAGGTACCGGTTGTCCTGCACACCCCTGGTCCACCCCAGGAAGATATCGCTCGCGGCCTGCAGCATCCGTTGCCCCTGCACCACCCGCTCGCCCGGCTGACTGAACTTGCTCTTGGGTAAATGATCCTCGAGCACCGATCTCGTGGCTTCCTTGATCTGGAGGAAGAGCGGATCCTGCTGATCACGGCCCTGGAGCAACACGATGAAGGACCGCGTACCGACGCTGCCGACGCCCACGACCTTGCGGGCGGCGTCGATGACTTCAAATCGCTCGAGCAGGACACGCCGGTCATCCGGCAGTGTGGCGCGGTAGGACCGAAGCTGCTCACGGATCGCCTGCTGCACCTCATCGCCGGACATGCCGTACGCGTCCTCCAGCTCCCGGACGGGAATGACGATGGGCGGCTGACTGACAATTTGGTACTTTCCGTCCACCAGTTCGGCGAGCTTGGACAGCGCCTGCAGGCTGTCCCGGGTGCGGGCCTTGGCGACAGACTTTCGCAGCACCTTTTCCACTTTCCGGGACTCCTTCGCGGCCTTGCCGTTCTGGGATGCCGTGCCCTCCTCCATGGTTTTCAACAGATCCTCGGACAGCCGCGCGTACCAGATATCCAAATTGCGCATCTGCGAGAACTCGGTCATCGCTTCGCGGTAGGCCTTCACCGCCGTGAGCGTCGCCTCCCGCGATTCCTTTTTGGTGAACGCGTTGTTCCGCGCCGCGATCGTGAAGCTTGCCGACATCCGCATGACGTCGTACTCGAACGGTCCCGGGAGGGTTTCGTCGAAATCGTTCAGCCCGAAGAGCAGGTTTCGCTCGGGGGAGGCAAACAGCCCGAAGTTGGACAGGTGGGCGTCTCCGCACAGCTGGACGGACAGGCCGGCCCGCGGCGTGTCCTTCAGATCGGCAGCCATGACCTTGGCCGCGCCCCGGTAGAACGTGAACGGGGAGGCCAGCATCCGGCCGTGCCGCACCGGCACAAGATCGGAGTCCCGGGTGAGGTTCTGTTCCTCCAGGAGCGCTACAGGGTCGGGTCTGTCGGGGGCGGGCGCCCATCCCGCGTGGCTGGAAAGGGGCGTCTTTTCCCGACAGCCTTTGCCCCTGGCAACCCGTTCCTCGACGGTTGGGTGCTTGATTTTCTTTATGACCATGATCGGCGAACTCCTCGTTCTCAGGCGCCCGCCGGAACCACATGTCACAGCCCGCAGCGAAACGATTTCACTGGCCTACCGGGCCGCAGGTTCGTTTGTTCCTCGCAGCGCATGAAGCCAGGACAGGATGATCGGTTGTTGCCGCTGGCCCCATCCTGCCAAGATACTCAGCGTCGGGCGTCCCGGTAAGCGTCACCTACCGCACAACGTGCCACCAACGCCGAATTCCGCCCCTGCAGGTCACGGATCAGTGCCGTGCGTGACCACTCGAAGCCCGGGGCGTAAAGACGGCCGCCTGCTGCTCGCGGATGTCGGGGTCAACCGTCGCTGCAAGATGGTCGCCGACGCCGGGCCTGCCCATTATGGCTCTCTTTGCACCGCCACAGCCTAGTGGGCCGGGAACCGGCAGGGTGCCCAGCGCGGTTCCGTACCACTCTGTCACTGTCCAAGGACCGTTATGGTGGCGCACCCCCCAAGCGACTGTCCCGCCCGCACTGCTAGCATCGTTCACCATGACTCAACCTCTCGGTGAGCAGACCCGCGCCCCGGCCCGTGCCACATCGATTCTCCGCGCGGTTATGGCGTGGCTGATTCTCTGCGCCGGGATCGGTCTCTCGGTGACTCTGGGGCGGCTTTTCAACGAATGGTTCAGCCTCGGGCAAGCCGGACTTGCCGCCATACAGGCGCTATTGGTGTCCGCTCTGGTGGTTCCCGCGGTGTTGTTGCTGCGCCGGAGGATCGACCACAAGTCACTGAACGGGCTTGGTCTGGCGCGCCGGTCAACGCGACCGGCGGCTATCGGCGTGGCCGTCGCCCTTGCCACCGCGTGCCTTGTCTGGTTGCCGGCTCTGGGGGCGGGGTGGCTGGCGATCGAAAACGTAGATCTGCCGCAGCTGATGATGTTCTTCCTGGTCAACGCCTTGCTCCTCACCTTTTACGAGGCTTTGCCCGAGGAAATGGCGCTGCGGGGCTACGCGTGGACAACAATCCGGGAAAGCTGGACCCCCTTCCTCTCCACCCTGGTTGTCACTGCGCTCTTCCCGCTGAGCTCTGCCGTTATCAGCATCATGCAAACAGGCTCGGCACTGCTGCTGGGCGTGGAAACGAGCGGGCTGGCTCTGGTTCCGCCGGGAAACGACGCAATCGCCTACTTCCTCCAACTCATATTTTTTGGCCTCGCACTGGCAGCAGCACGACGGATACCGGTTCCCGGGGCGCTTGCCATCTGCATCGCATTCCACGTGGTTCAGCTGTCAATCAACAGAATTCTGCTCGGCGGGTTCGAGTGGTTTGATTCCGGTGTATCGGCAGTCTTTGTCGAGCCAGATGCAATCGCACTGGTTCTCGTCCACATCATGATCAGCGGCATAGCCTTTCTCGCCATTCGAAAAAAGATGGAGCGGCGTAGCGCCAACCAGGCTTGACGGTGCCCCGGTGAGACGGGCATGCCGGGTCCGCGGGTCGAAGACGGCAAGCACGAGGGCTCCGAACATCCAGGAGGCGGCAATGAAAATGAACACGCTTTCGTAGCCGGACCGGTTGTACAGGGCAGCGATGATGAGCGGTCGGGGAATTCCTCGACCACTCGGCCGCCGAACGGAACCGCGTCCTGATAGGGATGGGCTTCAGCGTTGAGTTCCGGCGGCCCGGTCAGGCTGAGGCGTTCTGCCCTGCTAAAGGGTAATCCGGCGGCAGCATGAAACTGGTAGTAGCCAAAAATTACTACCGTAGTAGAGGCTCGGAGCTCATTAGCTCCGAGCTTCTACAACGGTAAAGTGGAGTTGCATTCACACTCACTGAACTAATGGCAGGCAACACCATGACATCGTCAGATAAAGAACCTTCCTTCAAGCTGTTTTGGTGGATATTTTGCACGTTAGTTCTATCAGTGTTCGTTTTCTTCGTATTTGGGGGCTTATCAATCTTTTTTGGCTCCTAATCCGAAACCCAAAGTAAGTCGCATGAAAAGTTATTAACTTCTTTAGCGGCGGTACGCTACAGTGAGCCCGAACATCAGGTTCCGCTCCGGCGAAGCGAACAGTCCCAAGTTGGACAGGTGGGCGTCTCCGCACAGCTGGACCCGCCGGCCGGCCACCGGATCGGGGCGGTCAGGCAAAGGTGTCCATCCGTTACGGCTGGTGACTGGCGTCTTGTCCAGGTCCCCGATCGGACGGTGTGATTGGTTGCCCCGGTGCTACCGGCCAGCCAACGCCCCAGCCCCCTCAGGTGTCTTCCTCCTGTTGGTTGCCCTGCCCGGCGGTTTTTGCTCCAATAACCAGGACCGGACATTTTGCGTGCGCCACGCAGGCACCGCTGACCGAGCCCATCAACAGCCCTCGAAAGCTCCCGTGCCCCCGCCTCCCCAGCACCAGCATCTCGGCACCTTCGGACACTCTCACCAGCCCCTTTGAAGGGTGGGAAAACACCACCAGCTTCTCCAAGCCCTCCGGAACGTCGGCGCCGAAGGCTGCACCCACTGCCGCCTCAAGCCGCTTCAGAGTTATCTCTTCGAAGTTGTCGCTTCCCAGCGGCACAAAGCCGGTGTAATCAGGCGGATAGTCCCAGATGCTCACAGCCTGGATCACGGCGTCGAACGTCGGCGCCAGCTTCCGCGCGACACGCAGCGCAGCAATTGACTGAGCAGATCAGTATCACTCATGGAGTGGCCAGCCAGTACGCCGGGCTGGACTACCGGAGGTCCCGGCGCTTTTGCCGGCGGGCGGTCAGAGCGAGATACGCAGCTAATGAGCCTGCCGCACCCACGCCGACGCCCAGCAGTGGGTTCTCCCAAGCGCGCAGCCGATCCCGATTGGCCGCCGTCAAATCTCCTATGCCTCGAATAAAGGCCGCGGTAATCATTCCCGCCACGAGCCGGTTCCCCATTCGCTCCAGGCGTCCCACCAGGGGATCCAGTTCCGCCGTGCGCAGGTGGACCTCAACCCCGCCGTCAAGGTCCTCCATCAGCTTCAGCAGCTTTTCGGGCAGGGCCACACCCAGTTCGGCCGCGTCCAGACCTGCTCTGCCCAGCCGTTCGGCAAGGTTGCGGGGACTGAACCTGTCCTGCGCCAAGCGTCTGGCATACGGTTGCAGCACTTCCCCGAGGCTGAATTCAGGATCCAGCCGAACACCCATGCCCTCCGTCATCAGAACCATTTTAAGCAACAGTGCCATCTCCCGCGGAAGCTGGAGATGGTGGTTCCGCAGAATGGCCAGCATATGGGTGATCAGTGGGGTGATCTCGACTTCGCGCAGCCGTCGACCCTTGTACAGCTGGGTAAACCGGGTGACGTCCTGCCGGAGCGCCCCGCGGTTTACCACCGGGCTGGTCACGGAAATCATCCGCAGGGCGGAACTGATTTTGTTCGAATCGCTGCTGGTGAAAGCAAACAACAGGGTTCCCAGCTGGCCGCGGAGTTCTTCACTGATTTCCCCGACCATCCCAAAATCAATGAGCGCGATGCGCCCGCCCGGCTGAATGAACAGATTGCCCGGGTGCGGATCAGCGTGAAAGAACCCATCTTCAAAAATCATTTTGGCTGCGGCACGGGCCGCACGTTCCGCTACCTGGCTTCTGTCAATCGAGGCGCTGTCCAGCGCTTCGATGTGATCCACTTTGATGCCTGTAATCAATTCCATGGTCAGCACCCGGGAGGTGGTGGTTGCCCAATAGATTTTTGGAATGTAGATCTCCGGAACCGCGGCGAAATTTGCAGCAAAGCGTTCGGCGTTGCGACCCTCGTGGAGATAATCAAGCTCAGAGCGCAGGGTATTCGCGAATTCCGCGGCTATGCCCGTCAGATTGTAGTTCGCCGCTGCTTCCCAGCGGCGGCTGGCATAGGCTGCCAGATTCTGCAGGATCTCCAGGTCCTCATTGATGCGAGCGACGACGCCGGGGCGCCGCACTTTGACGACCACCAGGGTGCCGTCAAACAAAGTCGCGGCATGCGCCTGGCCAATGGAAGCGCAGGCCAACGGGTTTTCGTCGAACGAGGCGAAGATCCGCTCCGGCGCTTCACCCAATTCCTGCTCAATTAACGAACGGATCACGGCAGCAGTCACCGGTGGCGCCGCATCCTGCAGTTTGGACAGTTCTGCCAGATAGGCTTCGGGCAAAATATCGGACCGGGTGGAAAGCAGCTGGCCGAGTTTGATGAAGGCCGGGCCAAGTTCCTCCAAGGCGAGGCGGAGCCGCACCGGGTTGGTGCTCTCATCCGCCGGCGTTTCTGCATTCTTCGGGAGCCAGCGTTCCAACCCCACCGAGCCGGCCAAAAAGCCCAGCCCATGGCGCGCCAAAATCTCGGCAATCCTGGAAAAGCGTTCCAGATGATTTTTCATCAGGCGCTACGTCGTTGATGAAACATATGATTCCCCCGGCTGATCGACAAGTTTCCCCAGACTATCCCAGCGCGAATCAATCGGTAGGGGCGGGATATCCCCCGCCCCTGTCATCTGCCGGTTAGTCGGAGGCGCCGGACTTTGCTTTTTCCGGCTGTTCCGTCTGGGGATCCTGCACACCGTCCGTGTACCACTCCGTCAGCGCAGGGTCGTCACTCTGGAAATCCGCGCCGGCACCCTCTTCCTCCGGCACATGGGCGGCACCGAACACAAAATCGTCACCGTGCTCGTCGATACCACGGCGCACCCCTCCGTTGATGGCCTCCACTGCATACCTGCGCCGGATCATGTAGGGGTCGTTGCGGAGATCCTTGCCCCACGAGACCATAATCCCGATCAGGACGATGGTGAAGGGCAGCGCACAGGTCACCATGATCGATTGAAGGCCTGAGAGCGCGTTGCGGCCCCCGGCCAGCAGCAGGGCCATGGAAATCAGCCCCAGCGCGGAAGCCCAGACAATGGTCACGGTCTTTGACGGCACCGGTCGTCCCGACTGGGACATGGAACCCATGACATTGGCGGCAGAGTCGGCGGCGGTGACGAAGAAGACCAGAATGGCCACCAGGCAGACAACCCACGTCACGGTAGAGAACGGAAGGTTGCCCAGCAAATCAAACATGACGTTCTCGCCGGCCCCCTCGACCGTCATATCCATGCCGTTCTGGTTCATCCAGATGGCGCTGCCGCCGAAGACCGTAAACCAGACGATGGAGATCGCCGACGGGACAAAGACCACCACGGTGACAAACTGGCGCAGCGTCCTGCCCTTGGAGATTTTCGCGATGAACATTCCCACGAACGGGGACCACGAGATCCACCAGGCCCAGTAGAGGGTGGTCCAGCCCGTCAAGTACGCCTCTTCTTCAGCGCCCTGGCCGGCGAAGACGGTAAGCATGTCCGGCAGGTTGCCGGCAAAAGCAATGAGCGAGACCGGCAGCAGATCGAGCAGGAAGAACGTCGGTCCTGCCAGCAGGACAAAGGCCGCCAGCAGAATGACCAGGGTCATGTTGGCGTTGGACATCAGCCGAATGCCCTTTTTGATGCCGGCCACCGCCGAGATGGTGAAGACAATCGTCAGGACCGTGATGGCAACAACAACAAAGCTGTTGCCCAGTTCCTGGCCCGTGATAATCGAGACGCCCGTCCGGATCTGGAGCGCGCCAATACCCAGCGACGTGGCGGTGCCAAACAGGGTGACCAATACGGCAAAAACGTCGATAACCTTACCCAGGATCCGGTTGTTGCCGTCCGGGAAGACAGGTTCAAACAACGAGGAAATCAAGGGCAGACGGCCGCGCCGGTAGGAGGCGTAGGCCAGGGCTCCGCCCACCAAAGCGTAGATGCACCAGGCAACGGATGCCTGATGCAGGAAGGCGTCCGTCATGGCCGGCAGGATGGCGTCGGAGGTTCCGGCCTCGGCATCAGTAGAGGGCGGCGGGCTCAGGAAGTGGCTGAGCGGTTCCATCGGTCCATAGAAGATCAGGCCAATGCCCAGACCGGCGGCAAAGAGCATGGAGATCCACGAAAGGGTGGAGTACTCCGGGGTGCTGTCATCGGCGCCAAGACGGATCTTGCCGGTCGGTCCAAAACCCACGGCAAGCATGAACAGCACAGTGGCAACCACAGTTGCGTTGAACAACCAGCCGAAGTGGGTCACCACCCAGCCCTGCATGGTGGTGCCCACCAGATTGAGATTCTCCGGCGCAAAAGTTGCCCATGCCAGGACTGCGAGTGAGACAGCCAGAGCGACGACAAAGACGCTGCGCCGGGTCGGAAAGCTGACCCCGGTGTCCTCAACACTGATGCCCGGCACCAGCCCCGGGTGAATGCCAAATGTTGGTTCCGAGGCGGCATGTCGGAGCGCTTTTTTCACACGCTCAACGGGTCGCCCAGCGGGCCTGCGCTCCGGCGAACCGGAAACGGATGACCTGTCAGTGCTGCCTGTTCCTTGGCTTGGACGTGAAGGGTCAGAATTCATAACGTAAAACATTAGCGCATAAGATACAAGCATATGTAATTCATGCGGAGTAATACCATTATTTGGGAATCACAAACTGTGCACATATCACTTTATTGACGCGAATACTAATTTCTTTACGTTTCGGGCGCTGATGCCGGCGCCGCCAATCTAGCCGGCGGACATCGCAGCAAGAATGGGCGCCATGCTTTCCCTCATATAGTCGGCGACTTCGCTCTGGGTAACAGCCACGTCGAGCACAAAGAGCCCTTCCGCGCCGGCAGCCAGCCATTCCTTCAGCATCTGCAGATCAGCGAGTGAACGCATTTTCACTCCGTGGGCCCCCATGGCCCGCCCAATGGCGCTGAAATCAACCTCCGGTATCTGCATCGCCGTATCATCAAGGCCGCGCGCGGCGTACTGATGGATTTCAGCTCCGTAAGCGGCATCGTTAAACACCACCATCACACCGCTCGAAATGGCGCGGACAGCTGATTCAAGGTCAGCAAGGGCCATCAGGGCGCCGCCGTCACCGGCAATCAGTACTGTGATGCGGTCCGGACGGGCCACTGCCGCCCCCACTGCCGCAGGGATTCCCAGGCCGATCGATTGGAAGGCTGTGCCCACCATCATGAGCCCCTGCGGGTCGGGTGCCTGGCAGTACATGGGAATCCAGCCGCAAAAATGCCCGCCATCCTGAACGATGGTGCGTTCGGCCGGCAACAGGGAATCGAGCTGCTGCGCCACCACACGGGGGTTCAGCCGCCCGTCAGCGGCCAGTTCATCTGCCGGCTGATCCGGCATGAGCGCGTCGGCCACGACTTCCGGATGGCTGGTCCGCCAGCCGCCATCCACGGCAGCCACCGCTGCAGAGAGGGCCGAAACCAGTTCCCTGGCGTCCGCCCGGACATACCTGGTGACCGCCTCGTGTGTTGCTGCCTCCATCTCGTCGACCTGGATGACCTCGGCATCGTCGGCAAAAAGGGAGCCATAACGCGTCTGGAAGGCATTAAGGCTGGCCCCCACCACCACTACAAGGTCAGCTGACCGCATGAGCCGGAGTGGTCCGTCCTGCGCAAAACCTCCCGCGATGCCCAGGTCCCACGGAGTTTCCAGGCAGTTACGGGCCATCACGGAGGTGGCAAAAAGGGCGCCGATTTTATCCCCCAGCTCCACAATCGCTTTTTCCGCCCCGGAGATGACGGCGCCGTTGCCGGCCAGAATGAGGGGCCGCCGGGCTCGGTTCACCAGTGCGCCAAGGCGTTCGACGACGGCGGCGTCCGGCGCCGTCCGAGGAGCCGGTTCGCTCTGCGCTGCCGGTTCCTGCGGCCCCGCAGTCTCGCTGGCGAGGTCATAGGGAATCGACAGGATGACCGGACACCGTTCACCTGCTGCCGCGGCGAAGGCTTCTTCGGTCAGGCGCGCAGCGTTTGCCGTTGTGACGGTGAGCGTCCGGACCCCCAGCCCTCGGGCCACCATCAGTTGGTCGATGTCCCACGGCCGGGGCCCGGAGGTGGGGGCTTCCCCGACAACAACCACTATGGGGGTCCTTGCTTTGGCGGCCTCGGTGAGGGCCGTCAGGGCGTTGGTGAACCCTGCCCCGTAGGTCACGGTTGCCACCGCAATTTTGCCCGACGCCCGGTAATAGGCGTCGGCCATGGCCACGGTTCCGGCTTCATGCCGGGCGCTGACGTACGGCAGGCCTCGGGCGGTGAGGTTGGACGTGAAAAAGGCGTTGCCGTTGCCCATCAGTCCAAAGAGAACCTTGGTGTGCTGCGCGCATACCTCGGCAACGACGTCGGATACGTTCGGGTGTTCTGTCATGTCAGGTCCTTGGGGGGGAAGGTCAGAGCAGGGGCGCCAGGAGGGCGGTTGCCTGGCGGGCAACAGCGAGAATTCGGTCGTTGGCTTCGGGATCACCGACGCTGATGCGGATGCCTTCGCCGGGAAAGGCGCGGATGGACAGGGCGTTTTGTTCAAACAGGTCGGCCAGGGCGCCGGTGCGCTCCCCACTCTCGAGCCAGAGGAAATTCGCTTCCGACGGCAGCACGGGCAGTCCCGCCGCCAACAGGGCTGCGTGCACCCGCCCGCGTTCGGAGACAAGCGTTTCAATCCGCTGCGCCAGCTCATCCTCGGCCTGCAGGGAGGCCAGCCCGGCTTGCTGGGCAAGCGCAGTGACACCAAACGGGACAGCAACCTTGCGGAGTGCGGTGACCAGTTCCGGTGCGGCGATGGCATAGCCCAGGCGAAGCCCGGCGAGCCCGTAGGCCTTGGAAAACGTGTGCAAAACGGCAACGTTGGGATACTTGCGGAACATATCGATGCCGACGGCGGTGTCCTCGGCATAGTTGAAGTGGACGTAAGCCTCGTCCAGCACCACCACAACATTGGAGGGAACAGCCTGAATAAAGGATTCTACGGCGGCTGCACTGAGGACGTTACCGGTGGGGTTATTCGGATTGCAGACAAAGATCACCCGGGTCTTCGGCGTGACCGCGGCCGCCATTGCGGCCAGGTCATGACCGCCGTCCGGTGCCAGCGGTATGGGCTGCGGGGTGGCGCCTGCCGCGGTGACCAGAAGCGGATAAGCCTCGAAGGACCGCCAGGCAAACATCACCAGGTCCCCCGGATTAGTCGCGGCGTGGATGATCTGGCTGGCCACTTCCACAGATCCGGCGCCGAGGGCTATGTTTTCCGGCGTAACCGCCCATCGAGATGCGATGGCATCCGTGAGCTCCTCCGCGGCCATCTCCGGGTAGAGATTGATGCTGGACAGGGCACGGGTCACAGCCTGCACCACTGAGGGCAGCGGCGGGTAAGGGTTCTCATTCGAGGAGAGCTTGAAAGCCTTCAGACCATCAGCATCCGCGGGGGTCTTCCCCTGGCGGTAGGACGGAAAGTTCTCAAGCCCGGCACGGTGCGGAATATTCATGGGTCTCCTCGTGAGCCGGATCTTTGGGATAGTGCAGCGCCAGCGCGCTTCCCGATGAGGCTAGGTAAGGCCCGCGCCATAAACAAGCTGCACAGGTAGCATCGAACAAAGTGCCAGATGCGATCCCCGTGATCGGCATCACACATATACAAAGTGCATAGCTTTTCCCAGCAAAGTTGCTCGTTGCCTTATTTGTGATTAGCGTCACCCCGGGACTGCCAGAGCCGCACATTCCTCCCGTGAAGGGTGTGCTGCTGTCATTTCCATCATTTTCGAGGCGGAGCACATTCGCTTCCTGACGCTTGTGAGGCATCTGCATGATGACTGCTGATTCGAAACCCGGTACCGCACTCCGCGAGACGCGGCCCGGTCTGGGAAGATCCATGAATTCCCGCCAACTGACCATGATGGGACTGGGCAGTGCCATCGGTGCCGGGCTGTTCCTCGGCTCCGGGGTTGGTGTTCAGGCAGCCGGACCCGCGGTATTGATTTCCTATCTCGTGGCGGGTGCCCTCGTCATCATCGTGATGCAGGCACTCGGGGAACTGGCTGCAGCCAACCCCAGCTCGGGTGCTTTTTCTGTTTACACGGAGAAAGCCTTTGGAAAAACGGCAGGATCAGCTGTCGGCTGGCTGTGGTGGTTCCAGCTTGTTGTGGTGATTGCCGCCGAGGCCATCGGTGCAGCCGGTCTGCTGGCGTCAGTCTTCCCCAGCCTGCCCGTCTGGCTCATGGCGCTGGCCTTCATTGCCGTCTTCTCACTCATCAACGTGGCAGGAGTGAAAAACTACGGCGAGTTCGAATTCTGGTTTGCGATCCTCAAGGTCGCAGCCATTATCGCGTTCCTGCTGATTGGCGCTGCCCTGATCTTCGGCTGGCTGCCCAACGTTTCTTCCCCCGGACTCAGCAACCTGGCGGGCAACGGTGGTTTCGCACCGGCCGGGCTGACGGGCATAGCATCGGCCCTCCTCGTGGTGGTCTTCGCCTTCGGCGGAACGGAAATCGTGAGCGTCGCCGCAGCGGAGACTGCCGACCCCGTCCGCAGCGTGGGCAAAGCCATTAAAACCGTGGTGTGGCGGATTCTTGTGTTTTATATCGGTTCGCTGGCCGTTATTGTCACTGTGGTCCCCTGGGATTCCGAAGCACTCGACTCCCCCTTCGCCGCAGTCCTCGCCACCGCCCAGATTCCAGGGGCGGAGACGGCCATCGTCCTCGTGGCCGCGATTGCCCTGCTCTCGGCGCTCAACGCCAATCTCTACGGTGCCTCCCGGATGAGTTACTCACTCGCCGAACGCGGTGACGCGCCCAAGGCCCTGCTGCGTCTGAACAAAGCCAAAGCACCTGTCCTTGCCGTTGTGATGTCTGTGGCCGTGGGGGTTATCTCCACCGTGCTGGAGCTCTTCTTCCCGGACCAGGTCCTTCCGACCCTGCTGAACCTGGTCGGGTCGACGATCCTCCTGGTCTGGGCTTCGGTCCTGCTGTCCCAGTTCGTCCTGCGCCGAAGGGCCGACCGGACCGGACAGACGTTCAAACTGAAGATGAATGCCTTCCCCTATCTGACACTGTTCGGAATCGCTCTTCTGGCAGCCATCCTCGTACTGGCCTGCTTCGACACCGCCGCCAGGACGCAGCTGCTCTCCACCGTGGCACTCACGGCGTGCATCGCCGTCGCCTGCAAACTGGCACATGCCTCCCGCACCCGGCAAGGTGCCACCGGCAGCTAACGGGCACTTATGCCTCGGGTGTAAACAAATCCTCAATGCGGCAGTGAAAGACGTCCGCAAACCTGAAAGCAAGCGGCAGCGAGGGGTCATATCGGCCTTTTTCGATGGAGATGACGGTCTGCCGTGAAACCCCGAGTTCATCAGCCAACCGTTGCTGCGACCAGCCGATCTCCCGGCGGCGCTGCGGCAACGCATTCTCCATCAGGCGGCCGCTTTTTTCAGCCGGAAATAGCGTGCCGCGAAATCCAACATGGCGAAACCCACCACGCCGGCAAGTACCAGGCCGGCGGAGAGGAGGACGCCGATCGCCAGTGCTGCACCCAATAAGGCAACCGTACCGCCGCCAAAGCGTGCACGTCCCCATGCACTCCGGGCATTCGTCACCTTCATTGGACAGCCTTTGCTATCGGTGGAAACAACAGTTGAGGAAACGGTACGGACAAGCACCCTTGACGTAAAGGGTGCTTGTCTACCGGCCGGAACGTTGACTCGCGGCCATGGCATCCCTAGGCTGGCGGGCAAGCCGGGACGCGCCGCGTTTCCGCCGCATTTCCGAACATTCGAAAGCGCGCCAAGGGGGAATCATGCCGCTCTATTCATATCGTTGCCCGGACTGCGCGGACTTTGACGTCCAGCGGCCGATGGGCCAGGCGCCCGATTCGCTCACCTGTCCCGGCTGCGGCAAGGTTTCGGCCCGCCGCTTCACCGTCCCCAATCTTTCCCGGGCGTCCAGCAGCGCCTACCGACTGATTGAAAGCACCCAGCGCTCGGCCGCGGAGCCCGCCGTCGTGCGTTCCCCCGGGGCCGGAGCCGGCTCCGGGCCCGCCAACATCACCACCAATCCGCTGCATCGAAAGTTACCCCGCCCCGATTGATTCGCCAGATTCTTCCGTCCGCACAAGGAGAAGTCATGCCCAAGGCCGTCTTTCCACTCGACTCGGCAAAGAAGTTTGAAGACCAGGAAAAGCTGGGACACAACCGGTGGCACCCCGAGATTCCGCCGGTGGCGGTGCTGAAGCCCGGAGAGTCGTTTCGGGTTGACTGCCGCGAGTGGTTCGACGGCGCCATCGTCAATGATGATTCAGCCGAGGACATTCTCAACGCACCGCTGCTCACGGTGCACAAGCTCAGCGGCCCGTTTGCCGTGGAAGGTGCTCGCCCCGGGGACCTTCTGGTGGTGGACATCCTCGACGTCGGGCCCATTCCGCAGGAGGACAAAGGCCCGCTGGCCGGCCAGGGCTGGGGCTACACCGGCATCTTCGCCCGCGAGAACGGCGGCGGCTTCCTCACTGAGCAGTTTCCCGACGCCTACAAGGCCATTTGGGATTTCACCGGTCAGACGGCGACGTCCCGACACGTACCCGCCGTCTCCTTCACCGGGCTGATCCATCCGGGACTGATGGGGACCGCGCCGTCGGCCGCCCTGCTGGCAAAGTGGAACAAGCGCGAGGGCGACCTGATCGCCACCGACCCGCACCGGGTTCCGCCGCTGGCATTGCCGCCGGAAGCCGAGCACGCGGTTCTTGGCGGCCTGCCCCGCGACCAGTGGGGACGTGTGGGCGCCGAAGCCGCCCGCACCGCGCCGCCGCGGGAGAACGGCGGCAACCAGGACATCAAGAACCTCTCCAAGGGCAGCCGGATTTTCTATCCGGTGTTCGTGGACGGCGCCAATCTCTCCGTCGGTGACCTGCACTTCTCCCAGGGCGACGGCGAAATCACCTTCTGCGGCGCCATTGAGATGGGCGGTTTTATTGACCTGCGGGTGGACATCATCAAAGGGGGAATGGACACCTACGGGGTCCATGAGAATGCGATTTTCATGCCCGGAAACGTGGAGCCGCAGTTCAGCGAGTGGATTGCCTTCTCCGGCACTTCGGTGACGCTCGACGGCGAGCAGCGCTACCTCGACTCTCACCTGTCCTACCAGCGGGCGTGCCTGCACGCGATCGACTACCTGACCAAGTTCGGCTACAGCCCGGAGCAGGCTTACCTGCTGCTGGGCGCAGCTCCGATCGAGGGACGGCTTTCCGGCGTCGTGGACATTCCCAACTCCTGCTCCACCGTCTACCTTCCAACGTCGATTTTCGACTTTGACGTTCGCCCGTCCGCAGCCGGGCCCTTCCAGATCGATCCGGGCATGGGGGCACCGCGGGCCAGCATCCGGTAAGTGCAGCGGCACGCTAGTCGGGGAGGTCGGGCTTCGGCTTCTCCGACGGGTCCGGCCCCTGCTCGTCCCCGTTCGTCGGCGCGCTGTCCGTGTACCACTCGATGAGGGTCGGATCGTCACTCGGAAAGCCCGCGCCGGCGCCTTCGGACTCCGGTACGCGGGCCGTGCCGAACACGAAGTCGTCGCCGTGTTCGCCAATGCCGCGGCGAACCCCGCCCCTGATTGCCTGCAGAGCGTACCGGCGGCGGATCATGAGGGGGTCATTGTGCAGGTCCCTGGCCCAGGAGACCATCACACCGATCAGGATGATCGTGAACGGCAGGGCGCACGTGACCATGATCGACTGCAGTCCGGACAGGGCGTTGCGGCCGCCGGCCAGCAGCAGGAACATGGCGATCAGCCCCAGCGCCGCGGACCAGATGATGGTCACCGACTTCGAGGGTACGGGCCGGCCCGACTGGGACATCGACCCCATCACGTTTGCAGCCGAGTCAGCAGCGGTGACAAAAAAGACCAGGATCGCGATCAGGGCAATGACCGAGGTCACGGCGCTGAAGGGAAGGTTCCCCAGCACGTCGAACATGACATTTTCGCCGGAGCCTTCCACCGTCAGATCCATTCCGTTGAGGTTCATCCACATCGCATTGCCGCCAAAGACCGCAAACCAGGCGATGGAAATGGCCGACGGAACAAAAACCACAACGGTCACGAACTGCCGCAGGGTGCGCCCCTTGGAAATCTTGGCAATGAACATGCCCACGAACGGAGACCAGGAGATCCACCAGGCCCAGTACAGGGTGGTCCACTCCGTCAGGTACTCCTCCTGCACAGGCCCCTGGTTCGCAAACACCGTGAGCATGTCCGGAAGGTTGCCCACAAAGGCAATGAGCGAGGCGGGCAGCAGATCCAGCAGGAAGAAGGTGGGTCCGGCCAGCAGGGCAAAGGCAGCCAGCAGGATCACCAGGCCCATGTTGACGTTGGAGAGCAACCGAATGCCCTTTTTGATGCCTGCCACGGCGGAAAAGGTAAAGACAACGGTCAGGATACTGATGGCCACGACCACGAACCCGTTGCCAAGCTCCCGGCCCGTGATGATGGAAACTCCGGTGCGGATCTGGAGCGCGCCGATGCCCAGCGACGTCGCAGTGCCGAACAAGGTCACCAACACGGCAAAAATATCGATGACCTTGCCGAGCACCCGGTGGTTGCCGTCCGGAAAGACCGGCTCGAACAGTGACGAGATCAGCGGCAGCCGGCCGCGCCGGTGCGAGGCATACGCCAGGGCCCCGCCCACCAGTGCGTAGATGCACCAGGAGAACGTTGCCTGATGCAGGAAGGAGTCTGTCATTGCCGGCAAAAGGGCCTCCGTAGTGCCGGCCTCTGCGTCGGTTGAGGGCGGCGGAGACAGGAAATGGCTCAACGGCTCGAGCGGTCCGTAAAAGATCAGGCCGATCCCCAGGCCGGCGGCGAACAGCATGGAAATCCACGAGGTGGTGGAGAACTCCGGCGTGCTGTCGTCGGCGCCCAGCCGGATCTTTCCGGTCGGCCCGAAGCCTGCGACAAGCATGAACACCACCGCGGCAACCACTGTGACGTTGAACAGCCAGCCGAAGTGCGTGACCACCCAGCCCTGCATGGCGGTGCCCACCAGGTTGAGGTTGCCCGGCGCAATAATCGCCCAGGCCAGGACTGCGAGGGAGATCGCCAGGGCAAAAACGAACACGCTGCGCCGGGTGGGGAAACTGGTGCCCGTGTCCTCAACGCTGATACCGGGGACCAGGCCGGGATGGATGCCAAAGGCCGGTTCCGTCACGGCACTGCGCAGCGCCTTTTTCATGCGGTCCACCGGATGCCCGGTATGTGTGCGCTCCGGAGGGACGGAGCCGGGCGGCCCGTCCGCATCGCCTGCGCCATGAACTGGACGTGAACCGTCTGAATCCATAAGCACCAATATTACGGGAGCAGCTGCCACATAGCTCCGGGGTCTCCGGTTTTCCGGGCCGCGATCAGCGCCCCGGCGGCTGCCATGGCCGGCGGATCCCCGGCGATAATAATCCCGGCGAACCGATCGGCGTAGCTGCCCAGATCCTCATGGACGGATCCCACCACCGCATAAACCGGCGTATCGCCGCTGCGCTCGAGCACAGCGGCGATGATCTTGCCCTGGCTGGTCTGGGAATCAAGCCTGCCTTCGCCCACCACGACGGCGTCGCTGGCAGCGATCCGCGCGTCGGCTTCCAGCAGGTCAAGGACAAAGTCCGCGCCGGAAACCAGGGCGGCGCCGTACTGCGCCCACATGCCGCCGGCGAATCCGCCGGCGGCTCCGGAACGGTCCACGGTGCGGGGATCCCGCTTCAGGGTGCCGGCCTGCTGTTCCAGCCGCCGGGTGAGCAGCAGGACCGTTTCCGGGTCGGCGCCCTTCTGGGGTGCGAAGATCCGTGCGGCGTCGGTGAATCGGGTGGTGACATCGGACAGGACCACCAATTCGGCGCCGCGGAGGCCGCCGGCGTCGTCGATCGCTGCAATCGCCCCGGCACCGCCGTCGGTCGTGGCGGATCCGCCGGCCGCCACCAGGATGCGGCGCGCTCCGTGGCGGGCCGCTTCTGCGATCAGGACGCCGGTGCCATAGGTGCTGGCCGCTACCGGATCGCGCGGCCCGTGGGCTGGCATGTTCAAGCCGCTGGCCGAGGCCAGCTCCACAACGGCCGTTCCGGCCGGGCTGAGCCCAATGACGGCGTTGGCATCGTCGCCCCAGGGGCCCACGGTGCTGACGGTGAGGGGCTCGGCCTGCAGGCCGCGGAAGACGACGTCGAAGGTCCCCTCGCCGCCGTCCGCGACCGGGAGTTCTTCGGCGGTCCCGCCGGCCGAGCGGATACCGGCGGCGATGTTGGCTGCCACCTCCGCTGCGGTGTAGGTGCCTTTGAAGCTGTCCGGTGCAACGAGGATATTCACGAGGTTCGCCCCGGGGCGTGCAGGATCATCGCGTCGCCCTGCCCGCCGCCGCCGCACAGTGCCGCTACGCCGGTGCCGGTGCCGCGGCGGCTAAGCTCCAGGGCCGTATGCAGCACCAGACGGGCCCCGGAGGCGCCGATGGGATGCCCCAGCGCCAGGGCTCCGCCGTTGGCGTTGAGCTTTGCCGCCGGCACACCCAGCGCAGCCGCACTGGCCAGGCCCACCGCCGCAAAGGCTTCGTTGATTTCAATGATGTCCAGGTCCGCGGCGGTCAGGCCCTCCCGGGAGGCTGCCGCTTCGATGGCACGTGCGGGTTGGTACTGCAGGGTGGAATCGGGTCCGGCTACGGAGGCATAGGTGCCGATTTCAGCGAGCCAGGGCAGGCCCAGCTCTTCGGCGCGAGCCTGGCTCATCAGGATCACGACGGCGGCTCCGTCCGAGATGGGCGACGCAGTTGCGGCGGTAATGCTGCCGCCCGCGCCGAACGCGGGCCGCAGACTTGCCAGCGATTCAGCGTCTACTTCGGTGCGGATGGATTCGTCCGCCGTGACGGCAGCGGTCCCGCCACGGCGCTGAGGAACATGAACCGGAACGATTTCCCCATCGAAGGTGCCGTTCTCCTGCGCCAGGGCGGCCCGCTGGTGGCTGCGTACCGCAAATTCGTCCTGCTCTTCGCGGCTGAAACCGTCCCCGGCGGCATTTGCCTGCTCGGTCAGTGCGCCCATGGACTGGTTGGTGAAGTAGTCCCAGAGTCCGTCGTGGTTCATCGAGTCCACTGCGGTGAAGTCGCCGTAGCGGTTTCCGGTGCGTGAGGCCGGCAGCAGATGGGGTGCCTGCGACATGGATTCCATGCCGCCGGCAATCACCACCTGCGCGTCGCCGGAGCGGATCAGCCGGTCCGCGTCGGCAATCGCGGCGATGCCGGAGAGGCAGACCTTATTCACATTGGTGGCCGGCACGCTCATATCCAGGCCTGCCAGGGAGGCGGCCTGCCTGGCGGGCATCTGCCGCGCCCCGGCAGTGAGGACCTGCCCCATGACCACGTGATCCACGGCCCCGGCCGGAACGTTGTAGCGCTCCAGCGCCGCGCTGATGGCTGCGGCCCCCAGCTGGGCAGCACTGAGGCTGGAGAGCCCGCCGAGGAATCTGCCGAACGGAGTGCGGGCTCCGCCAACAATGACGGTTCGGGTACGGGGATCCGGGGTGCGGGCCATGATGGTGTTCCTGTTCAGCTTGCGGGGTGGGTCAGGTGGATATCAACGGTGAATTCGGCTTCGGTGGCGGCACGGACGTCCTCCACCGAAACGCCCGGCGCCAGCTCCACCAGGACGAGCCCTTCGCCCGGAACCACATCCAGGACGGCCAGATCGGTGATGATCCGGTTGACCACTCCGCGCCCGGTATAGGGCAGCGAGCAGTCGTGGACGATCTTGGGGGTTCCATCCTTGGCAGTGTGTTCCATGAGGACGATGATTTTACGGGCGCCGTGGACCAGGTCCATGGCACCTCCCATGCCCTTGATCATCTTGCCGGGGATCGCCCAGTTGGCCAGGTCGCCGGCGGCAGAGACCTGCATGGCGCCCAGGATAGCGGCGTCGATCTTGCCGCTGCGGATCATGCCGAAGCTCAGCGCGGAGTCGAAGGTGGACGCACCGCGGCGCAGAGTGACGGTCTCCTTGCCCGCATTGATCAGGTCGGGATCCACCTCCGCGTCCAGCGGATAGGGGCCCAGCCCGAGCAGCCCGTTTTCAGACTGCAAGGTGATTTCGACGTCGTCGGGCACATGGTTCGGCACCAGGGTGGGCAGGCCGATGCCCAGGTTGACGTAGCTTCCGTCTTCCAATTCCCGGGCGGCCCGGGCTGCCATATCGTTGCGGCTCCAGCCTTTGTCCGTGGCCATTAGATCTGCTCCGTTCCGGTGCTTGTTTCGGGACTGGTGGTGCGCTTTTCAATCCGTTTGGCTGCGATCTCTTCCGGAGACAGCAGGACCACCCGGTGGACATAGACGCCGGGCAGGTGGATCTCGTCCGGCTCAAGCTCGCCCGGCTCCACCAGTTCCTCAACCTCGGCGATGGTGATCTTTCCGGCCATCGCACACAGGGGATTGAAGTTCCGGGCCGCGCTGTGGAAGACAAGGTTGCCGTGACGGTCAGCCTTGGCCGCCCGGACCAGGGCGTAGTCGGTGACGAGCGCCTGTTCCAGGACGTACTCCCCGGTCCTGCCGTCCACCGTGAACTCGGCGGTGGGCTTGGGCGGGGAGGCGACGGCAACGGAGCCGTCGACGTCGTATTTCCAGGGCAGGCCGCCGTCGGCGATCTGGGTACCGACCCCCGTGGCAGTGTAGAAGGCGGGGATGCCCGAGCCGCCGGCACGGAGCCGTTCGGCGAGGGTGCCCTGAGGTGTCAGTTCAACTTCGAGTTCTCCGGCGAGGTACTGGCGCGCGAACTCACGGTTTTCCCCTACGTAGGAGGCGACAACTCTGCGGACGCGGCGGTCCGCGAGCAGCAGGCCAAGCCCCCAGTCATCAACACCGCAGTTGTTGGACACGAGTTCCAGGTCCCCGGTGCCCTGCTCCTGCAGTGCGGTGATCAGTGCTGCCGGCACGCCGCAGAGGCCGAAGCCGCCCACTGCGAGGGAGGCACCTGACGGAATATCGGCGACCGCTTCGCGGGCAGAAGTGACGGTCTTATCCATGGCGGCTGTCCTTCGGATCCGTGAAAGGCCTAGAAACCAACATTGTCTTTGCCTTTCAGCGCCAGCATTTCGCGGGCCTCATCGGGGGTGGCTACCTCGAAGTTGAGCGCCTCGAGGATGGTGCGGATCCGGGTGACCTGCTCGGCGTTGGATGCCGCGAGCTGGCCGGGGCCAATCCACAGCGAATCCTCCAGCCCCACGCGGACGTGGGATCCCATGGCGGCACCGATGGTGGCCAGCGGCATCTGGTTCTTGCCGGCGCCGAGAATGGACCACTGGTAGTCCCCGCCGAAGAGCCGGTCCGCGGTCCGGCGCATGTGCATCAGGTCCTCGGGATGGGCACCGATGCCGCCGAGCAGGCCAAAGACCGACTGCACAAACAGTGGTCCACGGGCCAGGCCCCGGCCGTGGAAGTGGGCCAGGTTGTTCAGGTGGGAGATGTCATAGCACTCGAACTCGAACCGGGTTCCGTTGGCATTGCCAATGGTCAGGATGTTCTCGATGTCCGCGAAGGTGTTCTTGAAGACCAGGTCCCGGGACTTCTCCAGTCCCTCCCGCTCCCATTCGTGGGTGAATTCGGAGAACCTCTCCAGCATCGGATACAGCCCAAAGTTCATCGAACCCATGTTCAGCGAGGCCAGTTCCGGCTTGAACGTTGAGGCGGGAAGCATGCGCTCCTCCACGCTCATGTGCGGGGAGCCGCCGGTGGTGATGTTGATGACGGCGTCGGTGTTGGCCTTGAGCTTGGCCAGGATCGGTTCGAAGTGCTGCGGATCCTGGGACGGCCGGCCGTCCAGTGGATCCCGGGCGTGCATGTGCACAATGGCGGCACCGGCCCGGGCGGCGCCGATCGCAGCTTCGGCAATCTCGTCAGCCGTGACGGGCAGGTGCGGGGACATGCTGGGGGTGTGGATGGCTCCGGTAACGGCGGAGGTGATGATGACTTTGCGCTTGGCGGCCATGGTGGGTCCTTAGGTGGTGGAGCAGTTAAGCAGGGATGATGTGCGGCGCTTAGTAGAGTTTTTCCGTGTTGCCGTCCACGGCCATCGCCTGCCCGTTGACGCTGCGGGCCAGGTTGCCGGCCAGGAAAACTGCCATGTTGGCGATGTCCGCGGCCTCAACCAGCCGGTTCAGCGAGGACTGGCGGTGATACAGATCAGAGACTTCCTCCACCGGCTTCTCCAGCATGGCGGCCTTGGCTTCGATCACCGCGTCAATGCGCGGCCCGTTGACTGCGCCCGGGCAGATGGCGTTGACCCGGATGCCGTCCTCGCCGAGTTCGATGGCCAGGGTTTTGGTCAGGCCAACCACGGCCCATTTGGAGGCGGAATAGGGGCTGCGCCCGGCCATTCCCAGTCGGCCCGCCGCGGAGGAGAGATTCACGATGGCGGCGTCCTTGGCCTCCCGCAGCAGGGGCAGCGCGTGTTTGATGCAGTAGAACTGTCCGTGCACGTTCACGTCGAAGGTGGTTTTCCAGGCACCGGCGTCCAGCGTTTCGATGGGTCCGGTGGGACCGGCGATTCCGGCATTGTTAACCAGCACATCCAGCCCGCCCAGTTCAGCGGCCACATTCTCCATCAGGATGCGAACCTGGGCCTCGTCGGAGACGTCGCTGACGGCGGCGGCGAAACCGGCGGCGCGGGCGGCGTCAACGGCCGAAGGATTGATGTCGGTGACGAAGACGGCAGCGCCGAGTTCCTGGAAGCGGGTGGCAATGGCCAAGCCAATGCCGGCAGCTCCGGCGGTGACGAGGACCTTGCGGCCGGTGTAGTTCAGTTCAGTGGAATCCACGAGTGGTGCTCCTTTGCGGTGGATGGTGTTCAGATCTTTGGGCGGCGGGGGCGCCGCGGCGTCAATGGGCGGCGACCGCGGACTTCGCCGGGTCCTCGGCTCCGCGTTTGAGGGCACGGGTGAGGACGGCTCCGAGGGCGCACATGGCTACGATGAACCACAGCCCGGCAACCTTGGACCCGGTGAGGTCCTCCATGAAGCCCATGATGTACGGCCCGAGGAAGCCTCCCAGCAGGCCCACACTGTTGACGAAGGCGATGCCCCCGGCCAGCGCAGCGCCGGAGAGGCGGGTGGCCGGGTAGGTGAAGAGGATCGGCTGCAGGGCAAAGAAGTTGAACGCGGCGAGGCAGAAGCCGATCATGCCGAGCACTGGTCCGCCCACGGCACCCAGCGTGAAGCCGGCGACGATGCCCACCATCGTGCAGGTGGCGATGAGGCGCGAACGCGAGGCATTCGTGGCCAGCCGGGGTAGCAGCAGGGCGCCGATGGCGGAGAAGATCCACGGCACGGAGGTGAGCAGGCCGATGTGGATAGTGCCCAGTTTGCCGTAGCTGCCGATGATCGAGGGCAGGAAGAAACTCAGGGCGTAGACGGCAATCTGATGGGCGAAGTAGATGGCTACCACCAGGAGGATCTGCTTGTCCTTCAGGACGTGGCGCAGTTTCGAGTTTCCTGATGCCTCGGCTCCGGCCTGCTCCTCGGCTGCAATCCGGGCCTCGAGGTCTTCGGCCTCCGCACGGGTGAGGAACGTCGCGTCGGTGGGCTTGTTCGGCAGGTATTTCCATACAACGAAGGCCAGGACACAGGCGGGCAGGCCCTCGATGATGAACATCCACTGCCAGCCGTGCAGTCCGCCGATGCCGTCCATTGTCAGCAGCAAACCGCCCAGCGGAGCCCCGATGATGTTAGCCAGCGAAACGCCCAGCAGGAACATTCCGTTTGCTTTGGCCCGGTCCTTGACCACGAACCACTGGGTGAGGAAGTAGATGACCCCGGGGAACAGTCCGGCCTCGGCAATACCAAGAAGCATCCGCAGGATGTAGAAGGACCATTCGCCCTGGACCAGGGCCATGCAGGCGGAGAGGATGCCCCAGGTGATCATGATCCGCATGATCCAAAACCGGGCACCGACCTTGTGCATGATCAGGTTGGACGGGATTTCCGACAGCGCGTAGGTCAGGAAGAACAACCCGGCGCCAATGCCGTACGCCGTAGCCGAGATCCCGAGGTCGATCTCCATGCGGTCTTTGGCCATACCGATGTTTGTCCGGTCGAGGAACGCCATCACGTAGGCGGCAATCAGTAGCGGCATGACCCGTCGGAAAATGATCTTGTTAATGACGGCCTGCGGCCTCATAGCAGTGCCTTCTGCAGCGGTGGTGGGCATGGTGAGGGAACTCTCCTGTTGGGTGGCATGTCGGGTCGTTCGGGCGGATGCGTTAGCGTGCTGCGAGTTCGGCTGCGGCCGGTTCGGTCTGCGAATCGCTGCGGGCGAAAAGCTGCAGGACGACGCCGAGGAGGGCCAACCCCGCCATTGCCAGGAAACAGATCACGTAGCCGGTTCGCTGCTCCCAGCCGCCGCCCAGCGTGATGAGCTGACCCATGAGGACCGGAGCGATGCCTCCGCCGATAAACATGGCCGTGGTGATGACGCCGTTCGCAGTGGATGTGCCGCCCTCGGGGGCCGCATCTGAAGCCGCTGCGTAGTAGATGGGCCAGACGGCATTCGCCACCAGGCCAAAGGCGAGCTGGATGAGAACAACCAACAGGGACGACGTTGCGAAGTAGAACGCTCCCACGGACGCGGCCATCCAGACGCCGCAGATAATGATGGTGATCTTGCGGCCGATGAGGTCCGAGAGCGTCGGCCAAACGAGCTGGCCCAGGATTCCGGTGAGGGCGAAAACCACGCTCAGCCCGGCGGAGGCGGCAAGCGAAAGGCCAACCACGTTGTACAGGTAGGCCGGAAGGACCATGTTGATGCCCATGTAGACAATCTGGGTAAGCATGGTGGTGCCAGCGGTGAGGGTGATGTTGCGCTCGCGCAGGGTCTTCTTGAGCAGCCCCTTGGGCCGGGGTGCGTTGGGATCGGCGAGCTCCGGCGGCGTGAGGCCCTGGGCTTCCATGTCTGCGTAGAGCTTCTCGATCTTGTCCGGCGTGGAGTATTTTCCCCAGAACAGCATCAGCGGAATGGCAATGATCAGTGCCAGGAACAGCGCGTAGGACCAGTTCTCCGGCCCGAAGACGGTGATGACCAAGGCGGCCAGCAGCCCGGAGAGCAGGGAACCGATCGGATAGCCGGTATGGTGCGCGCCGAGGGCAAATCCGCGGCGTTCCTTCGGCCACCATTCGGTGGTGTTGCTGACGCCCACGGGCTCCGCCCAGCCCGCGCCCAGGTTGACCCCCACGCGCAGGGTCACAAAGGCGACGATGTTGTGGCTGATGAACTTGAAGCCGGAGATGAAGGACAGCGCAGCGTAGCCGATGACGAGCGGCACCTGGAAACGGGCGCGTTTGTAGCCGCTGCCGTATTTGTCGCTCATCGCGGAGCCGGGGATGGCCATGACCGCAAGCGCCAGCATGATGAGCGAGGCGATGCCGCCCCAGGCCTCTGCCGACAAGTTGAAGGTCTCGGAAATGGTGGGGCCCAGACGCAGGATGATTTCCCGGTCGTAGGCGTTCAGGATCCAGATGAGCCAGCAGACCAGCAGAGAGACCCAGGAGTATTTGTGGATGGATTTCAGGGACAGGCGGGAGCGCTTCGATGACATGGGGAGCTTCCTGCCTAGGCGCCGAAGCGCGGTTCGGGGATGCCTTGGACGCCAAGACCCGAAATTGTGAAGAGCGCTCCCCGCTGCTGGCCATCCGCCGGGAAGCGGGGAAGCGGCGGCTTCGCCATGGAGGTGACAAAAAGCGTGTCCATCTCCGGTCCGCCGAATGCGAGGCTGGTGACCTTGCGGACAGGGGTCTCGATGACACGGTCCACTGCACCGTCGGGCGCGTAACGGATGATTTTCCCGCCGTAGACCAGGGCCTGCCACAGGTAACCGTCGGCGTCCACTGTGGCTCCGTCGGCCGCACCTCCGTTGCTGGTGTCCACGGTGGCAAAGGTTCGGCGATTGGCGGCCTGCCCGGTTTCCGGATCATAGTCGTAGGCCCAAATCAGGCCGGTCCAGGTGTCGCTGAAATAGAGCGTGCGGCCGTCGGGGCTGAAACACGGTCCGTTCGAGACAACGATCCCGGTGTCCAGCGTCTGCAGCTGACCGTCCGGGCCGTAGCTGTAGAGTTTTCCGCTTGCCTGTTCCTCCAGCGTGTCCATGGAGCCGAAGACAAAGCGTCCCTGCCGGTCAACCTTTCCGTCATTAAGCCTGTTGTTGGGAAGGTCAGGCTCAGGATCAACGATGAGCTCCTGGTCACCGGTTGCGACGTCAACCCGGTAAAGCCCGCTTTTCAAAGCGGCAAGGAAAAAACTGCCGTCCCGGGAAACCGCAATGGACCCAACGGGTTCGCCGACGTCCCAGGAACGAAGCTCCCGCCCGTCATATGTTGAACGGAAAATCCGCCCATCTGCGCTGTCAATCCAGTGCAGCCGCTGGGAAGCAACGTCCCAGACGGGGCCTTCGCCCAGTGTGGTTTTGATGTCGAGCAACACCTCGATACGGGGTGATTCAAGCATGACGAAATGGCCCTTCTGGGGTGGAATGGGGGGAATGCGGGAGAAAAAATACTGGGGTGCGGCGTTGTTAGGCTGCGGGTGGATCCGGCGGACAGCCGCAACTCGTTCCCGCGTGGAGCCGGTGGGCAAAAACCGCATCTTCAAAGGTGGTGCGCGGCGTGGTGATCTGGTTTAGCAGCAGTTCGAAGGCACGATCCGCCATCCTCCTGACCGGCTGGACGGTGGTCGTCATCCCGATCAGGCGGGAGCGGCTGTGTGGCAACCCGTCGCCGGCAACCACGGCGAGGTCCTGGGGAATGCGCATGCCCAGGGACAGGGCATGCTCCATCACGCCAATGGCAATTTCATCCGAACCGCAGACAATGGCCCGAGGCGGATTGGCGGATCCGAGCAGCTTTTCGGCTGCAACCAGACCACCCTCGGAATTGAGCCGGGTGCTGATCTTCCGGTCCCCCGAAATGACAATGCCTGCTGCAGCCGCCGTTCGGACAAAGGCCTGCTCCCGGGCCAGCGACGCGGTGGAGAACCTGGGGCCGATGACGGTGGCGATCTCCGTGTAGCCGTGGCCAAGGATGTGGGACATGAGCTCGGAGGCCGCGGCGTCGTCGTCAATCCCCACAAAGTCCGCCGGCATATGCTGCGTTCGCCGGGAAAGGTAAACGTAGGGAATCCGTTTTTGCCGGAGGGTGCGCAATGCCCTGGCGTCTTCGCGCAGTGCCGCCGCAATGATAACGCCATCAACGTTGCGCGCCGCAAGGGTCGCAGCAATCTGGGCCAGGGAGTCGGCGTCGTCCTGGCTGGTGGCGACAAAAACTTCAAAGCCCTCGGCCGCTGTGGCGGTGATGATGTGCTGGGCCCAGCCGGTGTACATCTGGTTGACGATATTCGGCAGGATCAGCCCCACTACACGGGTCAGCACCGGATCCGGCAGACGACCGTGCCCGGAAGGGCGGAAACCCAGTTCATTGGCAATCTTGACGACGTGCCGCCGGGTTTCCGTGGAGACGCCGGGCTGGCCGTTCATGACGTAGCTGACGGTAGCCGGGGAGACTCCGCAGGCCCTCGCCACGGCTGCAGCTGAAACCTTCGCCATCCTCGTCGGCACTGCCGGGGGCGCCGGGGAGACTGTTTCCGTGCCGGGCATGGTGCCTCCTCCGCTGCTATGGGATCGTCACTGTGACCGGTGACACTGTGTATTCATTACAGGGTACGCAGTGACATTAAGCAACGTTAAGTAGTTGAGGGCATTTCACGCATAACCAGATTTGGGTCGCCGTCAGGTGGGACTAAGGCGCAAAAGTGCCGGCACCCATGGCGGATGCCGGCACTTTTACGCTGGGTGCCTCAATATTTTGTGGAATCGTCTAAGAGCGCGGCGATCGCATCCAGGGTTTCGCTGTCCACCTCAGACAGGGTGCGGGTCGCAAACTCTCGAACCTTGGCCCGGCGCATAGCGGCGAGGAGCTCCAGTTCGCTTTTAATGCGGTCAGGAATCTCGCCGTCGGCCGTCAGCAGGTAGTCCGGATTGATCCCGAAGAACTCGGCCAGGCCAATGACAACCTCCGTTGGCTGCCGGACCGTGGCATCCCCTGCCTTCATGTGATGCCAGCGTGTGCGGGAGAGCTTGATCCCGTTCTCGGCAAGGGCTGACTGTATGTCCTGGAACTCATAGGGCTTGCCTTCGGTGGTCAGAACAACATCCAGCAGCAGGTCTATTTTTCGGGCGAGGATCTGCGATTCCCGCAGGTTGCGCTGGGCAGCGCTTTGAGCGGCCACGATTATTTTGCCTCCGAAACTGGATCGGTCGAGTCTTCATGGGCGGCTTCCAAGCCGAGGCTACGGCACCAGGCCTGAACTGATTTCTTCCACAACTGCGGAGCAGAGTTGAACTCCAGCGTGTGATGGGAGTCTTCAAACTCAACGAATCCCACAGGGTGGCTCTCCCGGGAAGCGAAGGCCCGGGAAAGCTCCACGGGCACAGAGTGATCCTCTGTGCCGTGAAAAATCATAGTCGGAATACTTGAATGTTTATGCATGAATGTCCCGGGCATTTCCCGCCACCGGATGATCGGCTCCCCCCGGGGACGAACCAGATTGACGGTGTGCGGCAGCAAACGGGCCAGAAACCCGGGACAGCCCGCGCGCTGCAGCTGCGCCGTGATGATGGCGGGCCAATCGAGGGCCGGTGACACCAGAAGAACGCCCGCCGTACTCTCAGCCCGGCACTGCTCAATGGTGCGGAGCACGATCGAAGCTCCCAGGGACCAGCCGACAAAGAGGATTCTGCTGGCCCCATGCTCAAGTGCATAGCGCCTCGCCGCTTCAATGTCTTTCCACTCGCTGACCCCGAGATGACTGCGGGCCGGCGTGGGTGAGAGGTCCAGAGAGGTGCGGTAGGAGGGCAGTAGACAGGTGTATCCAAGGGCGGCAAAAGCTGCCACCCCGCGCAGGCACTGGCTTCGGGAGCTGCCCAGCCCATGGACATGAATGACCCACACAGTGCTGTGTGCGGACGACGGAATCACCCAGGCGGGAAGCCCGCGAATCATGAGCTCCTCAGCGGCGAAGCCAAAATCCGCCGGGGTCTCCCCCAGATGTCCGCTGAGCTGCCCCTTGCCCTCGCGGATAATATGGGAGGCGCTGCCCCGCTCAACCATCCGTCGGACCACAGCACCTGCGGCGGGGGACGTGCCACCGGCGGCCGGGCCCAGCACCACCAGCTCGCCGCCGGACGCCGCACGCATGCTGAGCCGCCCGGGATGGGCGGCAAACCCGTCCGGGTCGAAGTCCAGATACTCCTGATCTCCGATCCGCCTGTGGCCGCGCAGCCGGACCAGCCTTCTGCCGGGACCGGCATCAGTGACTTTGGCCCGAATCAGTGAACCGGCCAGTATCGGCAGGCAGGCGGCTGCAACGCCGAGGGCCAGCACGCTCGGCTTTGCCCGGGACATCAGATCGATCGTCCCTGCTTCAGGCACAGCGCCTCTGCCCGGTCCACCACATCCCTGTCCGCCGGTGATATCTGTCGGCTCCGGTTTTCCTGGAGCTCCATCCAGTCATGGATTTCAATCACCAAGCGGTGAATCGTGTCAGCGGTGTCCCGCGTGCTGTGGTCCCGCCCCGCGGTAACGGATTGTTCGGTGGTTCCCACCAGGCTGACGGCCGGGGACTGAGCCACAGTGGCGAGCCATACCGCCCTCAACCGCGGCTCCAGCACACGGATCTGCCGGCGGACACCGAGGTCGTTGAGGATTCGGCCAATCGGTGCCACCGCCAGTCCGGCGGATAACAGCACCACTGTCACAGGGTTGGACACGTCATACACGATTCCGGCGGACGCTCTCAACCTTTCATTGTCCGCCACATGAGCCAGATCCATGATGATGACGGAGACGGAGAGAACAATGCCCGCAATACATCCACAGGCAATAATCCTAAAACCAACGCGGAACCGTTTGCGCCTCATCTGTGGCACATTCCTGAGGCAGGTCATCAGGGTTCCGACCATCACGGCCAAAATGTAGAGGTATTGGATTCCCGAGTAGAGGGCTGCCGCAGGCTGGTGTCCGTAATCCAGCATGAATGAGTGCGAGGGATCGGGATCATCAATGAAAGCGAAGCTCAGCACCATGATGACAACTGCCATCATTGCCGCCCTCCGAATCCAGAGCGCTCCCGTGCCGCTCAGGGAATCTCCGGCCCTAGCCCCGTTGACGATTGCCCGGGACAAGTAATAGACACCGACGGTCAGGAGGACATTGGCGGCCAGGTCCAGCCCGTTGGGCCAGGGCAGTCTGTCCGCCGCCCACAAGTAGACACTGTCGATGGTGGTGGTCAAGGATGCGGCGATGACTATGGACGCCTTCAACATTGTGTTGTCCGGTCGGGACCCGGCCCGCAGCGCCAGCGTCAGTACCAGCAGCCACATGAACAGCACAACAATCAGGTTGTTCATTCGAAATACGCCTCATACCGGCAGATTTCGTGGCTGGATTCGCGGATTGCCGCGGCCAGAAGGTCAGCGAGATACTCTGCCGCCGCTTCCAGATCAGAACGAAAGTCACCGCGGGCCAAGGCCTTGGCCACCACTTCTCCCGAGAGTTCCTGGAAGACCTTGACCCCCTGCCACGTTGCCCCGTCGCGTTCATCATGGCGGAGGATCATGTGTGAAAGTTCGTGAAGAATCAGCTGCTGGCGATGCAGCGTCCCCTTGGTGACGGAATGATAGACAACGTCCACATGGTCCCGCGGAATCCACAGACCACAGATTTTCTTTCCGGTGAGCTTTTCGGTCTGGATAATCTTGATGGGACGACGGCGAATTGTTTCGACCTGCTCAACGAGGGATTCCAGCGTTACGCGAACAGGCAGCTGAAGGCGGTTGAACGCCTTACTCGCCGTTTGCCGAACATCTTCATCCATGGGTTCCTCAAGTTTCCGCCGGTGCCTTCCACTAAAGTGTAGTTCGGAACATGTTCCAATCATGTATCGTAGAAGCACCGGCCCGGCGCCGAGCATCGCGAAGATTATTGCGAAAGTTGGGGGACTTACGAGTTTTCGCAGCGATGCCCGGCACGGGCCGGTGCTATTCATTCAGCTATTCGACAGTCGGTAATTCTGCCGCTTTAGCACGTATTACTTTTGTGCCGTCCAGGCGGCGTAGCTGCCGTCCAGTTCAACGACGTCGTATCCGGCACGGCGCAGGCCGCTGGCCGCCACGGAGTTGCGCACACCGCTCTGGCAGTAGCTCACAATGGTGCCGTTTTCCGGCAGCTCGTCCAAGAGCCACAGCACCCGGCCACCGCTGAGCTGGTACGAGCCGGGGATATGCCCGGCCGAGTGCTCGGTGCGGTTGCGCACATCCAGCACCATGGCGGCGTCGAATCCGTCCAGCTCGGAGGGCTGGATCAGCTTCGGAGTGAAGGCCGGGAGCCCGTCGAGGCTGGTGACGTAACCGGCCACGTTGTCGATGCCCACGCGGACCAGATGGTCCCACATGTCCTGTGCCTGCTCCTGATCTGCAGCGAGCAGCACCAGCGGGTTCTGATCCTTCTCCGGATCCACCACCCAGGCGCCGAAGCTGGCCAGGGACTTTCCGGCGGGGATGTTCAGGGCGCCGGCGACGGTTCCTTCATGGACCCGGGTGTTGGGGCGGGTGTCCACGAAGATTGCGCGGTCAGCCGCGAGGTCAGCCGCGACGTGCCCTGCGGCCAGCTCCTGCAGTGGCGCACGCTCGCCCATGACGGCCGGGCCGTGCCGGTTCTCACGCTTCATGCGGCCAAAGTAGGCGTGGGCGTCGGGCTGGCCGTCGAGCAGTTCGTCGATGAAGCCCTGCTCGTCGTTGTTCTCCAGGTAGGGGCCCCACCAGGCAAAGCGGCGTTCGTAGCCCACAGTGGAGGACGGAATGGCGCCCAGCGCCTTGCCGCACGCACTGCCGGCGCCGTGGCCGGGGTGCACCTGGACATAGTCCGGCAGGGTCAGGAACTTGTTCTGCAGGCTGGCGAACAGCGCCTTGGCACCGGCAAAGCGGGTGTCCACGCCACCGGCGGCTTCGTCCAGCAGGTCCGGGCGGCCGAGGTCGCCGGAGAAGATGAAGTCACCGGAGAGAAGGTAGCCGGGTGCGTCGCTGAACGCGCCGTCGGTGATCAGGAAGGACAGGTGCTCCGGAGTGTGGCCGGGGGTGTGCAGGGCCTGGACGGTGATGTTGCCGAGCTTGATGGTGTCCAGGTTCTGCAGGCGTTCGCCCGCGAAATCGTACTGCCAGTCGGGTCCGCCTTCACCGGAAACGTAGAGCGTGGCGCCGGTGGCAGCGGCCAGTTCCCGGGTGCCGGAGAGGAAATCGGCGTGAATGTGGGTTTCGGTAACAGCCACGATCTTCATGCCGTTGGCGGCGGCGAGGTCCAAGTAACCGGCGATGTCGCGGCGGGCGTCGACGACGATCGCCTCGCCCTTGGCCTGGCAGCCAATCAGGTAGCTGGCCTGGGCCAGGTCTTCGTCATAGATGCGTTCGATGAGCATGGGTTTCTCCTTCTATGGGAATGGGAGGTTGAAGCTGAAGGGTGGAGGAACGGGCGTGCTGGATCAGCCCGTGACGGTGCTGACAATGACCCAGGCCGCGACCAGAAAAATGAGGGTCGCGAAGGCCAGGCGGACCTGCTTGTCCCTGAGTCTGCGGGCCAGCCGGGCTGCGACGAGGGATCCAACGACGGCGGGAACCGCAAACGCCAGCGTGGTGGACCAGTCGATGCTGAACCCAGCGGCATGCGCACTGAATCCGGCGGCGGAGTTGATGACGATGATGGCCAGCGACGTTCCAATGGCCTGCTTCATGCGCAGTCCAAGGAAAATTGTCAGGGCAGGAGTAATCAGGAAGCCGCCGCCTACCCCCAGCAGCCCGGTGAGGAATCCAACGAGCAGGCCGACGGCGATTGCCTTAGGCGCGCAGGTCCGGAAGGACCGGGATGGCCCGGTGCTGCAGGACCCCTCTGCCTCCTTGGCTCCGGAGAGCATCCGGATTCCAGCGATGACCATGATGGCCGCAAAGGCCAGCATCAGCAGGTCCGGGTCCAGGAGGCTGCCAACTGCGGCGCCGCCCCAGGACGACGGAATGCCTGCTGCACCCACCAGGGCCACCACCGGCCAGTTCACAGAGCCGCGGATCCGCGGGATCAGCGCAGCCAGCGAAGATACACCCACCACCAGCAGGGAGGTGGGGATCGCCTCCGACGGGCTGAGGCCCACACCGTAGACCAGCGCCGGAACGGCGATGATGGAGCCGCCGCCGCCGACCACGCCAAGGACGATTCCGACGAGGAGGCCCAGCAGAAGGGCAACGATCACGACGCCGCTGCCTCCGGGGATTCTGCAGGTGCGGACGGCAGGCTGGCCAGAACATCGTCATGGGTGGGCTCGGCAGCGGCCCTGTTCCACGGCATGACCGAGAGCGCCTTGCCCATGGCGCAGGTGTTGGTTGCGGCGGAGAAGGTCAGCCCGGCACCGATGAAACCGGCAATGGTTCGGACCTTGGGGGAAGCGAAACGGCCGCCGGTCAGGCCGGCCAGCACCAGGGACCCGGCCGCCAGGCGCACCTGGCGCTCCAAATCCCAGCGTTCCTTCCCGCGGACAACGTTGCCGCCGGCCGCCGCATAGCCCGGGACTCCCCCGGTGAGGACGGTGGCTGTATCGATGCCCGCTGCGCCAAGGCGCTGGCGGGCCTGCTCGGCACGGACACCCGACTGGCAGACCAGCACGGTCCGTCCGCCGAGGCGCTTGGCCACTGAATCGGCGTGATCCTTCAGCAGCGGCAACGGAACGTTGACCGAACCGGCAATGTGCAGGGATTCGAACTCGGCTGCGGAGCGGACATCCAGCACAATCAAGTCCGGATGCTCCTGCCGCCAGGTCTGCAGAGTCTGCGCATCGATGGTGGTGACGGCGGTTGCGGATGCGGCAGATGATGGTGTTGCGGAAGCCATGGGGTCCTCTCAGGACGGGGAAGGCGGATACCCCACCCAGTATTACCGATACCCCCGGGGGTAGTCAAACACCCACGGGGGTATAAACTGGGCGTTCCCCTAGCTTCGGAGAATCTCCATGGAACTTGATGCAACAGAGCTCACTCCGGTTATCAACCGGCTTAAGCGCGCCCAGGGCCAGCTGACCGCGGTCACCCGCATGCTGGAAGAGGGCAAGGACTGCAAGGACATCGTCACGCAGCTGGCTGCCGTGTCCAAGGCGCTGGACCGGGCGGGCTTCCTGATCATTGCCACGGGTCTGGAGCAGTGCCTGACCCAGAAGGACAACACCATGGACAAGAAGGAACTGGAACAGCTCTTCCTGTCCCTGGCGTAGCGGTACGGAGCGTTTTCCGTAAGGCCTTGTTTCCAGGGACGGCATGCGACGAGCCTTAAAAGGAGCAACCGCTCCTTCGAAGGAAACGACATGAAATCCTCCATCAGACTGGCTGCCACTGCGGCCACGGCCTTTGTTGCTCTCTCCGCCTGCACAAACACCCCCGATGGGACAGCGCAGGCGCCGGTCACGGTCACTGTGTCGGCACCCGCACCGTCCCCTTCTCCTGCCGCCTCCGAGACGTCCTCGAACACCCCGGTACCGACTCCCGCCTCTTCCGCGCCGGTCCAGCAGCGCCCCACCAGATCAGCACTGGAAATGACGCCGGAAGAGGCCATGAACGCCGTAATCAACGGCGACATCACCATGTCCGAATACTGCGCCCGGGACACCTTCTTCACTTCCGGAGACACCCAGATGTGCTTCTTCTACAACAATCCGGAGCAGTGGCCGCAGGGTTACGAAGAAATCTCCTGGCGCGACAGTCCCACCAGGTTCACCTTTACGCATGAACAGGCCTACGCCGCCTGGCAGGAGGGCATGCCCTACTACGTGGCATTTTGCCTCAACTATGCGCCGGTAACGTCAGGCGGGATTTCCCAGTGCGAGGGCATCCAATCGGGAACCGTCGATGGCTACACAGGCGAGTACGTCGGCCCCTAAGGCCTGTCCTGGCGGAAGACCTGCACTACAGACGGGCGCGGCGCCCGGACTTTCCCGGCAGCCGGCGCACCGCCGTCGGGCACGTAGTCCGGAAAGAAGGAGGTGTGCGCGCCGTAGCTGCCGTCTTCACCCGGATGTTGCACGGCCACGAACACCATGGATTCCTCATCATGGATCACCGGTCCGCAGGTTTCTCCGTCCCGGGGCACCGACAGGAACTGCTCCACTTTGCCGCGTTCACGTCCGGTCAGGGCCACTTTGAACAACCCGTCGTTGTAGCCGATGCCGGACGGGGCGCCGTCGGTGGAAATCCAGAGGTTGCCGGCGGAATCAAAGGCAAGGTTGTCCGGGCAGGAAATCGGGCTTACCTTGTCCCGCGGATAGCCGCTGAAATAGGTGGCATCCCCCTGGGCCGGATCCCCGCACAGCATCAGCAGGTTCCAACGGAAGCCGGTGGCCGTGGCGTCGTCGCGGTCCTCGATGATTTCCACGATGTGCCCGTCGCGGTTTTCGCGCCGCGGATTCACCTCGTCGGCGGCGGCGTTGCCGTTGATGCCCCGGTTGGAGTTATTGGTGCAGGCCACATAGACCCGCCCGGTGGCAAGGCTCGGTTCCACATCCTCGCAGCGGTCCATCTTGGTGGCTCCGGCCTTGTCCGCAGCGATCCGGGTATATACGAGGACTTCCTCCACGCTCATGCCCGCAATCGCGGACTTGCCGCGCACCACCAGCGGCAGCCAGCTTCCCCTGCCGTCAAACCCGCCGTCCGCAGGCACGGTCCCGGTGCCGTCGATTTCGCCCGCCGGCGAGTTGCCGGCAAACCGGGCCACATATAGGTCCCCCTCGGCGAGCAGTGTCATGTTGTGGCGCCGGTCGTTCTTCTTGTACTTATTCTTTGAGACAAACTTGTACAGGTAGTCGAAGCGCTCATCATCGCCCATGTACGCCACGGCCTTGCCGTTGCGCGCAATGATCACGTTGGCACCCTCATGCTTGAACCGGCCCAGGCTGGTGTGCTTGCGCGGCGTTGAGTTGGGATCCTCCGGATCGAGTTCCACAATGTAGCCAAACCGGTTGGGCTCGTTGCGGGTGCCCGGGTTCCGCGCGTCAAAGCGCTGGTCTTCTTGTTCCCATCCCATGGCCGTGGCCTTGTTGCCCAGACCGTACCGTTTATCCTCCGCACTGGTGCCCTCGGTGCGGAAGAAGCCGTTGAAGTTCTCTTCGCCGGAGAGCACGGTGCCCCACGGCGTGCTGCCGCCGGCACAGTTGCCCAGCGTTCCCAGCACAAACCGCCCCTCCCGGTCCGCGCCGGTCTTGAGCAGCTCGGATCCGGCGGCCGGTCCGGTCAGTTCAAAAACGGTGTCCAGCGTGATCCGCCGGTTCAGCCGGGCGCCTCGGATGTAGGACCAGGGCGTGCCTTTGGCCTTGCGCTCCAGTTCCACCACTGACATGCCGACGGCGTTGCGGAAGATGGCGCGGCGCCCGGCTTCCTCGGCCGCTGAGGCCGGGGCGGCGGGGAACATGATGGCAGGGTTCACATACTCGTGATTGCAGACCAGCAGACCCTTTTTACCGTTGGGCTGGCGCAGGATTTCCAGATAGTCATTGTTGTAGCCGAACTGCCGGGCCTGGGCGGAAGCACTCTGCCCCGCGAAATCGAACTCCGGCGAGTCCGCAAACAACGGGTCCCCCCAGCGCAGCAGCGGTTCCCAGTCGTAGCCGTCCGGCACATCAAAGCTGTCCACGGCCGCGTCCACCGGCGCGATGGGAGAGAAGGACAGGCGCTTTCCCTTGCCGTTTCCCTTTTCGATTCCCTGCCCGGAGGGACCGGCTGTGGCCGGCGCCGCACCGCTCAGGGCCACCACGGCGGCGCCCAACACTCCGGCCGCACCCACTCCCAGAGCGGAGCGGCGGGAGAACTCCGCTGAAACGATGTCCCGGAAATAGCCGTTGGACGAGGTGTTGCAGACCGCTTTGCTGCAGGCGCTGTCACACTTCAGCGCACAGGTGACAGCGCTGCGCTTGCCCCGGGTATGGCCGAGCATGGGCAGCAGCCGTTTCTTCTGAACGGCGCTTCCCTCCCGTGGCTCAGCGGTCGTGGGGATCTCAGATTGGGACAGGTCGGTCAAGGGGTGTGCCTTTCCTCCGGTGGATGTGTCGCTGCCCACGCTGGCAGCGTTAGACAACACGCAGGAAGATCCCGATTGAACGCCGGGTGAACAAGTCCGCAGGATGGGGCACCGGCACCAGGACCCGGTTCGAACCGTCCGCCGCTGAACAAACCCGCCGCCACCGGCCTTTGGAAGACCCCGCTAGAGGAAGAGCTTGAACCCCACATGCGACGGTGTGAAGCCCAGCCGCTCATAGAACCGGTGTGCCTCCCCGCGCGATCTGTCGCTTGTGAGCTGGACCATGGACGCTCCGCGCCGCCGGCCCTCGTCGGCTGCCCAGGCCATCATCGCCGATCCCAGACCGTTCCCGCGAAGACGGGCGTCCACCCGGACCGCCTCCACCAGCAGCCGCGTTGCACCGGCACGGGCCAGCCCGGGGATGGTGGTCAGCTGCATCGTGGCGACGACGTTCTCCTGCTCGTCCGCCACAACCACCAGCAACTGCGCAGGATCGGCGTCGATCCGCCGGAAGGCCTCCAGATACACCCCGCGGTGCTCAGGATCCGCGGAGTCCACATCCTGCCGCAGCTCGTCGGCGGCCAGCAGTTCAATGATCGGCCCGACGTCGGCGGCGCCGGCCCGGCGCAGGCGAAAGTGCTGTCCGGACAGGGTGAAAGCGGTCAGCGTCATGGGTTGATCCTTGCACGGCGGCGTGCTTCTGCCGGCCGGCGGCTCTGTGCAAAGCCAGCCGCCCGAACTCAGCCAGGAGGGCCGGCGGACCGCAGACGGCGCAGCACACCCGCCTGCTGCAGCAGGGCAAAGCTGTCCAGCACACCCCAATGCTTGGTGCCGCGCCCATAAAACCGCACCCACGCAGTGTTGCCGCAGACGGCCCGTCCGGCACCGTGACCATCAGGACACTCACGGGCAAGTAGACGATTCACCGGCGGCGGCTCCTACTTCCGTGTGGCGCGGATCCCGTCAGCGATCGTTGCTCCCGGGTTCTGCCTCCGGTAGTGCTTGACCCGTGCCGGATCGACTTCACCGGAAGTGCCGCTTTGTGTTCCGATCCGTCCAAGAAGGCCGGGAGCAACGGCCCACAGCACCAGCGCCAGGGATGTCAGGCCAAGCCCGAGAAGCAGATTGCCGGCAAATATCCACACCGCCAGCCCGGCGCCCCCCAACAGACACGTCAATGACGGAAGCACGTACTTCATACGCTCATCCCTCCGCCCGTCAGCTCCCCGTAGACCCGTGCCAGCCGGTCCAGCCACCACTGCCGGCGCTCGGGAGCCGCGGTGTACCGCTGAAGCAGTTCCGCCGATACCGGCACGTTCCGCACCGCCAGGGCACCGCCGTCGGGCAGCAGGGATTCCTCGATGACGTCCCCGGCCATCAGTGACAGCGTGCCCAGCCCGCACGCATACGGCAGTTCGGGCAGGGACGCGGCCAGCGCCACGCCGGCCCGGATCCCCACCGAGGTGTCCAGTGCGGAGCTGACGACGGCGGGCAGCCCGGCCGCGGCCACGATCTCCAGGGCGCGGCGCACCCCGCCCAGCGGTGCCACCTTGACCACAATCAGGTCCGCGGCGTCCTCGCGCGCCACCCGCAGCGGATCGGTTTCCTTGCGAACGCTTTCATCGGCTGCAATGAGCACCGGAATGCCGCGGCGGGCCAGCTCCTGCCGCACCGCACGCAGCCCCGCGATGTCCGGCACCGGCTGCTCAGCGTATTCCAGCCCGGCCTCGGCCAGGGCTTCCAGGGCGGCGACGGCGGTGGGCACGTCCCAGCCCCCGTTGGCGTCCACGCGGATGCCTGCGTTGGGCAGCAGCCGGCGGACTTCAGCCACCCGGGCCAGATCCTGGGCCACGGACTGGCCGCGCTCGGCCACCTTCACCTTCACCGCGGGCACCGCACCGAACCGGGCGAGCACGCCTTCCACCTGGTCCACGCCCACAGCGGGAACGGTGCCGTTGACCGGAACGGAGCTCCGGACCGGCTCCGGGTACCCCTCACCGGCTGCTTCCAGCGCGGCGGCAAGCCAGGGGACGGCCTCGGCGTCGTCGTATTCGGGGAACGGTGAGAACTCGCCCCAGCCGGCCGGGCCGGGGATTAGCAGGGCTTCCCGGTGCAGGATGCCGCGAAATTTCACCCGCATGGGCACCGAGACAACGCGGGCTTCGGCAAGAAGGACGGACAGATCCGGACGGAACCCGGACGCGGACGAAGAATCTGGGATAGCCACCCGGCCAGCCTAGTCCGGGCAAGTGGCGCATGCCGCATCCCACCGGTTCCGGCGACATTCAGGCAAGTACCAAGCTCCAGTGGCAGACTAGGAGGCAATGAATACCCGTGATCTTCTGAACAAACGTGCTCCCGCCCGGCGCGCGCCGGCTTCCAATGCAGCAATTTTCCTGTTTGGCGCCCTGCTGTGTGCGGCCGCCGTCGCGGTAACCTACTGGGCGTTTGTCCGCACCACCACCGGTCAGCTGGCGGACGAGTCCGCCTGGCGCGAGGCCGAGGTGGCCATGCCCGGCACCAAGGTCCCGGTGCTGGAGTTCCTGGATAACCTGCCGCTGCTGTCGGTGTTCATTGCGGGTGCGGTGGTGCTGGTCATGACCATACGACGACGACGGCTGGCACCGGCGGTGATAGCCCTGGCTACTTTTGCGGCGGCAAACATCAGCAGCCAGCTGCTCAAACGGCTCTTCTTTGACCGTCCGGACCGCGGCGTCATCACCCTGGACTTCAATTCGCTGCCGTCGGGACACACCACGCTGGCCGCCTCGGCGGCCGCCGTGGTGTTCCTGCTGGCCTCTCCGCGCTGGCGCCCGGCTGTGGCGGCCGCGGGCGGCAGCTATGCCGTGCTGGCCGGCGCGGCGACCTTCATCAACCTGTGGCACCGGCCGGCCGACGTCGTGGCCTCCTTCCTGGTAGTGGGCACCTGGACGCTCATTGGCGGGCTGGTCATGCTGCGCACCACGCCCGACTGGAATTACTGGCCGCCGGGCGGACGGGGCCGGGGTGCGGTTCCGGTGTTCTCCGCCGTGTGCTGGATTCCGGGGCTGCTGGCACTGCTGACCAGCGTGGTGACGTATGTGTATGCCAGCAGCGGCGCCACGGTGCTAGGCAGCAGTGAGTCCATGCTGCTGTACTTCTGGTCCGGGCTGGCCCTCATTGTGGGCGTGGGCTACGTGCTCAGCGCCCTGGCCTGCTGGGTTTTCTCTATGCAGGCGGGAGATCCGAACCGCTGACCGGAGCGCTTCCCGTTCCGTTGGGCTGGCCGTAACCGGGCCGGCCCTTCGGCACCCATTTCCACAGCGCGGCCGCGCCCAGCAGCCCCAGGCCCGCCGTGGCCGCGATGCCCGCCGAAAGGGACGCCAGAGCCGTAACTGCGGAGAGCAGGGCGGGCCCGGCCATGGTGCCGCTGTCTGCGAGGAGCCGCCAGATGCCCAGGAACTGCGGGCGGCCCGGCGACGGCGAGAAATCGGCTCCCAGCGTCATGACAATGCCGGAACCGATGCCGTTGCCGAAGCCCAGAATCAGGGACACCAGCAGCAGGCCGGTGGAGGTGCTGGTCAGCGGCATCAGGCCCAGGCCCGCCGCCATGGTGAGCATGCAGGGCACCGCCACCCAGCGCCGGCCCCACAGGTCCATAACCTTGCCCGCCGGATAGAAGATCAGCATGTCGATCGCACCGGACAGTCCGTAGATAAGGGCGGTCTGGGTGGGATCCAGGCCAATGTGCTGGGCCCAGAGTGGAATCACCGCCTGCCGGGAGGCGCGGACCGCGGCGATCAGCGCGATGCCCAGTCCCAGGGTCCGGAACACCCGGCCGTGGCTGACCAGCACGGACCGAACCGTTGGCGCGGGAACGGTAGGTTCGCCGGCGCCGCGGGGCACTGTGCCCGGACCTGAGCGAACCGGAGAACGCAGTTCGGGAACCTGCAGGCTGATGATGCCCGCCAGCAGGGCCGCCCCGGTTCCCACCCAGTACGCACCGGAGGTCCCGGAAAAGTGGATGACGCCGGCGGCGGCGAAGGGGCCTGCGAAGACGCCTATCCGGTTCACGCCGCCGAGCGTGGACAGCGCCCGGGCCCGGTAGTACAGCGGCACAGCCTCGGTCAGGTAACTCTGCCGGGCCAGGCCAAAAACCGAACCGGCCATCCCCACCATGAAGACTGCCAGTGCAAAGATCCACAGGGCCGGAGCCAGGGCAGCGGCGGCCATGGCGGCTGCGCACCAGACGGAGGCGATCACCAGCGCCCACTTTTCGCCGAACCGGGTGGTGAGCACGGTGGCGGGCACGTTGGTGAGCAGGGAGCCGATGCCCGTCAGCGTAATCACCAAAGCCGCCAGCGCCACGGTGGCACCGAGGTCCCGGGCGGTCAGGGCGATCACCGGCAGGATGGCGCCGGTGGCCAGACCGTAGAGGAGCGTGGGCCCGAACGCCGGTATTGCTATGGATTTGAGGCTAAAGGATTCAGCAGGCACCGATTCAGGCTACCGCTCCTACTGCTTCAGCCATTTCCAGCGGGCCAGCGTCCGCAGCCGCATCAGCAGGGCGCGGGACTGCTCCGGGCCGTACGGCAGGATGGGAATGGCCTTGGTCATGTCGGTGGAGGCCTGGTCCATGGCGCTGCGGGTGACGGCAACAGCGGTGCGCATCTTGTTCATCTGCGTGGTCACAAAATCCACCGTCACCGGCGTGCCGTGCCCCGGCACAAAGAGGGAATACAGGTCCTCCAGCGCCGTCACCTTGCCCAGAGTCCGGATCCAGTCCTTGGGGAACGAGTCCTCAAAGGACGGGTCGGCGCCCTCTTCCACGAGGTCTCCGGTGAATAGGACATCGCCGGCGCCCACCAGCAGGTCGTGGTCGGTGTGGCCGCGGCCCAGGTGGAAGAGCGTGACGGAGATGCCGCCCAGATCCAGGTCCACCGGGGTGCCGTCCACCAGCCGGTTCGGGGCCAGGATCTCCGTGTATGTGCCCTCGCCGGCGGCCATTTCCGCTTCCACGTGGACGACGGCGGGGCGCTGGGACTCGCCGTGCTCACGGATCGATTCGGCGCAGCGGCTGGTCGCCCAGATGTCCTGAACACCGTTGGCAGCCAGCACGGCATTGCCGAAGAAATGATCAAAGTGTGCGTGGGTGTTCACGGCGATAAGCGGCAGGTCGGTACGTTCCCGAACCGCCGTAAGGATGGCGCAGCCCTGCCGCGGACCGGCACCGGTGTCGATGATGAGGGCCCGCTCGTCGCCGATGACCAGACCGGTGTTCATCCCGAAGCCGGGGTTGGCAAGCACCAGCACCCGCGGGGCCACCTCCTGCCACTGTGCGGTTGCCTGCCCGGATGCGTCGGTCATGGGTCCGTCCTTTGGTTCCGTGAACTGCCCGGCCGGAAGGGTGGCGGGCGGTGGGGGCTCTGGTCCAGCTGCTGCTCTCCAAGGTATCGCGGCGGCGGCACTGCGGTGGTGCCGGCCCGCCAATGTTGCGGGCCGGCTGCACGCCGGGAGGACGATCAGGCGGCGGGCTGGCCAGCGGCCGGAAGGCTCAGAGGTCCGCCAGGACGCTGCCGGGATTTTCCATGGCATCGGCGACGTAACGCAGGAAACCTCCGGCGGTCCCGCCGTCGCAGATCCGGTGATCGAACACCAGGGTCAGCTCCGTCATTTTCCGCACGGCCAGGGCACCGTCCACGACCCAGGGCTTGTCGATGATCCGGCCGACGCCCAGGATGGCCGACTCCGGATAGTTGATGATCGCGGCGCTGCCGTCCACACCGAACACACCGTAGTTGTTCAGGGTGAAGGTGCCGGAGGTCAGCTCCGCGGGGGTGGCTTTGCCATCCCTGGCCGACGCCGTGAGCCGGCGGATCTCCGCGTCCAGTGCCCGCGCGTTCATGGTGTCTGCGCGGCGGATGGACGGAACCACCAGCCCGCGGTCGGTCTGCGCCGCAAAGCCCAGGTTAATCCCTTCATACGCGGTGATCCGGGCGCCTGTTTCGGTGCCGCTGCCCGCCGGGCCGTTTCCCGCTCCGTCCGGTTCCGGGTCGAAGCGGGCGTTGAGCTCGGGGAACTTCGCCAGCCCGGCCAGCACAAACCGGGCCAGGAAGGCCAGCAGCCCCGGGGTGTTCTCCGGATGCCGGCGCTTGAGGTCTGCGCGCAGTTCCAGCAGTGCGGTGGCATCCACGTCCACCCAGACGGTGGCTTCGGGAATGCGGCTGCGGCTGGCGGTGAGGTTCGCGGCGACCGTTTTCCGCAGGCCCTTGACCGGTGTCCGGGAGGCGATGGTCAGGCCGGTGCGCGGATCCAGGGCAGCTGGTGGCACGATTTCCGCGCCGCTCCCGCCAGTGTTCGACGGCGAAAGCGCAGTGTCCGCAGCGGCCAATGCCGCTTCCACGTCACTGCGCAGGATCAGCCCGCTGGCACCGGAGCCGGCGAGGTCCGCCAGCTGTACGCCGCCCTCGCGGGCCAGTTTGCGGACCAGGGGCGAGATGCACCGGGGGGCTTCGGCCGGCGCTGCCGGTTGAGGAGCAGAGGGCGCCGGGGCCGGAGCAGATGACGCAGCAGCCGCAGGAACAACGCGAAGGACCGGAGGAGCTGCACCGGGAGGGGACAGTTCAACCGCTGCACCGCGCGGACGGCGGGTTCGGCGGGCCACGGCGTGGCCGCCGGGGGTGCCGTAACCGATGAGCACATTGCCCGACCCGGCTTTCTCCTCCTGCCGGTACGCTTCCCCGTCCGGATCGCTGTTACCCGGTGCCGGGGCTGAGCTGACAGGGAGGACCGGTTCGGGCGCGGCGGCCGCGGCGCCGGCCGGCGAGACACTGATCAGGGGGCGCCCGACGTCGAGCGTCTGCCCGGCTTCCCCGTGCAGCTGCGCCACGGTGCCGGCAAACGGGGAAGGAACCTCCACCAGGGACTTGGCGGTCTCCACCTCGGCCACCGGCTGGTCCACCCGGATCTCGTCCCCCACGGCCACCAGCCAGGTCACCAGTTCGGCTTCGGTCAGGCCCTCACCCAGATCAGGGAGCAGGAAGGTGCGCATGCTCATCGGTCCTCCCACTGCAGGTCGTCAACGGTGTCCAGGATCCGGTCCACGCTGGGCAGGAACCAGTGCTCTAGTTTGGGTGCCGGATAGGGAATGTCGAACCCGGTCACGCGCAGCACCGGCGCGGCCAGGGAATGGAAGCAGCGTTCCTGTACACGGGCCACGATTTCCGAGGCCACCGACGCGAACCCGGGAGCTTCGGAGATCACCACGGCACGGCCGGTACGGCGTACCGAAGCGGTGACTGTTTCATCGTCGAACGGCACGATGGAGCGCAGGTCAATCACTTCCAGCGACCGGCCTTCCAGCGCGGCAGCTTCGGCGGCAGCAAGGGCAGTGGACACCGACGGACCGTAGGCGATCAGCGTGGCATCGGTGCCGGCGCGGGCCACGGCGGCGGTGCCGATGCCGCCCGGACCCCGGGCACCGTCGTCGTGCGCTTCGTCGTCGTGCCCGGTGACGTCCCCCGCGTCAAAGCGGCTGCGCAGCGCGGCCAGATCCACGTCCTCCTTGGTCCAGTAGAGCTTTTTGGGTTCCAGGAACACCACCGGATCGTTCAGCCGGATGGCCTCGCGCAGCAGCGTGTAGGCATCAGAGACGGTGGCGGGGGCCACCACGGTCAACCCCGGTGTGTGGGCGTAATAGGACTCGGAGGAGTCGCAGTGGTGCTCCACTCCCCCAATGCCGCCGGCGTAGGGAATCCGGATCACCATCGGCAGGCGGACCCTGCCGCGGGTGCGGTTGGCCGTCTTGGCAACATGGCTGACCACCTGTTCAAAGGCCGGATAGGCAAAGGCGTCAAACTGCATTTCCACTACGGGACGCATGCCGTTCATCGCCATGCCCACGGCCATGCCCATGATGCCGGATTCGGCCAGCGGCGTGTCAAAGCAGCGTTCATCGCCGAAGCGGGCGGTCAGCCCGTCGGTGATGCGGAAGACACCACCCAGCGGACCCACGTCCTCACCGAACATGATGACAGCGGAATCGGCTGCCATTTCATCGGCCAGTGCGGTGTTCAGGGCCTTGGCGAAGGTGAGGGACGCGGGTGCGGACGGGCTTGGCGCGGCCGGCGCTTCGAGGGTTTCAGTAACGGTCATCGGGGGCTGCCTTTCAGGCCTGGCGCGAGAGTTCATCGCGCAACAGGTTTGCCTGTTCGGTGAGCTGAGGCGTGCGGCGGGTGTAGACGTGGGCAAAGAGTTCCTGTGGATCCGGTTCCACGTCGGTGTTCAATCCGTCGCGGATGGCGGCAGCAATGGTCTCGGCGTCGGCTGCGAAGCCGGCTTCGGCGTCGTCGTCGAGCAGGAACAGGCCGCGCAGGTAGGTGCGCATGCGGGTGATCGGATCCCGCGGCACCCAGGCCTGAACGTCTTCCTCGGTGCGGTAGCGGGTGGCGTCGTCGGCGTTCGTGTGCGCCTGCATCCGATAGGTGTGTGCCTCCACCAGTGACGGTCCGTGGCCCTCGCGAGCCCGGTCCACCGCCGCCCCGAGGACGGACAGCAGCGCGGCCAGGTCATTGCCGTCCACCCGTTCCCCGGGCATCCCGTAGCCGATGGCCTTGTGCGCGAGCGACGGCGCCACGGACTGGTTTTTCAGCGGCACCGAGATGGCGTACTCGTTATTCTGCACAAAGAAGACCACCGGAACGTGGAAGACGGCGGCAAAGTTCAGGGCTTCGTGGAAATCACCCTCGCTGGTGGCGCCGTCTCCACACATGGCCAGGACCACGGTGTCCTCGCCCTTAAGCTTGGCGGCGTGCGCCACCCCGACGGCGTGCAGCAGCTGGGTGGCCAGCGGCGTGGCCTGCGGAGCAGTGTTGTGCTCATAGGGGTCGTAGCCGGAATGCCAGTCCCCGCGCAGCAGCGTTAGGACCTGCAGCGGTTCCACTCCGCGGGCAATCACGGCCACGGTGTCGCGGTAGGTGGGAAAGAGCCAGTCCTTCTCACCGAGGACGACGGCGGCGGCCACTTGGCAGGCTTCCTGGCCGTGCGAGGAGGGATAGACGGCAAGCCGGCCCTGCCGGACAAGCGCGTTGGCCTGGTCATTGATGCGCCGGCCGTTGATCAACCGGGCGTAGGCGCTGCGCAGGGTGTCGCCGTCCGGCAGCGGGTAGCGGTCATCGTGGCGGTGGATGCCGTCCGGGTCCACAAGCTGCACCGGAGACTCCGAGGGCAGCAGCTCCGAACCGGTGTCAGTGCCCGGGCTGCCGGTACGCGATGCTTCCCGGCGGTGATCTTCCATGGCACCGGGGGGCGGATTGCCCGTAGAAATAGTCATTTTGCCTCCGTCAGCCGCACTTCCACAGCCTCTTCGCCGTGGATGTTCTGTTATCCCAGTATGCTGACGGACCCTTATTCGTATCCATACGAGGCCAAAAGCGTGGATGTTAGCCACCTTTACGGTTAGTGTGGTGGACGAAATGCAAATGTGAGCTGGATTACGCGAAAGGATGTGGACACTATGGCACGGGACGGAACCGAGCCAACGGCCCCTCGCTTGGACGAAATTGACCGCGCCATCCTGGCCGAGCTCACCGGAAACGGCCGGGCCTCCGTTACGGCAGTGGCCGAGGCCGTACATATTTCACGGGCCCACGCCTACTCCCGGATTGCGAAGCTGACGGAGACGGGTGTGCTGAGCCGGTTCACCGCCGTCGTCGATCCGGTGAAGGCCGGGCTGCGCTCCTCCGCCTATGTGACGCTCAAGGTGCGCCAGCACTCCTGGCGGGAATTGAGGGAACAGCTGCGTGCGATTCCCGAGATCCACCACATTGCCCTGGTGGGCGGCTCCTTCGATGTGATTCTGCTGGTGCGGGCCGAGGACAACGTGCATCTGCGCCAGGTCATCTTCGACCAGCTCCAGTCCATGCCCGGCATCCTGGACACGCAGACATTCCTGGTGTTTGAGGATTTGGACGCGCGGTAGAGGAACAGAAGGCCTGTGCCGGCACGGACACGACTGCGGCCCGCACACAGCTGCGGCCCGCCACGGGTAATCCGGGTGGCGGGCCGCAGTTTCTGTGCTCGGAACTCAGTTTTCGTCGTGCCCCTGATCCATGCTCATTTGGTCCTCGGCGGGCGGGGTTTCCCCCGGTGGTACGCCGCCGCCGGGTTCCAGCCCGGTGATGTTGCCGGCCGCGGGATCCGGATTGGCATGCTCGCCCTTGACCGTACTGGGCGCGTCATTGCCGCTGCCCTCCCGCGCGGCATCCTCCACGTTTTTGCCGGCATCCTTGGGCTTGTCGGGATTGGCCGGGTCATTGTTCGGATCGTAGCTGTCCGCCATCTGTGCCTCCATCTCGCCGTCGCTGCCATCACTTTCCGGGTTACCGGAAGTGAATCATCAGCATGCTGATCATTCACTGCCAACCTATCTCCACCTGCCCGGTCGGACAACCCGGCAGCAGGTCCGGCCTACCCCGGCAGATGCTCAGCCAAAGAGCACATCCCCCACAAACCCTCCCTCCGCGGCGCCCGGCGGCACGGCGAATACCGCGGAACCCACCGGCGTGGTCCATTCATTGAGGATGTCCAGCTGATCCAACCGCCGCTGGATCGGCACAAACTGCCGGTCGACGTCGGCCTGGTAGGACACAAAAATCTGTCCCGAATCCGAGACACCCCCGGAGCTTGAGCCGGACGCGCCGGTCCCGGGCGGATCGTCGTAGTTGTAGGGGCGCCGGAAGATCCGCTGCCGTTCATCGTCCGGCCGGGCACGGCGCAGATGGGAGGAGTCGGCGATCACCGCGAACCCGAGGCTGTTGCGGACTGTGAAGTCCGGCGCGTCGTGCTCGGCGGTGCCGGTGAGCGGAGCACCGGTGTCCAGCGTGCGGCCCACGGCTTCTTCGCGTCCGCGCCGGTCCAGTTCGTCCCAGGTGTCCAGGTTCATGGCGATCCGCCGGATGGCCATCGAGGTGCCGCTCTCCAGCCACGGCGCGATCTCCGGGCCGCCCCAGACAACCCGCTCGAATTCCCCGGTTTTCCTCGGGTTGCCGGTGCCGTCCAGCTGACCGAACAGGTTACGCGGTGTGGCATCGGCCTGCCCCGACCCGACGGCGTTCAGGAACCCGGACTGCACCCAGCGCAGGGAGGCGAAGGACCGGCTGTCCTTAAGCAGCATCCGGCGGGCATGAGCCAGGGTGAGCGGATCATCGGCGCAGAGCTGCAGCAGCAGATCACCGCCGGTATAGGCCGGTTGCAGCCGATCTATACCAAACGCGGGCAGCGGCCGAAGCCACGGCGGAGCCAGCTCCGGTGCGGCCAGTGCCACGAGGGCCGGACCAAAGCCGAACGTCACCGTCAGCCTGGCCGGGCTTACCGCCAGTTCGGGTTCGGTGTCCGCCAGCGCCGGCCGCCCCTGAGTGAGGGCGGCGGCGTCATCGGAGAGCAGTCGCAGCAACGCAGCCAGGCGCTGCCGGGTCAGCCCCGGCTTGAGGTCCAGCGCCAGGAACACGGCGTGGGCCTGGGCCGGCGTCTCGATTCCGCTCTGGCGCGCCCCGTAAAAGGGCACGACGGCGGTGCCGGCGGCGCCAGCCCGGGTCCCCGTTCCGGCACCGTTCCCCGTTCCGGCTGCTGCGCTGTCTTCAATCCTCTCGGTTTCCGTGCGGGCACCACCCGAAAGAGCGATCCCGGCGGCAGCCAGGGCCCCCACCCCGGCTGCGGCTCCGCCGAACAACAGGTGCCGGCGGTTCATCCCACGGCGGGCGGCGGGGGCGCCGGAGTTGCCGGAGTTACCGGAGCTGCCGGAGCTGCCGGCCGGGCTGCCCGCCGGGCTCTCTCCCCGACCGCCGTCGACACCGGAGCCGTTTCGCGCACTCTCTCCCCGGTTGCCGTCCTCGGCACCCGGAACCCGCGCCGCACTCATTTCCCGTGGTAACTCTCGTTGGCGCCGGAGAAGTCCTTGGCCGTGGCGGTGAAGTCAACGGTGGACCCGTCAGCAAGCTCCAGGCTGAAGTCGATCTGATCGCCGGGCAGGACCGGAGCCGTGAGCCCCATCAGCATGAGGTGGTTTGCGCCCGGCTCCAGCACGTACTCGCCGCCGGCCGGAATGGTGAAACCGTCAGCGGTTTCAGCCATCGCGAATACTCCGTCCGGACCGGCCACTGTTTCGTGCAGCTCAACGGAGGATGCTGCGGGCGAGGATGCGCCCACCACGTGGACATCCTCGGTGCCGGTGTTGGTCAGCACTCCGAAGGCTCCGGTCATACCGGTGTCGGCAGCCTTGATCCACGGCTCCCGGACGCTCAGCGGGGATTCGGTTGCCGTGGCGGATTCCTGGGCTGTTCCGGAACCGGCCTCCGCGGAAGCCGGCGCCGGGGCGGATGTTTCGACTGCGGGATCGGCCGGGTCACCGGCACACCCGCCCAGCAGCAGAAGACTCAGGGCAGCCACCGGGAGAAGGGACAGGGTTTTTCTGGACGTCTGGATTGAGGTCGTGGCAGTGGCGTTTGTGGACGCGCGTGTGGACGTGGAAAAGGGCAGGAAAAAGGACATGATGAAGCTCCTGAAAGGCATGGGCGCGCCGCGGCTCGCTGTGGAGCCGGGCAGGGTGGTGCGCCGTGAAGTATGGGTGCGGAAACGTCCGGGCGATGGACCCGGATCTTGAGGTCCGGCTATTCAGTCCGGTTGTTCAGTCCGGATCTTGAAGTCCGATTATTCGGTCCGGCTGCGCTTGCGGCGCGCCATGACTGCGTAGACCGCATAGACGGCCAGTCCGGCCACCCCGGCAAGGAAGATGGGAAGCCACTGGGTGGTTCCGCCGTCGTCGGACGCTGTGCTTTCCGCACTGTCCGTGGCACCGGCGCTGGGCTCCTCCGCGGCTCCGTCTTCGGCGGGAACAGCGGTAGCGGCCGAACCGGCAACGGCCTCTGCGCCAACCAGGAATTCGAACTGGCCCGTGATCGGGTGTCCGTCCGAGGAGACTGCGCGCCAGCGGACCGAGTACTCCCCGCCAGGCATGTCAGTGGGCAGCGGCTGAACGAGGGTTTCCCGGCTGAGCACCGGGGCGGCTTCGGCCCAGTTCCGGCCGTCGGCGTCGAGCACCAATATCTGGTTACCCAGGTCCATCAGGGCGCTGCTGAAGACCAGTTCCAGCTCCGGCGGTGACGTTTCGAAACGTTCCCCGGCTGCCGGTGCGCTGCTCACCAGCTCGTCATGGGCAAGTGCTGCCGGAGCGGTCGAGAGTGCTGCTGCGAATCCTGCCATGAGCAGGGCTCCGAGCAGGAAGATCCGGAAGACCAGCGGTTTACGTGCAGTGGTGTGAGACCGGTTGCTGGAAGTGGGCTGGTGGGAAATGGATGAGGAGAGCGAGGGCATGGCTGCTTTCTGCACCGGCTTGTTGCCGGCGGCTGCTGGGAGAAAGGCTCCGAGCAAAGTGCGCGGGCCTAGAAGGACACGGCAGCAGCCGGCGGTCCCCGGTGTCTCATCACCAGCAGGGGAACACCAAGGTTCCGCCGTGGTGCGGCAGGAACGAGGGTGGAAAGTTTAGGAATCCGAGGGCCCAGCGGCAGGGGCAGGATCAGCGGCAGGAGCTGGGTGATGCGCAGCCGCATGGCTTCAAGGATCCGCAGCAGGGCAGCTTCGCCGTTGCGCAGAAGCACCACGGTTGCGGCGGCCGCAAGCAGATGCCCAAGCCACATTGCGGCCGAGGAGTGTCCGGCGGCAGTCATGGCTCCGGCGGCTCCGGCGTCGGTGAACTGCGCGGCCAGCGCTGCTGGATCCGCAGCGGCTGCATGTCCGGCGTGGCCCGCATGGCCTGCCGCGCTCAGGCCGGCAGCCGGAGGCCCGGTGGTTCCGGCGGCCATTCCCGCTCCGCCGACGGTAAAGAGCAGGTGAAAGATCCCCTGGCTGGCCAGCACGGATCCAATGGTTCCCGGCAACGACAGAGCTCGTCCGGCCAGGGCGCAGGAGACCATTGCGGACAGGGCGAGGCAGAACAGCACAATGGACGGGTGCGGGATGACGCCGCCGGCGAGGACATGGGACGCTGCAGCAACGGCCGTGGCCGAGAACGCTGCGGCCCAGCCGCGCACCAAACGTGCGGCGCGCGTGCTCATGTTCCCTCCCGGAGACGGCTCGGACCGGATGAGCGGGTGCTCCCTCCGGCTGCTGACATTCTCCCCGGATTTCTACAGGTTGTCGAATACGTTGGTGCAGGGAGACTCAGTGTGCAGGTCCGGCGACTTCCCGCCGCCCCGGCGCACTCAGTGTGCAGGTCTGGCGACTTCCCCGGCTCGGAAGCCACCAGAGCTGCACACACGCTGAGGCAGTTCCGCACACAGGCCACCATAAGTGAACACACGACAAGCGCCGCGCGCCGGTTTACGGGGCCAATGCCCTGCAGACGCATACCTGACCTGACCTGACGCTTATCGGACCTGGACCTGACGCGGACCGGCGACCCTGCATCATGGTTCCGCAGGCTGCCCCTAGTGCTACCCCTGAAAAACGGGCTTGCGCTTGTCGATGAATGCGGAGAAGCCTTCGGCGTAGTCCTTCGTTCGGCAGAGTTTCCCCTGAGCGGTGTTCTCGGCCTCCATGGCGGTCCACAGCCCCACCCTTGAATCACGGATCTGCGCCACCAGCGACTTCGAGGCCCGGAATGCTCCGGTGGCGCCGGCGGCCACCTGCGCAACAATCTCCCGGGTGCGGCCCAGCAGTTCCTCGGCCGGGAACGCACGGCTGAACAGGCCAGCCGCCACGGCTTCAGACCCGCTCATCAGGTCCGCCGTATAAATCAGGTCCAGGGTCCGGTGCGCGCCGAGGCGTTCGGTGAACAGCCAGTGCCCGCCGGAATCCAGGGTTGCGCCAAGGTTCGCGAACGGCGATCCGATCTTGGCATCCTCCGCCACGTAGACGACGTCGGTGGCCACCAGCAGGCCGAGCCCGACACCGAGGCAGGCACCCTGCGCCGCGGCGAAGGTGGGAGCCGGGAAGGCCGCCATCTTCTTCAGTAAGGGAGTCACCAGGTCGCCCAGATAGGCATAGGCGTCGTCATTGGCGGGGTCGACGGCGGAAATGTCGCGCCCGGCGCAGAACGCCCTACCCTCCCCGCGCAGAAGGAGGGCCCGCACCCCGGCGGCCGCGGCGTCGTCGTACGCCTGCGAAAGCTCCGCCAGCGCATCCTCGTTCAACGCATTCAGCTTCTTCGGCGCGTTCAGGACAACTTCGGCGACGCCGTCGTTGATGCTCAGTTCAATCACAGGGTGTTCCGTTCCTTCGAAAAACTAGGCGTCGTAGTCGACGGTGACATCGGGGCTCGTGGGGCGGCTCTGGCAGGTCAGGACGTAGCCCTTTTCCAGCTCGTCCGGTTCCAGGGCGTAGTTCTCCTCCATCTCCACGGTGCCGGTGACCAGCTTGGCACGGCAGGTGCCGCAAACGCCGCCGGCGCACGCGAACGGCACATCCGGGCGGACGCGCAGTGCGGCGTTGAGGATGGATTCGCGGGCATGGGTGGGGCTGGCCACCTTGCCCTGCAGCCCGTCCAGTCGGAAGGTGATGGAGTAATTGTCGCCGCCGGGTTCGACGACGACGGGACGGCCCGCCGATCCCTCCGGTTTCCCGGGCTGGCCGGTGCTGAACAGCTCGAACCGGATTTTGTCCGCCTCCACGCCGCGCTCGGCCAGGGCATCGCGGCACATCTGCACCAGGTCAAAGGGACCGCAGAGGAACCATTCGTCCACCTGCTGCGTCGGGAGCACCGAGTCGATCAGCGTGGCAAGCTTCTCGGCGTCGATCCGCCCGGAGAGCAGGGGCGAGATGCGCTGTTCACGGGAGAGCACATGGTGCAGGGCAAACCGGGCCGGATATTTATCCTTCAGATCCGCCAGTTCCTCCAGGAACATGACGTCCATGGCCGCCTTGTTGGCGTAGACCAGGTCAAAGCGCGTGGTCTGCGACGCTGCCAGCACGGTGCGGGCAATGGCGATCACCGGGGTGATGCCCGATCCGGCGGCCACCGCCACAAACACGTCCTCACCGGTGACCTCCAGGTCTTCGGGGTGGTTCAACCCGTTCATCGGATGCTTGGAAATGAAGCCGCCGGCCGGGCTCATTACGTCCAGCACGTCGCCGGCCTTGAGGGATTCGTTGGCCCAGGTGGAGAACCGGCCGCCCAGGTCCCGCTTGATCGCCACCCGGATTTCGCCGGGCTGCGGCTCGGCGCAGATGGAGTAGCTACGGCGGATTTCCGCGCCGTCCATGGTAGTGCGCAGGGCCACATACTGCCCCGGCAGGTAATCGTAGGAACCGGACAGTGCCTCGGGAACCGCGAAGGTCACTTCAATGGCGTCGTCGGTAAGCCGGCGCACCTCGGCCACGGTGAGCGGGTGGAAAGTGGTTCGGCGGGACGGTACGGAGCCCGACGACGGCGCGGCTGCGTCCGCTGCGGAGGCCGGCGCGGGAACGGAGGTTGTCATGGGTTAGAGCACCTTGAAGTAGTCGAAGGGTTCGCGGCAGTCCTGGCAGACGTAGAGCGCCTTGCAGGAGGTGGAGCCGAAACGGGTCAGTTCACGGGTATTCAGGGAGGAGCACTGCGGGCACTTCACGCTCAGGCCCAGCCGGACCGGGCCTGCGGCGGCTTTGCCGGTGGGCGGCGCGATGCCGTAGGTGTTGAGCTTCTCCTTGCCGGACTCGCTCATCCAGTCCGTGGTCCACGCCGGAGCCAGGACCAGGTCCACGCGCACCTGCTCATAGCCTGCCGCGTTCAGCGCCGCGGTAACGTCCTGGCGGATGGCGTCCATGGCCGGGCAGCCGGAGTAGGTGGGCGTGATGGTGACGGTAACGGTCTTCGGTCCGGTTGGTTCAACGGCGCGGAGCACGCCCAGATCCTCGATGGTCAGCACCGGGATCTCGGGGTCGCAGACCGTGGCCGCGATGTCCCAGGCACGGGCGGCCGCGGGATCGGAGGGCCGGAGCGTTGCGACCCCGCCTCCGGTTTCAGCCTCAGTCTCAGTCATGGCCGCCTACCAGCTGGCGCCGGGATGCTCGCGGGCCAGGACCTGCATTTCGGCCAGCAGGTAGCCCAGATGTTCGCTGTGCACCCCGCGGCGTCCGCCGCCGGGTGCGGCGGCAACCGCAGGCACCTCAAGGCCGGCTTCGCGCAGCACGGCGCCCACACCGGCGTCGAACCCAACGCGGAGAGCGGACGGCAGCACTGCCGCTCCGGTTCCGGCCAGCGCGACGGCCAGGTCGTCGTCCTCGAACAGCTCGCCCACATACGGCCACGTCAGTTCCAGCGCGCGTGAGATGCGGCGGCGGGATTCCTCGGTGCCGCCGGCCAGGCGCAGGATCCACTGGGCACTGTGGTCGCGGTGGTAGTCGACTTCCTTGACGGCCTTGGCGGCAATCGCAGCCAGGGTCGGATCGGTGGAGGACATCAGCGCGGAGTACAGCTCAAAGGAGTAGAAGGACACCACCAGCTGGCGGGCGATGGTCCGGCCAAAGTCGCCGTTGGGCTGTTCAAACAGGTGCGCCGAACGGAATTCACCCTCGCGGCGCCAGTAAGCCAGGTCGTCCTCGGTCCTGCCGCTGGCGGATCCGGCGTAGGTCAGGAAGGACCGGGCATGCCCCAGCAGGTCCAGCCCGATGTTGCCCAGCGCCACGTCCTCCTCCAGCTCCGGGGCGCGGGAAATCCACCAGCCGAGGCGCTGGGCCAGGATCAGGGAATCGTCCCCGAGGCGCAGGGCATATTCGGCGACGTCGGCGGGCGCCTTGATGCCCGCGGCGGCAATGTCCTCCGGGCGCAGGGCGTTGCCGGGCGTGATGCGGGTGGCGCTGTCCGAGCTCACAGGTGCTTCACTCCTTCGGACTTGGTGTAGTACGTGGCGTGCCGGTAGTCCTTGCCCTGCGGGGATTCAAAGAACTGACCCTTGGCATCGGGGTCGGAGGCAATAATGGCCGACGCCGGCACCACCCAAAGCGAGACGCCCTCGTTGCGCCGGGTGTACAGATCGCGGGCGTTGCGGACGGCCATGGCCGCGTCCGGGGCGTGCAGCGATCCGGCGTGCACGTGGGAGAGCCCGCGGGAGGACCGGACAAACACCTCCCACAGCGGCCAGGCGGAGCTGAGGGCTGCGGCGCCGGCCGCCGTCCCCGGCTCCGCGGGAGTCTGCGTGCCCACGGGCTTGGCGCCGTCGTCGCCCGTTGTGGAACCGGAAACCATGATCAAGCCACCTCTGTCTGTTGTGCCTGTGCCGCCTGTTTGGCCGCATAGGCGGCCGCTGCTTCGCGCACCCAGGCGCCGTCTTCATGTGATTCCCGGCGACGGGCGAGCCGCTGCGCGTTGCAGGGTCCGCGGCCGGCCAGGACTTCCTTAAACTCGTTCCAGTCCAGCGGCGAATGCTCCCACTGCAAGGTGTCCTCGTTGTAGCGGATATTGTCATCCGGCAGGGTCAGGCCCAGGACCTTGACCTGCTCCACGATCATGCCGACAAACCGCGAACGCAGTTCGTCGTTGGAGAAGCGCTTGATGTTCCAGGCCATGGACTGCTTGGAGTTCGGTGAATCATCATCCGGCGGGCCGAACATCATCAGCGACGGGGCGTACCAGCGGTTGATGGCGTCCTGTGCCATGTCGCGCTGCACGTCGGTGCCGTTGGCCAGTTCCAGCAGGATTTCGAATCCCTGCCGCTGATGGAAGGACTCTTCCTTGCAAACGCGCACCATCGCCCGGCCGTAGGGGCCGTAGGAGGCGCGGCAGAGCGGCACCTGGTTGCAGATGGCGGCGCCGTCAACGAGCCAGCCGATCGCACCCATGTCCGCCCAGCTGAGCGTGGGGTAGTTGAAGATGCTGGAGTACCGGGCCTTGCCGGCAATCAGGTCCTCGGTCATTTTCTCGCGCGGGGTCCCCAGCGTCTCCGCGGCGGAGTAGAGGTAGAGGCCGTGTCCTGCCTCATCCTGCACCTTGGCCATCAGAATAGCCTTGCGTTTGAGTGAGGGGGCGCGGGTGATCCAGTTTGCTTCGGGCTGCATGCCGATGATCTCGGAGTGCGCGTGCTGGGAAATCTGGCGGACCAGGGTCTTGCGGTAGGCCTCGGGCATCCAGTCCCGCGGTTCAATCCGCGAATCGTCGGCCAGGAGCTGTTCAAAATACGCCTCGGGTCCGGCGTCCACGGACGCGTCCGGCTCGGCGTTGGCGGCCGGAACGGCCTGCAGGCCGGGGGAAGCCTCGGTATGCAACGACATGACTGTCACCTCACTGTGCGAAAGGGAGCCGGATGCGAAAGCGCAAGAATGATTACCGACCGTTCGGTCAGGATATAGGCGTGACGGATGCCACGTCAACACCGGCATACTATATAGACAGCCCATCTAGTTAATGACAGTATCTAGCTGTGCAGAACGTTTCCTGGCCCAGCGACTGGATGCGGGCAACGCTTGGCCTGTGCGTACTCAAAGCGCTCGACGGCGGCGCCACCTACGGTTACGCCATCGCCTCCCGCCTGGAGGAGCAGGGCTTCGGTGCCGTCAAGGGCGGAACGCTCTATCCGCTGCTGACCCGCTTTGAGGCCGCCGGCTGGGTGACCGCCTCGTGGCGCGCCGGCGACGGCGGACCCGGGCGGAAGTACTTCTCCCTCACCGCCGATGGGAGTCGGGAACTGGCCGGGCAGCGCGAGCTGTGGGCACGGTTCGCCGGCACGGTTGAGGCCTTCCTGGAGCACCGGGAACCTGATCATGACAGACCGGATAAGGACAGCTCTGAAGGGGGCACCCATGGAAACCCGTGACGGCCGCAATACCCGGGATCCGGACGGGGCTGCCCGACCCGACAAGGCCACCAGGCGCTGGTTTGACGACTTTGTGGTGGAACTGCGGCTGCAGGACGTCCCCGGGGACGTCATCGGGGATGCAGTAGCCGCAGCCAAGGAGTTCCTGGCCGATTCCGGCGGCACCCCGGCCGAGGTCTTCGGTCCGCCCCGGGCCTATGCCGAGAGCCTGGATCTACCCCGGAGCCGGGAGCCGCGGTCCGCCATGGCGGCCCTGCTGGTTCCCACCTGTCTGGGACTGCTGGGGTTCTTTGCGGTGGCGGCAGCAGTCAGTTCCACGGGCGCCAGTGTCCGGGTCACTCTTCCCGGCCTGCTCATTGTGCTGACCGGGCTGGCCCTTGCCGCCTGCGCTCCCCTGCTGCTGGGCCTCTTTGTCCGCGGACCATTCTGGCGTCCGGTGTGCGGGTTCATGGCGGTCTTCACCCTTCAGGTCCTGATCGGGGTGTTCGCCAGGGACACAGTGCTCTTCACGCTTCCCGCGGTAACCACCGCCCTGATTGGCGGTCTAATCCTGCTGTCCACCTCGCTCTGGGGACAGTTTCGGAAGGGATCGGCCCCGGACCCCATCCTGGAGCCGATGGCCGACCTGCCTCAGCAGTCCTTCGGCACCACCCTGCTAACAGTGCTCGGCAACTGGATGCTGTTCCTGGCTGCCGCCGCCATTTCGGCCTGGTTCTTACTGCGGTCCTGATACTGCTGCCCGAATACGGCGGCCCTGACGCTGTGCGGGCGCGGCGGACCGGTAAGCCGCGAGCATAAACCCTGCGGCCCTCTTCGTCCCCCGCAGCCGTGTCGATATATTCGGGGAATGACTACTTCTTCCACTCCTCCCGTTGCTCAAAAGGTTCCCACCGAACGCGTCCACCACGGAGATACCTTCGTTGACGACTACGAGTGGCTGCGGGAGAAGGAAAACCCCGACGTCGTGGCGCACCTGAAGGCTGAAAACGCCTACATGGAAGAGGTCACGGCGCACCAGGAGAAGCTGCGGCAGGAGATCTTCGACGAGATCAAGAACCGCACCGAGGAAACCGACCTGTCGGTTCCCGCCCGCAAAAAGGGCTGGTGGTACTACTCCCGCGCCGAAGAGGGCCAGCAGTACTCCATCCACTGCCGCACCGCGGCGCAGGACACCGGCGACCTGGACGCGGACTGGACACCGCCCGTCGTCGAGCCCGGTGTTCCGGTGCCGGGCGAGCAGATTCTGATTGACGGCAACGCCGAGGCCGAGGGCAAGCCGTTCTTTTCCCTGGGCGGCCTGGCTGTGACGGAGGACGGGAACCTGCTGGCCTACTCCGAGGACAACGCCGGCGACGAGCGGTTCACCCTGCGGATCAAGGACCTGCGCACCGGTGAACTGTTGCCGGACGTGGTTTCCAATGTGTTCTACTCCCTTGCGTTCTCCCCCGACGGCGCCCGCGTCTTTTACACCGTCGTCGATGATTCCTGGCGCCCCTACCAGATCAAGGCCCACACGCTCGGCACCCCGGTGAGCGACGACGTCGTCATCTACCAGGAGGACGACGTCGCCATGTGGACCGGCTTTGACCTCTCGGCGGACCGGAAGCAGCTGCTGATCGGCATCAGCAATTCCGAATACTCCGAGTACCGGGTCCTGGACTTCGAGGATCCCGCCGGCGAGGTGCGGACCCTGATCCCGCGCAGCGAGCGCATCCTCTACGAGGCCGAGCCCGTCACCCTAGCCGGGACACGCCATTACCTGATCACTCACAACAAGGATGCCCTGAACTCCATGCTCTCCCTCGTGGCGGAGGAAGACTTTGCGCTTCCGCTGGCCGAGCAGCACTGGAACACTGTGGTGGCGCACGACGACGCCGTCCGCGTCAACGGCGCGGCCGTCACCAAGACGCACGTCATCGTTTCGGTCCGCAAGGACACCACCGAACGAGTGCAGATCCTGCCGCTGGAGGGCCTGGGCACCGAGGTCCAGGGCGATCCAGTGGAGCCGGCCTTCGACGAGGAGCTCTACACGGCCAATCTGGCCAACGCCGAATACGATTCCCCCATCATCCGGCTCAGCTACACCTCCTACCTGACCCCGCCGCGCGTCTACGACTACGTGCTGGCCACCGGTGAGCTGGAACTGCGCAAGGAAACCCCGGTCAAGGGCGGTTACAACCCGGCCGAGTATGTGGCGGAGCGGGCCTGGGCTACCGCAGCCGACGGCGCGCAGATTCCGCTGTCAGTGCTCCGCCGGGCCGAGGTGAAGCAGGACGGAACCAACCCCGCCCTGGTCTACGCCTACGGCAGCTACGAAATCAGCATGGACCCGGCCTTCAGCGTGGCCCGGCTGTCCCTGCTGGACCGCGGCGTCATCTTTGTTGTCGCGCATATCCGCGGCGGCGGCGAAATGGGGCGCACTTGGTATGACCAGGGCAAGAAGCTGAATAAGAAGAACACCTTCACCGACTTCGTGGACGCCACGGATTACATGGCGTCCTCCGGCTGGGTGGATCCGTCCCGGATTGCGGCCATGGGCGGCTCGGCCGGCGGACTGCTGATGGGCGCCGTGGCCAACCTGGCGCCGGAAAAATACAAGGCTATTGTGGCGCAGGTTCCCTTTGTGGACGCCCTGACCACCATCCTTGATCCGGAGCTTCCGCTCTCGGCCCTGGAGTGGGAGGAATGGGGCAACCCCATCACCGATCCCGAGGTGTACCGGTACATGAAGGAATACTCCCCGTACGAGAACATCCGCGCGGTGGACTATCCGCGGATTGCCGCGGTCACGTCCTTCAACGACACCCGGGTGCTGTACGTGGAGCCGGCCAAGTGGGTGGCGAAGCTGCGCGAGGTGACCACCGGCTCCGAGCCGATCGTGATGAAGATCGAGATGGACGGCGGACACGGCGGAGCTTCGGGCCGGTACGAGGCATGGAAGGACCGGGCCTGGGACTACGCCTTTGTGCTGGATGCCCTTGGCGCGGTTGAGCCGATCACATCCGAAACAGGCAGCAACTAGCATCGGCTGAAGCCGGGGGGCGGAGCTGAGGAGCGGGGCGGGGCTGAGGAGCGGCCGGAGGCACCTGGAGATCCCTAGTCGTCATCTGCACTAAGGACGCCGATGTCCCACCAACCTCAAGTGTGCAGCTCTGGTGGGTTCGGCTGCCGGACGCCGCAAGGAGTGTGCAGCTCTGGCGGGTGCAGGCGGGGCCAGGTCACCATATGTGCCCACAGGACAGCGGACGCAGTGCGCCGGGCCGCCGGATCTGCACACTCAGTTCCACCCCGGAGGCCCGCAGCACTGCAGTACCGAAGCACCGCAGGACCGCAGGACCGCAGGACCGCACTACAGCAAGCCGTCTCCCGTTTCCGGTGCTGGTTTCTTGAGCGGCAGCAGCGGGGAAGTAGGAGGCAGCGGCGGCCGTCTGGGCGGGGACAGCCGCCTCTCCGGCTGTCGGGCGGCTGCCGGACGGTCGGGCGCGCGGCGCGGAGGTACCCGGCGGGCAGCCGGCGGCTCCGGGGTGACTGGGTCGAACCGGGCAGGATCCTTCTCAGCGTCCTCCGACGATTTTTCATGAGCGCCATCGGCCTTCGGATTCGCCTCCGATTGAGTCTCCGCGGCCGCGGAAGGGTCAGCGTGAGTTTCCGCGTCTGCCTGATTCCCTGTCTCAGAATCCGTCTCCGCATCCGAGCTTGCATACGTTTCCGAGTCGGCATGAGTTTCCGAGCCGGCATGTGCGTCCACGTCGGATGCAGACTCCGGCTTCTCCGGCACCTGCGGCCCGTCCTCCGGGCCAACGTCGGTTTGGCGCCTCTGGCGGAGCAGGCCCAGGCCCACGGTCGCGAAGGTCAGTAGGACCACCGCTACGACCAGCAGGTCCAAATGATCGCGGACGAACGGCACCCGGTTGCCCAGGACGTAGCCGAGAACAGTGAGTCCGGTCCCCCAGAGCAGGGCGCCGATGGCGTCATAAAAGACGTACACGCGGTAGGGCATCCGTCCGATCCCGGCCACCACCGGCGTGAAGGTCCGCACCACCCCCACAAACCGGGCCAGGATGACGGCCTTGCCGCCGTGCCGGGCAAAGAACTGCTCGGCACGCTCCACGTTTTCCCGCCGGAAGATCCGCGAATCAGGACGCGAGAACACCGTGGGGCCGGCCTTGCGGCCAATCCAATAGCCCAGCTGGTCACCCGCAAAGGCAGCGCTGGAGATCAGCAGTCCCAGCACCCAAACATTGACGTCCACGGTGCCGGTGGCCACCAGCAGCCCCGCCGTGAACAGCAGCGAATCGCCGGGCAGGAAAAATCCCACCAGGAGTCCGGTTTCGGCAAAGACAATGGCGCAGACCAACAGCACTACCCAGGGACCCCATGCCGGGTCCGCCAGGAAAACCTGCGGATCCAGCCACTCAGGAAGCACGGTAACCCCGGAGCATCGGAACAGTTCCCCCAGCATTGGCCGCAGCCTCACACGCATCCACCTCCTCAACGTACGCCACGGTGTGGTGCTCTGTCCCGCCGCTGCACAAAGAGCCCCGCACGGATGTGACACACTTCCACCGCGCGCTTGACAGTGAGACCCCTCACAGGATTACCTAATGAACATTCGGTAACTAAACGAGAGGGTCCCATGGCTGACACCGGCGTCACCGCCCAGGCGCAGGAAAACGGGCTGGATCATTCCATCCTGGAGCACGATTCGACAGCCCGCTGGCTGGGACTCGTGGTGGAGCATCTTGCCCCCGGCGAGGCCGTCTGCAGCATGGTGCTCCGCCCCGAAATGCTCAACGGCTTCAGCATCGCTCACGGAGGAATGGTCTTCGCCTTCGCCGACACGGCCTTCGCGTTGGCCTGCAACCCTGCGGCAGCGAGCCTGGCGGAGATGGAAACGATCACCGTCGCGTCCGGTGCGGACATCAACTTCATTTCCTCCGCACGTCCCGGTGAAACCCTGCGCGCCATCGCCGGGCAGCGCGCGTCGTCCGGGCGAAGCGGGCTCTACGACGTCGAGATCACCGCCTCCGGGCCGGACGGCGACACCCGGGTTGTGGCGGAGTTCCGCGGCCGGTCCCGCACTGTTCCGAATCCCGCCTTCCGGTCCCGCAGCTGACCGGCTTTTTCTTTGACAACGACGTTCCAATGCAAAGGGCATTCCATGACTTCCTCCCCCGCACTCCTCAAGTCCACCGCGGCAGATCAGGCGTCACTCGATCCCGAGGAGCGGATGAGCCGCGACGAGATCGAAGCCCTGCAGCTGACCCGGCTGCAGCACACCGTGAAGTACGCCTACGAGCGCGTGCCGCTGTACACCAAGAAGTTCGACGACGCCGGCGTCCGCCCGGAGGATCTCAAGGAACTCAGCGATCTGGCCAAATTTCCATACACCACCAAGGAAGACCTGCGCCAGACCTACCCCTTTGGCATGTTCGCCGTGCCGCAGAACCAGGTGGCGCGAATTCATGCCTCCTCCGGCACCACGGGGCGGCCCACCGTTGTTGGCTACACTGCCGGTGACTTGGACCGCTGGAGCACCCTCGTGGCGCGCTCCCTGCGTGCCTCCGGCGTAAAACCCGGCTACAAGGTGCACAACGCCTACGGTTACGGGCTCTTCACTGGCGGTCTGGGTGCTCATGCCGGTGCTGAGAAGCTCGGCTGCACGGTGATCCCCATGTCCGGCGGACAAACCGAACGCCAGATCCAGCTGATCCAGGATTTTGAGCCGGACACCATCCTGTGCACGCCCACCTATCTGCTGACCATTGCCGACGCCATGCGCGCCGCCGGCATTGATCCGCGCTCCACCTCGCTGAAAAACGCCGTCCTGGGTGCAGAGCCGTGGACCGAGGAAATGCGCCATGAACTTGAAGTTGCCATGGATCTGGACGCCTGCGACATCTATGGGCTCTCCGAGGTCATGGGTCCGGGAGTGGCGGGGGAATGCGTGGAGTCCAAGGACGGCACGCACATCTGGGAAGACCACTTCCGCCCGGAAATCATCGATCCGTTCGATGAGACCAAGGTGCTTGGCGACGGCGAACCGGGCGAACTCGTCTTTACCTCGCTGACCAAGGAAGCGCTGCCGATCATCCGGTACCGCACCCATGACCTGACCCGGCTGCTGCCCGGAACCGCACGTCCGGGCATGCGCCGGATGGGCCGGATCACCGGTCGCAGCGATGACATGATCATCCTGCGCGGCGTGAACCTCTTTCCCAGCCAGATCGAGGAAATCGCGCTGCGCATTCCGGCCCTGAGCCCGCACTTCCAGCTGGAAATCACCCGCCCGGACCGGATGGACGAACTCACGGTCAAGATCGAGCGGCGCGAGGACTCCTCAGCCGCCGACTGCCTCACGGCGGCCGCGGAACTGCGGACCCAGATCAAGGTCCATGTGGGCTCCTCCTGCACCGTCCAGGTAGCCGAGCCGGGGACGCTGGCCCGCTCCAGCGGCAAGCTCCGCCGGATCTATGACCTGCGCGTCAAGGACGCCGGACTGCTTCAGAGCTGATTCAGGCTCCTCCGGCCAGGCCGGGCAGGCTGGGCTAGCCCGGTCTGCCCGGTCTGGCCTTACCTGCCGAACGTTCGTGAGAAAATAGGACCCATGCCTTCAACGCCAACCGCCGCAGCCGGGGCAGCCTCAGCTGCCAACCGCCGGGGCCGGCCCGGATACGACCAGCAGTCCGTCCTGGCCATCGCCGTAGACGTCTTTAATAAGCACGGCTACGAGGCGACGTCCATGGGTATCCTCGCCGAGAACCTCGGTATCACGAAGTCCGCGATCTACCATCATGTGCCGTCCAAGGGTGACTTGCTGCGCCTGGCTCTGGAGAACGCGCTCGGCGGGCTGGAAGCCGTCCTTGATGACGCCCGGGCCTCCAGCGGAGCAGCCGATGCACAGCTGGAGTTTGTGCTGCGCGGCACCATTAAGGTCCTCACCGAACGTCTGCCGTTCGTGACGCTGCTGCTGCGCCTGCGCGGCAATACCGAAATTGAACGGGACGCCCTGGCCCGGCGGCGCGAGTTCGACCACCGGGTGGCCACTTTGGTGGATGCCGCCCGCAGCGAGGGATCGCTGCGCAGTGACATTGATCCGCGCACCACCACGCGCCTGCTGTTCGGCACGATCAACTCAATTGTGGAGTGGTACAAGCCAGGGGGTCCCATCTCCCCGGACCAGCTGGCCGACGACGTCATCTCCATCATGTTTGACGGGTTGCACTCGCGGTCCTGACCCTGCCCTGACGCGGTCCTGACCCGGTCTTTGCTTTCATGCCGCGGCGGCTGTGAGCACTGGTTCCCACTCTCTGTGACGCCTGTTGCCTCCTGAGGTCCCGCCAGCCCCAGGAGCGCTCAAACAGTGGGAACCTATGCGCCGGCCGCGCCTTCCGGCCCGGATTAGTCCGTGCTGCGGTTCTTCTCCACCAGAGTCAGGACGTCGTAGGTGGCCACGACGTCGTCGTTCTGATTGGTCAGAAGCGCATCCCAGGCGACCTCGCCGTATTCGTCGGTTTCCCGGGGCGTGATCTTCTTGGCGGTGAGCGTGACCCGGATGGAATCCCCGGCGGCCACCGGCGTGATGAAGCGCAGGTTCTCCAGCCCGTAGTTGGCCAGCACGGGTCCGGGCGCCGGATCCACGAACAGGCCCGCACCCCAGGACAGCAGCAGGTAGCCGTGCGCCACAATGCCGGGGAAGAACGGATTGGCCTCAGCGGCAGCCTGATTGGTGTGCGCATAGAACGTGTCACCGGTGCTGTTGGCAAACGCGGTGATGTCCTCCAGCGTCACCTCGCGCAGCCCGGAGCGGACGGAATCGCCGATCTTCAGCGCCGAGAGATCCTTGCGGAAGGGATGGGTGGCGTCAAAGTTCCGGTCCGCGCCGGTGTGCCAGAGGCCTGTAAGTGCGGTCAGCATGTTCGGGGATCCCTGCACGGCGGTGCGCTGCATATGGTGCAGCACCGAGCGCATTCCGCCCAGCTCCTCGCCACCGCCGGCGCGGCCGGGGCCGCCGTGGACCAGATGCGGCACGGGCGAGCCGTGGCCCGTGGAGCTGCGGGCGTCCTCGCGGTTCAGGATGAGTACCCGGCCGTGATGTGCGGCAATACCCAGGGTCAGCTCCCGGGCGGTCGCCGGATCATTGGTGCAGACTGTGGCCACCAGCGAACCGCCGCCCCGGGCCGCCAGGCGCACGGCGTCCGCGGCGTCGTCGTATCCGATCACCGACGCCACGGGGCCGAAGGCTTCCACGGAGTGCAGCGCGTCGGCCTCGGCGTCCGCCCAGGTCAGCAGCAGGGGAGCCATGAACGCTCCGTCTTCGGCGACGCCGCGGGTGCCGTCCGCCCGGAGGACTTCCGGAGCGTCCAGCGAGCCGTAGGCCAGGGCAGCCCCGGCATCGAGCAGGGCATGGACGGAGGAGCGCACTCCCTCTAGCTGTTCGGTGGAGGCCAGGGCCCCCATGGTGACGCCATCGGCGCGGGGATCGCCCAGCACCACGCGCTGTTCGATGCGCCGGCCGGCGGCGGCAACGACGTCGTCCACCAGATCCGCGGGAACAATGGCTCGGCGGATGCTGGTGCATTTCTGGCCGGCCTTGACCGTGATTTCGGTGACCAGCGATTTGATGAAGGCATCGAACTCCGGAGTGCCGGGAACACCGTCACGGCCGAGGATGGCGGCGTTCAGCGAGTCGGTTTCGCTGGTGAAGCGGACTCCGCCCTCAGCCACGTTCGGATGGGACTTCAGCAGCTTGGCAGTAGAGGCGGAGCCGGTGAAGGACACGTAGTCGCGGTAATCCAGGTGATCGAGCAGGTCCCGGGCGGAACCGGAGATCAGCTGCAGGGAGCCGGCGGGCAGGATGCCGGAGTCGATGATCAGCTTCACTGCGTCCGCAGCCAGGTAGCCGGTGGGTGTGGCGGGCTTGACGATGCTGGGCACGCCGGCAATGAAGGCCGGGGCGAGCTTTTCCAGCATGCCCCAGACGGGGAAGTTGAAGGCATTGATCTGCACCGCCACGCCCGGCAGCGAGGTGAAGATGTGCTCGCCAACGAAGGAGCCGTCCCGGGACAGCGGCTCTGCGGGCCCGTCCACCAGCACGGTGGAGTTGGGCAGCTCGCGCCGGCCTTTGGAACCGAAGGTGAACAGCACGCCGATGCCGCCATCGATGTCCACCAGCGAATCCGTGCGGGTGGCGCCGCTGCGGGCGGACACCTCGTAGAGTTCATCCCGGTGGGCGTTGAGGTAGGTGGCCAGTTCCTTGAGCTTCAGGGCCCGCTGGTGGAACGTGAGTTCCTGCAGCCCCTTCCGGCCCACGGTGCGTCCGTGCTCGACGGCGGCAGCCAGGTCCAGCCCGGCCGTGCTGACCAGTGCGAGCGTCTCTCCTGTGCTGGCGTCCCGGACTTCCGCGGGGCCAGCGGCGGTGAACCCGGAGCGGTCCGGCGTCCACCAGGAATCCCGGACGTAGCTGGGAACTATCCGGACGTCTATGGCTGTGGAGGTCATCGTTGACTGGCCCTTTCGAAGCGTTGAGGAAACCGGCGGCCCGGCCCCGTCCGTGGAGGCGTCCGGCGGAGCGGGTCACTATGGAGCGGACACCGAAAGATAACTGACCGGACGTTCGGTAATAGGAATTAGCCTACAGGAGGATGTGAAGCAGCACACTATGACGGCGTCGCAACCGGAAATCTACCCGTTCCGCCTCAGGTAAGCCTGCCCACGGTGTTTGCCGGTGCCCTGCGGGGCTACTTTGGAGCGCACATCATCCGGATCCGCAAAGGAGCGACCATGAGCGAGCCAGAAGTCCCGAACACCTGCCCACCGGGCACTGCAGCGTCCGCGGCATCAGCGCGAACCCGCGCACGCACCGGGGGGCTGGGGCGCGCCGGGCTGAGGCGCACCGGGCTGGTGGCCGCGCTGGCACTGGGTCTCACGGTGGCGCTGTCCGGCGCTGTGGGGGCCGGTCCGGCTGCAGCAGCCGACGCCGGGCACCAGGCCGGGTCCAGCTCTGATGCCCGACCGGGCAGCAGCACCGCCGGCAGCCGGGACAACGGCGGCGGGCGTGGACATGGAAAGGGACATGGGCATGGAAAGGGCCACGGGAGCGGACACGGGAAAGGTCACGCCAAGACGGTGGATTACGTGGCCTTCGGAGATTCCTACGCCTCCGGTTACGGCGGCGGAGCGGTGCTGGATACCTGCGGCCGCACGGCCGAGGGCTACCCGACCCTGCTGGATGCTCTTCCCCGTGTGGAACTGGACAGCTATCCGGCCTGCGCCGGCGCCACGGCGCTGACCACCGAACCGGCTCCGCCCGCGGGGCCGGTAGACCTGCCCGAACAGATCTCCACAGCCGTGGCAGCGGACCTGCTCAATGAGCAGACCGACCTGGTCACCGTCACCATCAGCGGCAACGACGTGCAGTTCGGGTCGGTGGTGGAGGCCTGCGCCGGAGCCGTGATACCCAACACCTGCGCCCCCGCCCTAGCCGCGGCCCAGGCATTCGCGGAGACCGCCGTCGTTCCCCAGCTCCAGGCCAGCTTCACTGAAATCCGGGACGCGGCACCGCGCGCGGAACTGGTGGTGGCCGGCTACCCGCACCTGTTCGAGGCCAGTACCCCTGGACTTCTCAGCGTGGAGGCCCAGACCCTGTTCAACGCCGGAACCGATGCGCTGAACGCCGTCGTCGCGGGGCAAGTGGGAGACGGCACCTTCGTGGATGTGACCGCAGCCTTCGCGGGCCACGGCATCGGCTCGCCGGACCCCTGGATTCTGAACATTGGCGATCCTTTCCAACTGCACCCCACTGCCACGGGCTACAGCGAGGGGTACTTCGCCGCCATTACCGCAGCGGTGGACGTGGAGCGGCTGGGCCAGGGCGGCCGCGGGCACTGCCGCGGGCGTGGCTGACAGGTTGACCCGCCGGGCTCCGGGAGGAAGCTATGCCCCGGCAGGAACCGTCAGCACTTCCGTCAGGTCAAACTGCACGGGTTCCTCCAGCTGACTGTAGGTGCAGGAGTCAGGGGTCCGGTCCGGGCGCCAGCGCAAAAACTGTGCGGTGTGCCGGAACCGTTCTCCCTCCATATGGTCGTACTTGACCTCCACCACCCGCTCGGGACGCAGCGGCACAAAGGACAGGTCCTTGTCTCCGCTCCAGCGGCTCCCCTCGGAATTCCGGGGCGTGCGCGTTCCGGTGGTCTGCTTCTCCGCCGTCCAGGGGTGGTCCGCAGCATCCGAGACCAGCGGCTGCAACTCAGAGAACAATTCACGGCGCCGGGCCATACTGAAGGCACCGGCCACTCCCACGTTGGTGAGGTCGCCGTCGTCGTTGTAAAGGCCCAGCAGCAGTGAGCCGACGGCGTCGGGCCCCGACTTGTGTACCCGGTATCCGGCCAGCACGCAGTCCGCGGTGCGTATGTGTTTGTACTTGGCCATGGTGCGTTTGCCGGGCTCATAGACCTCCGCCAGGGGTTTGGCCACGATGCCGTCCAGCCCGGCGCCCTCAAACTCTCCGAACCAGCGCTGCGCGGTGTCGGGATCGGTGGTGCGGGCCGTCAGATAGACCGGAGCGGCGGCCTCGGCAAGGGCGGATTCCAGTGCGCTGCGGCGCTCGGAGTACGGCCGGTCCAGGTAGCTGGTGTCCTCCAGCGCCAGCAGATCAAAAGCTGCGAAGGCCGCCGGAGTCTGCTCGGCCAGCAGCTTCACCCGGCTGGCTGCGGGGTGGATGCGCTGCTGGAGACCTTCAAAGTCCAGCCGCTCTCCGGAGGCGCTGATCAGGATGATTTCGCCGTCCACTACACAGCGCTGCGGCAGATTGGCCTTCAGTGCTTCGATAAGTTCCGGAAAGTAGCGGGTCATCGGCTTTTCGTTGCGGCTGCCGATCTCCAGCTCGTCGCCGTCCCGGAAAATAATGGACCGGAACCCGTCCCATTTGGGCTCGTAGGAGTACTCCCCCCGTGGCAGGATGGTCACGGCTTTGGCCAGCATGGGGGCCACGGGCGGCATTACCGGAAGTTCCATGCGCCCATTCTTACCCCAGTTCCGCTCCGAGGGGAACGTCCGCGCCCAGCCCGGCGGCGAACGCGGTGAGCAGGTCCCGGCCCTGCCGCCAGCCGCCAATACCGCTTTCGTCGTTGATGTGGGTGAGCGGTCCGGCATCGATCACCGGAATACCCCAGGCCCCAGCCAGCAACCGTGCTCCCGGAAGTGTGCAGTACGGATCATTTTCGCTGGCGATCAGCAGCCCGGGCACGGGCAGCGGCTGCAGCCGCGGGTCACGGAAGGAGCCGGCACTGTCAGGGAACGCCGGCTCAGCCGGATCCGGCGGTGCCACCAGCAGCACGCCCCGGGCGCCGCGGGGATTGCGCAGCAGCCACTCCGCGGAGGCCAGGCAGCCCAGGCTGTGCGCCACCAGAATGGTGTCACCGTGCCGGGAGCCGGCGGTGTCGTCGAGCGCATCCATCCAGTTCTCCAGATTGGGGTCATCCCACGACGACGGCGAAATCCGGGACATGTCCGAGGCACCGGCCTGCCACCGGCTTTGCCAGTGCTCGTCATTGGAACCGCCGATGCCGGGGACCATGGTCAGGTGCATGCTTTTCGCCTTTCCGCCCCCGGCGCCGAAGAATCGGAAGCGGGGAATATCTCCTGGGAAACCGGTGCTGTGACTGAACATGAAGAAGATCGGTTTCCTGTCCTTTGGACATTACCGCGATGTGCAGGGTTCCCTTGTCCGGACCGCCCGGGACGCCCTGCTGCAGACCATAGACCTGGCGGTGGCGGCGGAAGAACTCGGGGTGGACGGTGCCTACCTGCGCGTCCATCACTTTGCGCCGCAGTTCGCCGCGCCCTTCCCCCTGCTCTCCGCCATGGCCGCGCGGACCAGCCGGATTGAGCTGGGCACGGCCGTGATCGACATGCGGTATGAAAATCCGCTCTACATGGCTGAAGAGGCCGCCGCAGCGGATCTGATTAGCGGCGGCAGGCTGCAGCTTGGCCTCAGCCGCGGTTCACCCGAGCCGGCCCTGCGCGGGTACGAAGCGTTCGGCTATGTTCCGACCGAGGGCAGCACGGACGCTGACGAGGCACGCAAGCACACCCTGGTGTTCCGTGCAGCTGTTTCCGGTGCCGGGCTGGCCACTGCGGATCCCATGATGACCGGCAGTTCGGGAACACTCGCCATCGAGCCGCAGTCTCCAGGTCTCGGGAACCGGATCTGGTGGGGGTCCGGCACACGGGCCACGGCCAAGTGGACCGGTGAGCAGGGCATGAACCTGATGAGTTCCACCCTGCTGACGGAGGACACCGGGATACCCTTTGACCAGCTCCAGGCCGAGCAGATCGAGGTGTTCCGCAAGGCCTGGGCCGACGCCGGCCATGAAGGCACCGGCCGGGTCTCGGTTAGTCGCAGCATTATTCCGCTGGTGTCCGACGACGACCGGCGCTACTTCGGCCTGCGCGCCCAGGCGGAGGGACGCGACCAGGTGGGCCGGCTGGACGGCGGACTGGCCCGCTTCGGAAAGAGCTACATCGGGGAGCCGGACGTAATTGCCGCCCAGCTGGCCGCCGATGCCGCGGTTCAGACGGCGGACACCCTGCTGGTCACGGTGCCCAACCAGCTGGGAGTGGAATATAACGCCCGGTTGCTGGAGAACCTGGTGCGGCACGTAGCGCCCGCTGCCGGCTGGCGCTGACGCCCTCCGCGCGCGCTTCCCGCCTCTCAGCGCCATGCGCTATGGTTGTCTCAGCTTCACGAGAGGCGGCCATCGCACCTGGAGGAATCCGGGTACGTAAAAGCTCCGACTGGCCTCACACCAACCCCACTGTTCGGCGGGTGGTTCGGATGACGAAGCGGCCTGCCGCCGCCCGGCGCAGGCAAGGACAACCCGTAAAGGACCACACTGTGAGCATCTCCAGTGACACCAAATGCGCCAGCTTTTTCCCCGGCCACAACATTCATCTGATCCATGCCAAGCGCCTTGTTGGCTTCGATGACTGGGTGGATGCCCAGGCCTACGTCGATGTTGAACTCGGCGTCATTCAGCTGGTGGTGGACGGGCGGCAGCAGCTGATGTGGTTCCATGACATGCCGGCGCTGGCCCTGGCGTTGGAGGGTTCGGGCGGTGCGGCCCAGTGGTGCGCCCGGTATTCCTCGCTTCTGGTTCCGGGCGGTTTCGACAGCCCGGCCCGGCGCTCTTTTTTCTACTTGGCGGCGCCGGAAAAGCTCCGGCCGTGTAACCCGGTCAACGCAGCATCCGACGCCGAAGCCGCTCAATCGCAGCCGAGCTGACACCGGCCGAGCGAAGGTACTGTTCCGTGTCCAGCCCGTCCAGGGCGCGGAGCAGTTCCCGCCGCCCGTCGGCCACGCGGGCGTTTTCCTGCGCTGCCGTCAGCGGCTTTTCCCGGGGATGAGCCTGGGTGGCGTGGAAGGCGTTAATGCCGCGGACCGCCTGCTCGTAGTCATCGGCGATGGCCTCCGGCGGAGCCCCGGCCAGCTGCAGCAGGAGCATGGCGATCAGCCCGGTGCGGTCCCGGCCGGCCGAGCAGTGGATCACCACCGCGCCGTCGTCGTCGGCGTCTGCGATGGCCTGGAGGACGGCGGCGATCTTTTCCGGCCAGCGGCGCAGGTTCTCCCGGTACCACTTGGGTGAATCCATGTAGGGGCCGCAGAGCGCGGTAAAGTCCGGATCGTGCGCTTCCTGCGTGGGCCGGGTCAGGAAGGTGATGCCGTCCACGGCGTCGGGGCCCACCCGCGGATCGGTGTCCCGTCGACCCTGCTCCACATCATTGCGGAGGTCGACGACGGTGCGGATGCCCGCGGCGCGGGCCCGGGCCCAGCCGCGTTCGGTGAGCCATTCGGATCGGCCCATCCGGAAGATCCGGCCCGGCACCACGGCACTCGCGCCCGCACCCGTGCCGATGACCGGGATTCCACCCAGGTCACGCGCGTTGGCGGCGCCCTCCCAATCCACGTCACGTTCGCTCATGAGTCTCTCCCTCCCCTTCCTTTCGCCGAGATGGCAGTAGGTGCTGCTCTGAGCGCTGAGAACAGCACTGTCTGCCATCTCGGCGAGGGCCGGGGCGGGGCGGGCCGGGCTCGGGACGGGCTCGGAGCGGGGCGGGCCGGGCTCGGGACGGGCTCGGAGCGGGGCGGGCGGGGCGGGCCGGGCTCGGCGAGGGGCGGGCGGGTAGGGGCGGGGTGGGATGGCGGGACCGGGAATCAGGACCAGTCGAAAAAGCCCTTGCCGGATTTGCGGCCGAGTTCGCCGCGGGCCACCTTGTCCCGCAGGATCTGCGGCGGCTCGAACCGGGGACCCAGCGTGGACGCCAGGTATTCGGCGATACCCAGCCGCACATCCAGGCCCACAATGTCCGTGGTCTTCAGCGGGCCAGTGGGGTGCTTGTAACCGAGCACCATCGCCGCATCGATGTCCGCGGCCGAGGCCACGCCCTCTTCGACCATCCGCATCGCTTCGAGGGCAATCGCCACGCCCAGCCGGGAGCTGGCAAAGCCCGGGGCGTCGTTCACGACAACGGGGGTTTTACCCAGATCGTGCGCCCAGGCGGCGGCAGCTTCGGCCAGCTCTCCGGAGGTTCGGGCCCCCAGGACCACTTCAATCAGGGTGGAGGCGGGCACCGGGTTGAAGAAGTGCAGCCCGCAGAACCGCTGCGGCCGCTGCAGTTTTTCCGCCAGTTCGGACACGGACAGCGAGGAGGTGTTCGAGGCCAGCCAAGCGTCCGGCGCCAGTTGTTCCTCAACGGCAACCAGCGCCGCTGCCTTGAGGGCAAAGTCCTCCGGAACCGCTTCAACCACCAGGCCGGCGCCCGCAAACGCAGCGTAGTCGGTGGACACGGACAGGCGTGAGGTGAGGTCTTCGAAGCTCGTGGTGACGGTGCCCCGCTCAACGCTCTTGGCCAGGTTGGCGGCCACGCGCTCGTACGCTGCGGCGGCAGCCGCGTCGTCGCGCTCCACCACGACGACGGCGGCGCCGGCAGCACAGAAGGCATGCGCAATGCCCGCACCCATCCGTCCGCCGCCAAGCACTCCTACTGTGGAGGGAACTGCCATTACTTTTTCTTCCTCTCAAGGAATGCTGACATGCGGTCAAACTTGGCCTGCGATTCAAAAAGAATCCCCTGGGCAAGGGTGTCAATGGCGGGGTGCGCCTCGGCCGGGGCGGCGAACACCGTTTTGGTGAGCCGGACGGCCAGCGGATCCTGGCGGGCGATGCGGTCGGCCAGGGCATGCGCGGCGTCCAGCAGCTGCTCGGGGTCGGCGAGTTCGGTGACCAGATGCACGGCCAGGGCCTCGTCAGCAGTCAGCACCCTGCCGGCCAGCAGGATGTCCTTGGCTAACGGCTCACCCACCAATTCCTTCAGCCGCCAGCTGGCACCGGCGGCTGCGAGGATGCCCAGCGACGTTTCCGGATTGCCTATTTTCAGGCGCGGTGTGCCGATGCGGAAGTCAGCAGCGAAGGCCAGCTCCGCTCCCCCGCCCAGCGCGTAGCCGTCCAGCGCGGCGATCACGGGCATCGGCAGCTTGGCGATCCGCGCGAAAACGGTGGAGTTGATGCCGCGCAGGGCGTCGTCGCGGCGGCGTTCGCGCAGCTGAGCGATATCCGCTCCGGAGGCAAACACCCCGTTGCTTCCGGCAAGGATCAGGATCCGGGGGTTCTCTTCCAGCTCCGCGCAGAGCAGGTGCAGCTCCTCGACCATGGCGGCGTCAATGGCGTTGCGGACCTCAGGCCGGTTCAGGACGGCGGTGACCCGCCCCTCCCCCTCGGTGACCTGCAGCGTGGTGAAGGAGCTGTAGTCGGCGCCCACTTACACGGCCTCGATCAGCAGAGCGGTGCCCTGGCCAACACCCACGCACATGGTGGCGATGCCGTGGGAGGCGCCCTCGCGTTCCATCCGGTTCAGCAAGGTGATGGCAATCCGGGAGCCGGAGGAACCCAGCGGGTGCCCCAGGGCGATCGCGCCGCCGTCGTTGTTCACAATGCCCTCATCCACGCCCAGCCGGCGGATGCAGGCCAGGGACTGGGTGGCGAAGGCTTCGTTCAGTTCAAAGGCGCCGACGTCGGCAAGCTTCACTCCGCTGCGGGCGAGCACCTTCTGCGTGGCCGGGACCGGACCGATACCCATGATTTCCGGCGGAACTCCGGCGGAGGCGCCGTCGACAATCCGTGCCCGGGCGGTGAGCCCATACTCGCGGATAGCGCGTTCGGAGGCCACGATAATCACGGAGGCGCCGTCGTTCAGCGTGCTGGAATTTCCGGCGGTGACGATGCCGCCGGGCCGGACCACGGGACGCAGCTTGGCCAGCACCTCAGCGGTGGTGCCCTCGCGCGGACCCTCGTCGGTGTCCACCACGGTGTCGCCCTTGCGCCCGCGGATGGGAACCGGAACAATTTCGTCCTTGAAGTGCCCGGCCGCTATGGCTGCCAGGGCGTTCTCATGTGAGCGGACGGCAAAAGCGTCGGCATCTTCACGGGAGATACCGTCCACGGCAGCCAGTTCCTCGGCGGTTTCCGGCATGGAGTACGTCATTTTGCCGCCGCGGGAGAGCTCCCCGGCGGTGAAGCGCTCGTTCACGAAACGCCAGCCGATGGAGGTATCAAAGGTTTCTCCGGGCTTGGCGAAGGCCTTGGTGGGCTTTTCCGTCACCCAGGGGGCACGGCTCATGGATTCGGTGCCGCCGGCAATGACAATGTCCGCGGCCCCCGCCTTGATCATGTGCGAGGCCATGATGATGGCGGACAATCCGGAGGCGCACAGCCGGTTGACCGTGATGCCGGGAACATCGCTGGGGAAACCGGCCAGCAGGGCGGCGAGCCGCGCCACGTTGCGGTTCTCCTCACCGGCACCGTTGGCGTTGCCAAGGATGACTTCGTCGACGACGGCGGGGTCCAGACCTTCCCGCGCCACCAGTTCCTGCAGCGTCAGTGCCGCCAGGTCATCGGGGCGGACACTGGAGAGCGCACCCCCGTACCGGCCCACCGGAGTCCGTACTCCGCCCACCAGAAACGCTTCCGCCATGTTTGCTCCCACCGTGTGTGTGCTGCCGGTCCGCGCCGACCGGAGACCATTTACTGACCATTCGTTCTGTAAAGAATTGCACGGCGGCGGGGCGGGGTCAATGTTGGCGGGGCTGCATGACGGACCGTTTCTGCGGACCAAAGCTGTCCGCAGGTCACCCGGGCGGCGATGGGCGGCTGGCTAGGCTCGCGGCATGACGTGAATATTCAAATTTGTGTTGACTGCGAAAATGCCCACGACCAGGCCGACTGGTGGGCCCAAACCCTGGGCTGGATCCTGGAACCCACCGATCAGGACTTCATCGACTCGCTGCTGCAGCAGGGCCACGCCCAGCCTCAGCAGCTGATGGAGCACAACGGGCAGCGGGTCTGGAAGGACGGCGCGGCCATTTGCCGTCCGGGTGAGGAAGGCTCAGCGGACCGCCTGCGGATCCTGTTCCAGCCCGTGCCGGAGCCGAAGACGGTGAAGGACCGCATCCATATGGACATTCGCCTGGACGGCGGAAACAAGGATGAAGTCCGCTCCGCTCTTGAGGCCCGGGGCGCAGTGTTTCTCTACGCGGCAAGCCAGGGACCCTCCTCCTGGTACACCATGGCCGATCCGGAGGGCAACGAGTTCTGCATCGCCTAGGCACCCCCGGTTCCGTTACTGCAGCAGCTCCGCCGGCACCGCATACGTCAGCAGGACGGCCAGCAGGTTTTTCGCCGCGTGCACCGCATAGGACAGGATGAAATTGTTGCCGGCCCAGACGTAGACGCCCACCAGCACCGCTCCCATCACCAGATACGGCAGCAGAACCGGCAGCGTCAGGGTTTCCTTGCCGGCAATGTGGATGCCGGCGAACAGCAGCAGGGAGATTCCGCAGCAGACCCAGATATTCAGGTGCCTACTGAGCTTGCCGATGAGCAGATGGCGGAAGATGTACTCCTCCACAAACGGCGCGATCACCACCAGCAGGGGAATGATCAGCAGCGGCGGCAGCGACACCACCAATCCCTGGACTGCCTCCTGGTTGACTGCTGTTTCCGGTGGCCCGGTGAAGGCCACAACGACGGCGGTGAGCAGCAGCATGGCGAAGACTCCGCCGGGAATGATGGCCAGTGTCAGCCAGGGCCGGGTGGCCAGAATCCTGGTCTCCCGGACTGCGTAGCGCCAGGAAGCCCAGGCGGCCAGCGCGCCGGCGGACAGGTAAAACGCCAGGTTCACCACGTAGCCGGCCAGCAGCGGATCGGGGATCAGAGTGGCCAGGCCGGGGATGCCGAGTCCCGGGGCATAACTGAAGATCAGGAGAAACAGCACATAGAATCCGGCGGCGATTCCGTCCCGCCGGGTAAATGCGTAGGACAGGGCGGCCGGGCGGTGCAGGTTTGCCATGGCTAAACCGTCAGCTCCGCCATGACGCGGGGCATGGCATCCAGCAGTTCTCCGGCCAGGAAGCTGAGGGGTCCCTGGGCTGCGGCCAGCCGGTCTCCAGCAGTGGAGTGCAGATAGGTTCCCCAGCAGGCAGCCTGTTCGGGGCTGGCTTTGCGGGCCAGGAATCCGGCGATGGCGCCGGCCAGAACGTCTCCGCTGCCGGAGGTGCCCAGACCGGAGTTGCCCGCGGGAACTTCCCACCGGCGGCCGTCCGGTGCAGTAATGAATCTCTGGGCCGTCACCACTGCCTGGTACTTGGCCGCGATGTCCAGGGCAGCCTGTTCCATGTCGAGTTCCGCCTCCGGGTCAAGCTCCAGCAGCCGGGCGGCTTCCCGCTTGTTGGGAGTCAGGACCAGGCGGCCCGCCCAGTGCTCATAGACCTCCGGCAGGCCGTTCAGCACGCCGAGCGCGTAGGCGTCAAGAACCACCGACGCGCTGTCCTTCAGCAGCGGGGCAAGGCCGCTGAGCAGCTCCGCCGTGGAACCGGCGTCGTCCAGACCCGGTCCAACCACCACTACATCGGACGTTTCCAGATCGGCCCCCATGGCCTCGGCTGCCCGGGAACCGGAAATCACGCCGTCGTCTTCGGGCAGTGCCGCGCAGCCGGATTCCGGCACCGCAACTGCAACGGCCACGGCCACGGATTCGCTCACGGCGAGGGTCAGCCGGCCAGCGCCAACGCGCAGGGCAGCGCGCCCGGTGAGAATGGCAGCGCCGGGAGAACGCCGCGCTCCGCCGATCACCAGCACGGTGCCGCGGTCGGATTTGTCGGCGGCCTCACGGCTGACCTGCCATCCCTTCAACAGTGCCGGGGTTACGGGTTCAGCTGGGGTGGACATGCTTCTCATCTCCTGCATGCTCGGTGACGGGCGCACCGCCGGATTCCAGATGGTCAATGGTGTTGAAGCTTTCCAGCGTCCAGCGCCCCGTTCCTTCCGGCCGCAGCAGCCGGGTAATGGACGCATTGCGAACGCTTGTGCCGGAGGCAATATCCAGCAACTCGGTCTCACTGAGCTGCTCACAAACGTAGCGGATCAGCAGAATCACGGCATCGTGGCAGACCACGGCGACACGCTTGCCGTCGTTCTCGTCGTCGATGTCCCGGAGGACCGAACGGAGCCGCAGGGCAACATCTGCCCACGATTCCCCGCCCGGCGGCCGGTAGGAGAATTTACCCAGCCAAGTGCGCCGTCGTGCTTCCTCGGGGAAGCGGGCGTCTACTCCGGCTGATGTCAGCAAATCCAGAATGCCCAGTTCCCGGTCGCGAAGCCTTTCGTCGAGGCGCGCGCCCTGCAGGCCGGCCAGCTCAGCTGTCTCGCGGGCGCGCAGGTACGGCGAGCACCAGACGGCTTCGGGACGCTCGTCCTCCGGCAGGCCGGCGAGCCAGTGGCCCAGCGCCTCGCCCTGGACCCGGCCGGCGTCGCTCAGCGGAACGTCGGGGTCCCGCAGTCCAATCTCGATGACTTCCGCCCCGGAGCGCTGCGCTTCCGTAGCGGCAACATTCCCAGCGCTTTCACCGTGCCGAATGAGGATCAGTTCGATTGCACCCATCCTCCGACTCTACCCCCGCCGCAAAACCTATCCGAGGCGAAATCACCAAGACGCCGGTTCACGACGTGCCGTGGAACAGCTTTGGACCATTTCCATTGTTCAACCGAAACCCTTGATTCAAAGGATTAGTTTGCGGAGGGTCCGGAACGCGCGGGCGGCGGCAATTCGTCCTGGTCTGCGGCCTTGCCGGAAGCCCTCCAAGACCCCATGGAAGGAAAACCTTTTGCCACTACTCCAGGGATGACAGTAATTTCCGAGAAAGGCACGGGGAACGGAACCTACGCAGTGGAAGGGGGGCTCGCACCCGGGCAGACGGTGTCGGTGACGGTCTCCTGCCAGCCGGGTTCCCGGGCCGCGGTCACGGCAAAAACGAGGCCGCTGGTTGATTCCAACTTCCCCTGCCGCAACAAATCCGACACCGCCTATACCAGTGCTCCCACCAAGGAGGCGCTGCCGGAATTCGCCATCACCGTGACTACCGACGAAGACGCCCCCTACTGGCTTGCGGTGAGGGTTGCCGACGCGGGGTAAACGAAATCCCACTGCCTGAGGAAAAGACAACCGATTGTCAAAAACGCTTGATTTGGGGAAAGCGGATGTGATTAGGGTGGGGAATGGAAAATATAAATTGGAATCGCGCAGCGGACATTTCCAGTGTTTCCTCAACGTCCAGAAGCGGGGACAGCCGCTCAGGAATAAGGGCGCAGTTTTTCTCGGGGGCCCGGGTCCGGCGGCCTCTTTTGCCCGTGCTGGCCTGTTCAGCGGCGGTGGCCCTGTCATCCTGCTCGGCCGGACCTGCTGAAAGCACCGATGACGGGAGTTCGGGCAGCCAGGCGTCCTCAAGTCCCTCCGCCGCTCCTCACACGGCGCCAGCCACGCAGTCGGCTCCCTCCGCCGGAACCACCACGGCCGAAAGCACACCATTATTTGAGCCGTTGTCGCCCAACAGCCAATACAGCCCCTACCCGACGGAAGAACTGGTGCTCTCCGAAAAGGGAACGGGTACCGGAAGCTACGTCGTTGAGGGTGGGTTGGAAGAGGGCCAATCTCTCACCATTGCGGTCGCCGCCGTTTGCAGCCCTGATGAAAAGGTGACCATCAGGACAAACGCCAACATCCCCGGCATCAGCAACACGTCCTGCGACAGCCTGCCCCTCGTCGCATACCACCCAGCGGCCGAGGTGGCGATTCCGGATCTGGAGGTCACGGTGGAGACTTCCGCCGGCGGATCCTACTGGGTCCAGGCGCGGGCCTTTAATGATGCAGCTGTCAGCGAAACAAGGGACAGCAGCGACCAGTAAAACGTTGAGGAGAAGCTGCTCACATGCTGCGTTGGTCCATGTTGGTCCACCGTGACCTCGGCGCCGATTCGGTGTGCCTGGGAGATCTGTCAGCGACACCTATCTATCCGGGCCCGGTGCGGGTGCGTTCATCCACTTTCCCCCCGTTGCGTACGGTAAAGGTCAGCAGGAACGCGACGGCGGAAAAAGCCGCCAGCAGCATCAGCCCCACAAAGTAGCTGCGGTTCGCGGGATCGTAGGTGGCTCCCATGACCAGCGGTGGAAAGTAGCCCCCCAGTCCCCCTGCAGCGGCAATGATCCCGCCCACCGTGCCCACGTCCTGCGCCGGCGCCGCGCGGCCCACCCAGGCGAAGACGCCGCCGGTGCCCAGGCCCAGGAACAGTGCCATCAGGATGAACGCCGTGCCGTACACCCGTTCTTCCTCAGGCCGCAGGGCAACGATGACGGCCAGCACCACGGTTCCGGCCAGCGATGTCAGGGTGACCAGTTTGGGGCCGATCCTGTCCGCGATGGTCCCGCCGATCGGACGGGCGATCACAGCGGCCACCGCGAATCCGGCGGTGCGCGTTCCGGCGGCGGTCGCATCGTAGTCATACACGTTGCCCAGATACGTGGGCAGGTAGTTGGAGAACGCCACAAAGGCGCCAAACACCACGCCGTAAAGGAAACACAGCTGCCAGGTCACGCGCAGGGTGAAGGCGTGGGTAATTTTGGGCAGCACCGGTGCGGTGGGTGCGGACCAGGCCGGGGACTCGCGCAGGGTCAGCCAGCACAGCACCGCCATAGCCGCCACCACGACGGCGATGGTGATGTGGGCGCCCATATAGCCGACGGCGGTGACCAGCCTGGGCGTGAAAAAGGCCGAGACGGCGGTCCCCACCATGCCGGCACCGAAGACGCCGGTGGCGAATCCTTTCCGGTTGCGCTCGTACCAGGCCGAGCAGAACGGGATCCCGATAGCGAAGACAGTCCCGGCAATGCCCAGGAAAAACGCGATCACCACCAGGAAGGGGAAGTTCCCCATCTGCCCCACGATTCCGGTGAGCAGCACCAGAGGCGCAGTGACGCCCAGGATGACGGTGAACATGATCCGGCCCCCGTACCGGTCGGTCAGGGCACCCACAGGGATGCGGGCCACCGAGCCCACCAGGATGGGCATGGCCACCAGGATGGATGTTTGCCCCGCCCCCAGGTCCATCTCGGTGGCGTACCTGCTGGAGAGCGGTCCGATGATGGTCCAGGCCCAGAACCCCACGGTGGAGGCCACAGTGGCGACGAGCAGATTCCTGAGCTGGCCGGATTTCAGGTTAGTAGACGAAGCCGGCGATTGCGCTGAAGCTGACATGGCGGTCTCCTCTCGGTCCGGGCTGGTGCCGGGCGCATCAGTCGCTGGACGGGCCCTTGCGGTTGCGGTCCGGGGTGCCCACCGGAGCCCAGCTGCCGCGCGGGGTGGGAGCTCCGGGAGCGGGCCGCCTGCCGCGGGAGCGGTACACAATGTAGGGGCGGAACAAGTACTGCAGCGGTGCCGTGAAGGCATGGACCAGGCGGGTGAACGGCCAGAGGGCAAACAGGGCCAGCCCCCACAGCGTGTGGATCTTGAAGGAGAGGGAGGCAGCGGTCATCGCGGTGATATCAGGTGAGAAGATGAAGATGGACCGGAACCACGGGGACACGGTGTCCCGGTAATTCACGATGCTGTCATCGAAGACCGAAAACACAGTGGTGGCCAGCCCGGCCAAGAGCGCCGCCAAGAGGAAGAGGTACATCACTTTGTCATTACGGGTGGTGGCCATGAAGACCGGCCCGGTGGTCCGCCGCCGGTAGATCAGCAGCACAATGCCAACCAGTGTGGCAACGCCGGCAATAATCCCCACGCTGAGGGCGAAGAAATGATAGGTGCCCTCCTGGATGCCGATGCTGTCCATCCAGGTCTTGGGGATCACCAGGCCCACGAAGTGGCCCACAATCACGGCCAGGATGCCAAAGTGGAAGAGCGGGGACGCGATGCGCAGGAGCCGGGATTCGTAGAGTTGGGAGGAACGGGTGGTCCAGCCGAACTGGTCGTACCGGTAACGCCAGATCGACCCTCCGATCAGCACGGCCAGCACCACGTAGGGCAGCACGCCCCAGAGCATCACATCATCCAGTCCCACCTGGACGTTAGCCGGCGGGGGTACGTCCGCAGGTCTCATGGCGCATTCCTTTCGTGCACCGGCAGCAGCCGGGAGCTGTACGGCTCCAGCCCCACCGTTTCCGTGGGCGGCCCGTAGCCGGCGGTGCGCATGACAGTCTGCCGGTCCTCGGGTGAGACGCCGGGCAGGGTGGAGCAGACCATGGCCAGAACGCCGGAGTAGGGCAGCCCGTCGTCGCGCAGCGCCAGCCGCAGCAGTTCCAGCGAGGGACGGTAGCGCTGCAGCAGTTCGTAGCCGTCGGCCGGGGACACTTTTGCGGCGAATTCCAGGACCAGCGGCAGGTAATCCGGCAGTTCGGTGCCTTCCGGCAGCGCCCCGTGCGCCCGGAACACTTCTTTGAAGGCGGCGAGCGCCTCACCGCGGCGGCGGGTGTCCCCGTCGGTCCAGTAGGTCAGGTGCAGGCTGTGCCGTTTGGATAAATCGAATTCCTGGACATACTCCGTCTGGACATCCGGCAGCGGTTCGGTTCTCAGCCAGTTAAAAAGTTCCTCCACCGGGCCGGCATCCGCGCCGGCCTCCACCAGCGCCGTCCGCATGGACGGGACCAGATCCACCAGCTCCTGGTTCGGATACTCCAGCAGCAGTCCGCAGACCTGCCGCACCACCGCGCTGCGCCCGGGGCTGGCGTCCTTATACGGTTCCGGTTCGAAGGTGCCCTTGCCAGCTTTTCCCAGCAGTTTCTCCAACAGGCTCACGGGGTACCTCCCCGGCGGTCCGGCTCGTCGCCCGCGCCGTCCCCCGCGCCATCCCCCGCGCCGTCCCCAGGCGGTGCACCATCGGTGGTCCCCGGCTCGCCGCGGTTGCTGTCCGCCGGGAACAGTCCCTGGGTTGAACCGCGTCCGTCCCAGTTGAGCAGGTTCACGCGTCCGCCCAGGTCCCTGTTGCCGGTGGGGTCATCCCCGCGCTGCCGGGCCTGCAGAGCGGCGAAGTTCTCTACCGCCACAGGCGTTGGCTTGCCCGAGGCTTCCCCGAAAACGCCGGTCTGCCCCATTCCGGGGCCGCCTTCGACATCCAGTGAGCAGCCGATCTCTTCCAGATTGTGGGCGTCCTCCAGGTGGGCGCTGGGGATGACGTAACGCTCTTCATACTTGGCGATGGCCATCAGCCGGTACATCGCCACGATCTGCTCTCCGGACATTCCGACGTCGGCTGCTATCCGTTCGTCGGGGGCGTCACCGAGGGTGATGTCCCGCATATAGGACCGCATCGCCGCGAGCTTGCGGAGCACCCCGGTGATGAGGTCGGTGTCCCCGGCCGTGAACAGTTCCGCCAGGTACTCCACGGGGATCCGCAGCGATTCGATGGCGCCGAAGAGATTGTCCGCGTTCTCGCCGTCGTGCCCCTGCTCGTTGAGCACGTCCACAATCGGTGACAGCGGCGGCACGTACCAGACCATGGGCATGGTCCGGTATTCCGGATGCAGCGGCAGCGCCACCCGGAAGACCTTCGCCATGGCGTAGACCGGCGAGCGCCGGGCCGCATCCAGCCAATCCTCCGGGATGCCCTCGGCCCGGGCCGCGGCGATCACCTCGGGGTCGTTGGGATCCATCATCAGATCCAGCTGCGCCTCGTAGAGGTCCTGCTCGTTGGGGACGGACGCGGCGGCGGTGACCCGGTCGGCGTCGTACAGGAAGATGCCAATGTAGCGCAGCCGGCCCACGCAGGTCTCAGCGCATACCGTGGGCAGGCCCACCTCGATGCGGGGATAACAGAAGGTGCACTTCTCCGCCTTGCCGGAGCGGTGATTGAAGTACATCTTTTTGTACGGGCAGCCCGTGATGCACTGGCGCCAGCCGCGGCAGCGGTCCTGATCCACCAGCACAATCCCGTCCTCCTCCCGCTTATAAATGGCGCCGGACGGGCAGGAGGCCATGCAGGAGGGATTCAGGCAGTGCTCACAGATCCGCGGCAGGTAGAACATGAAGGTGGAGTCGAACTCCAGCTTCACCTTCTCCTCCGCCTCACGGCGCATCTTCTCCAGCACCGGGTCGCTGAGTTCGGTCCGTGCCGAACCGCCCAGATCGTCATCCCAGTTGGCGGACCACTGGATTTTCATGTCCTCGCCGGTGATCAGGGACTTGGGCCGGGCCACCGGAAAGTCGTTACCGGCGGGCGCATTGATGAGGTTCTCGTAGTCATAGGTCCACGGCTCGTAGTAATCGTCCAGCTCGGGCTGGACCGGGCTGGCGAAAATCCCAAAGAGCTTGGCCAGCCTGCCCCCGGCCCTCAGCTTCAGCTTTCCGCGGCTGTTCAGCTCCCAGCCGCCCTTCCATTTCTCCTGGTCCTCGTACCGGCGTGGGTACCCCTGCCCGGGGCGGGTCTCCACGTTGTTGAACCAGACGTATTCGGTGCCCGCCCGGTTGGTCCACGCCTGTTTACAGGTCACGGAGCAGGTGTGGCAGCCAATGCACTTATCCAGTGCCATCACCATTGCTGTCTGGGCCATGATGCGCATCAGTAGACCACCTTCTGGGAACGCTTGCGGACAACGGTGACAATGTCCCGCTGGTTGCCGGTGGGGCCCAAGTAGTTGAAGGCCCAGGACAGCTGTGCGTAGCCGCCGATCATGTGGGTGGGTTTGACCAGGATGCGGGTCACCGAGTTGTGGATGCCGCCGCGGCGCCCGGTCGCCTCCGACTTAGGGGTGTCGACGATCCGTTCCTGGGCGTGGTGGACGTAGACGACGCCGGCCGGCATCCGGCTGGAGACGATGGCCCGGCCCACCAGCACCCCGTTGCTGGATACACACTCCACCCAGTCGTTGTCACTGACCTCAATCAAACCGGCGTCCTGCGGGCTCATCCACACCGCGGTCCCGCCGCGGGAGAGTGAGAGCATCAGCAGGTTGTCCTGATACTCGGAGTGGATGGACCACTTGTTGTGCGGGGTCAGGTAGCGCACCGCCACGGACAGCTCGCCGCGGGTGCCCAGCTGTGGTTCCCCGAACAAGCGGTGCATGTCCAGGGGCGGACGGTAGATCGGCAGGGCCTCGCCCATGTCCTGCATCCAGTCGTGGTCCAGGAAGAAGTGCATCCGGCCGGTCAGGGTGTGGAAGGGTTTGAGCCGCTCAATGTTGATGGTGAACGGAGCGTAGCGCCGTCCGCCGGTCTCCGAGCCGGACCATTCCGGGGAGGTGATCACAGGCGTCGGCCGATCCTGGGTGTCGCGGAAGGTGATTTTCCGTTCCTCCGACCCCTCGGCCAGGTCCGCCAGCGGCGTTCCGGTCCGTTTCTCCAGGGTCCGGAAGCCCTGTACCGCCAGTTCACCGTTGGTGGTTCCGGAGAGCAGCAGGATGGCCTCGGCCATCCGTGCGTCCGTGTCCACGGCCGGGCGTCCCGCTGCGGCACCGCTGTCAAAGACCCCGTGATTGCGGGCCAGCTCCTCCAGCGGCTTGGTCACATCAAATTTAATTGCTTTGGTGGTCAGGCCCAGCTTGTCCGCCAGCGGCCCCACCGCAGTGAACTTCTCGCCGATGGCGGTATAGTCCCGCTCCACCACGGCCAGGGAGGGCAGGTTCTTCCCCGGCACCGCGGGAATGTCCGTGCCCTTCCAATCCGGGGCGTGTCCCCCGGGCTGCGCGATCTCGCCCGGCGTGTCATGTGTCAGTGCGGTGGCCACCATGTCCTTGCGCACGCCCAGGTGGGTGGCCGCCTGCCGGGAGAACTCCTCGGAGAGCAGCCGGAAGAGGTCATAGTCGGTTTTTGCTTCCCACGGCGGGGAGATGGCCGGAGTAAAGGCGTGCACATAGGGGTGCATGTCGGTGGAGGAGAGGTCGTACTTCTCGTACCAGGTGGCCGCCGGGAACACGACGTCGGAGAGCAGGGTGGAGCTGGTCATCCGAAAGTCCGCCGAGACCAGCAGATCCAGCTTTCCCTGGGGTGCGTTCTCGTGCCAGATGACATCGGCGGGCCGGGACTCGGCGTGGTCCTTGCCCATCACGTTGTTCAGGGTGCCCAGCAGATGCTTCTGGAAATACTCCTCGCCCTTGGCCGAGGATCCCAGCAGGTTGGACCGCCACAGCACCAGGGTCCGCGGCCAGTTTTCCGGGGCGTCAACGTCCTCCACCGCAAACCGCAGCCGCCCGTCCTTGAGCCGGCGGGCCACCCAGGATGCTTCGTCCGGCGCCTCGCCGCGGGCCACACCGGCCGCCGCCTCATCGGCGACGTCCAGGGAGTTTTTCTTATCGAACTGCGGAAAGAACGGCATCCATCCCATCCGCGTGGACTTCGCAATCACGTCCGCGGTGTGCATTCCGCGCAGGTGTCCCTGCGCCAGCGGAGACTGCATGGAGTCCGAGGAGTAACCGTCGGAACGGAACTGGTCGGTGTGCATGTACCAGAAGGCAGTGCCGATCATGAAGCGCGGCGGCCGGTTCCAGTCACCGGCTGATGCCATGGCCGCCCAGCCGGTGATCGGCCGGCACTTTTCCTGGCCCACGTAATGGGCCCAGCCGCCGCCGTTGCGGCCCTCGCAGCCGGTGAGCATCAGCATGGCCAGGATGGCGCGGTAGGTCACGTCCCCGTGGTACCACTGGCAGATCCCGGCGCCGAGGATGATCATGGACCGGCCCTTGGATTTCTCGGCGTTGGCGGCGAAGTCCCGGGCGGTGCGGATCACGGCGTCGGGCTTCACATTGGTGACCTCCTGCTGCCAGGCCGGAGTGTAGGGGGTGTCGGCGTCGTCGTATCCGGCGGCCCAGTCCCCCGGCAGCCCGTCCCGGCCCACACCGTACTGGGCCAGCATCAGGTCAAATACGGTGGTCACCGTCCGGCCGGCCACGGTCATGACCGGCACGCCGCGGCGCAGCACTGAGCCAACGCCGCTGGGATCGGTGAAGGCTGGCAGGTCTACGGCGCTCACCCCGCCGTCCCACGCCGGTGCGTCCGCGATGGACAGGGCTGGGACCACGCCCTGCAGGTCCAGGTTCCATTTACCGGCGTCGGCGTCGTTGTAGCGGAAACCCACGGAGCCGTTGGGCACCACCGGGGTGCCGGCGTCGCGGTCCAGCAGCACCGTCTTGAACGCGGCGTCCGCGGCACCGGACTCCAGCGGGCCCAGGTCCGCTGCGGTGAGGAACTTGCCCGGCACCACGGTTCCGTCCGTGCGGGTGTTCACCGCCACGAGGAAGGGCAGGTCGGTGAACTGGCGGACGTAATCCTCAAAGAACGGAACCCTGCGGTCCACGAAGTTCTCCTTGAGGATGACGTGGCCCATGGCCATGGCCAGCGCACCGTCGGAACCGGCCTGCGCCGGCAGCCACTCATCGGCAAACTTGGTGTTGTCCGCGTAGTCGGGGCTGACCGAAACCACCTTGGTGCCGCGGTAACGCCCCTCCACCATCCAGTGCGCATCCGGGGTGCGGGTGACCGGAATGTTCGAGCCCCACATCATCAGGTAGGTGGCATCCCACCAATCCCCCGATTCAGGCACATCCGTCTGGTCACCGAAGACCTGCGGGCTGGCCACCGGCAGGTCCGCGTACCAGTCATAGAAGCTGTTCATCACCCCGCCGATGAGATTGATGAACCGGGCGCCGGCTGCGTGCGAGACCATGGACATGGCCGGAATGGGCGAGAACCCGGTGCAGCGGTCCGGGCCGTAGTTCTTGACGGTGGAGACGTGGGCCGCCGCGGTCATCTCCAGCGCTTCGGCCCAGCTGGAGCGGGCCAGGCCGCCCTTGCCACGGGCCTGCTGATAGGTGCGGCGGCGTTCGGGGTCATTGATGATCTGTTCCCAGGCCAGCACAGGGTCGCCGGTGTCCTTCTTCGCTGCCCGGTACATTTCCAGCAGCACGCCGCGGATGTACGGGTAGCGCACCCGGGTGGGTGAATAGGTGTACCAGGAGAACGCTGCCCCGCGCGGACAGCCCCTCGGTTCATACTCCGGACGGTCCGGGCCCACCGTGGGATAGTCGGTTTCCTGTGCTTCCCAGGTGATGATCCCGTCCTTGACGTAGACCTTCCAGGAGCAGGAGCCGGTGCAGTTCACCCCATGGGTGGAACGCACCACCTTGTCGTGGCTCCACCGGTTCCGATAGAAGGAATCGCCCTTCCGGCCGCCCTCCCGGAACACGGCCCGGCCGTCGTCGGTCTCATCCCAGCGGGTGAAGAACCTGCCAAGTTTGAGTATTGCTTCTGTTGCGGGGCCATCGATCCCCGGAGCGGAGCCAGCCATGGTGCCAACGCTAGGCCAGCACCGGTGTGCCTGACAGCCCCGGGGTCCAAAATGCGTGCTGCAGCCGGCAGACTCGGTGGTCCGGACGAAACGGCAGACAGGGCGCCTATCGGGTCCCCGCGCGGCCGGTTTGGGTTGGAGCGATAAACTCGAAACTGTGAGCACAGATCTTCCTGAACAGGTGTCCGATATTTTCGACCCGCAGCAGTGGCGTCTTGTCTCCGGGTTTGAGGACCTGCAGGACATGACCTACCACCGTCATGTGGAACGCACGGCCGACGGCGGCATCGTGCGTGACCTGCCGACCGTGCGGATCGCGTTCAACCGTCCGGAGGTCCGCAATGCGTTCCGTCCGGGAACCGTGGACGAGCTGTACCGTGCCCTAGACCATGCCCGGATGACCCCCGACGTCGCCACCGTCCTGCTTACCGGCAACGGCCCCTCCCCCAAGGACGGCGGCCATTCCTTCTGCTCCGGCGGTGACCAGCGCATCCGCGGCCGTGACGGCTACCGGTACGCAGAGGGCGAAACCCGGGAGACCATCGATCCGGCCCGGGCCGGACGCCTGCACATCCTGGAAGTCCAGCGCCTGATGCGCACCATGCCCAAGGTGGTCATCGCCGTCGTTAACGGCTGGGCAGCCGGCGGCGGGCACAGCCTGCATGTGGTCTCGGACCTCACCATCGCCTCCCGCCAGCACGGCAAATTCAAGCAGACCGACGCCACCGTGGGCAGCTTTGACGCCGGCTACGGTTCGGCGCTGCTGGCCCGGCAGATCGGCCAGAAGAAAGCACGGGAAATCTTCTTCCTGGCGCGCGAGTATTCCGCCGAAGACATGGTGGCCATGGGCGCGGTCAACGAAGCCGTGGATCACGAAAATCTGGAAAAGGTGGCGCTGGAGTACGCCGCGGACATTGCCCGACAGTCTCCGCAGGCCATCCGCATGCTCAAGTTCGCTTTCAACCTGGCCGACGACGGCCTCGCCGGGCAGCAGGTCTTCGCCGGGGAAGCCACCCGGCTGGCCTACATGACCGATGAAGCGGTGGAGGGCAAGGAAGCCTTCCTCGAGAAACGGGACCCCGATTGGTCCTCCTTCCCCTACTACTTCTAGGCCGCTGCCATGGAACTGCTGACCGTCCACACCCCTGCCGGATTCAACGCCGAGACGCTGCTGGCCCCGCTGGCCGCTGCCCTTGCCGGCGAAGGCCCGGCGGTTGCCCCGCATGCAGACCCGAGCCAGACCTTCTCCGGTGAACTGCCCAACGATGACATTGCGCTGGTGATCAGCACCTCCGGGTCCACCGGAACCCCCAAGCAAACGATGCTCAGCACCGATGCGCTCGCGGCTTCTTCCATGGCCACGGCCATGGCGCTGCACGCCGACGGCCAGTGGCTGATGGCGCTTCCCGCCCACTATATTGCCGGCGTCCAGGTCCTCATCCGGTCGCTGTACGCCGGAACCCAGCCCGTGTTCATGGACACCTCCGGGTCCTTCAGCGCGGCCCGCTTCACCCGGGCAGCCGAGGACATGACCGACCGCAACCGGTTCACGTCCCTGGTTCCCACTCAGCTGCACCGGCTGCTGACCAACCCGGAACCGGAGACGCTGCGCGTGCTGCGCCGCTTCAACGCCATCCTGCTCGGCGGGGCCCCCGCCGGGGCCGGCCTGCTGGCCGATGCCGCCGCCCTGGGTTTGAACGTTGTCACCACCTACGGCATGAGCGAAACGTGCGGCGGTTGCGTGTACGACGGCGTCCCCTTGCCCGGTGTCGACGTGGTGGAGGAATCCGGCTCGCTCTGGATCGCCGGTGACATCCTGGCCGACGGCTACATGGGCCAGCCGGAGCTGACCGCCGAGCGCTTCCGGTTCAATTCCGGAAAACGCTGGTACCGGACCGATGACACCGGCAGTGTGCGGAACGGCCGGGTTACCGTGTCCGGGCGGCTGGACGATGTCATTGTCAGCGGCGGCATCAAGATTTCCGCCGCAGCCGTGAGCGCCGCCATCGAACAGCTGCCGGAAGTGTCCGAGGCCGTGGTCCTGGGGCTGGACAGCCCGGAGTGGGGCAGCCTGGTGGGTGCCGCCGTCGTCGGCTCCGTAGACCCGGAAAAAGTAAAGGACGCCGTCCGCGGCGCACTGGGGAAGCCTGCCGTGCCCAAGGTGGTGCTCCTGCTGGAGGCCCTGCCGCTGCTGGCCAACGGCAAAACCGACCGGGTGGGGATCCGTGCCCTCCTGGCCGCCGCCGGACACACGCACACCTGAGGCTCCGGCGCTTTAAAGGGCCGTGGCTCATGCGCGCACCTGAGGCTGCGGCAGAATAGAACGTTGAGAACCATCACTAGAGCAAAAGGACGTTGATTGTGGCTACAGCCGCGCAGTGGTTAGAAGGAGCCCGCCCCCGAACCCTGCCCATGGCGGTGGCGCCGGTGATTATCGGCACGGCGGCGGCCTACGACCTGGGTTCCTTCAAACCCCTGAACGCCGTACTCGCCGCGCTGGTGGCCGTCCTGCTGCAGGTGGGCGTGAACTACGCCAATGATTATTCCGACGGCATCCGCGGAACCGATGACAACCGGGTGGGCCCGCTGCGGCTGACCGGTTCCGGGGCTGCGCGCGCCCAGCAGGTCAAGTACGCCGCGTTCGCCTGCTTTGGCGTGGCCATGGTGGCCGGCTTGGCCCTGATTGTCCTGTCCTCCACCTGGTTCCTGATCCTGGTGGGCGTGGGCTGTGTCGCTGCTGCCTGGGGCTACACCGGCGGCCGGAATCCCTATGGCTATATGGGTCTGGGCGACATCTTCGTGTTTGTGTTCTTTGGCCTGGTGGCAACCCTTGGCACCACGTACACGCAGGCCGGGCAGGTCAGCCTGCCGGCACTGATCGGCGCGGTGGGCACCGGGCTGATTGCCATGGCCCTACTCATGGCCAACAACGTGCGCGACATCCCCACCGACCGCGAGGCCGGCAAACGGACCCTAGCGGTGCGGCTGGGCGACGAGGCAGCACGCATCAGCTACGTCATGATGCTGGCCGTGGCCATCCTGCTGCCGCTGTTCCTCGCGGCCGACTATCCGTGGGTGCTGCTGGTACTGCTGCTGATTCCGGCCTGCCTGATGCCGAGCTGGCTGATGCTCAAGGGCAAGAAGCGCCGCAGCCTGATCCCGGTACTGAAGCAGACCGGGCTGATCAACCTCGGCTTCGCCCTGCTGTACAGCCTCGGGCTGGTCCTGACGCGGCTGCTGGCCTAGCGGCCCTGCTGGGCGTCGCCGACCACGTCAGGCGCCGGGTCTACGGGTCTACGGGTCTATTTTTCTTCGCGGGGCCGGCGGTCGGAGTCGATCTGCACGTCCGGGTGGGCGTCCAGCAGGCTGTCTTCGGCGCCTGCATCTTCGCGTTCAACCCGGTTGGGGGTCCGCGGGACATCACCGTGGAAGCGCTGTTGCACGGTACGCGCCGCGTTGTCCCGCATCTCGCGGAAGAACAAGTACGTCACGCACCAGGCAAGCACTGCACCAATAATCGCGGAGAGCACCAGACCCAGCCTCAGCCAGACGCATACTGCAAAAAAGACGGCCACCAAACCCAGGCGGAGAGCGGTAAATTTCCAAAAAGCCACACCCCCATTCTAGTGGCTGTTCCTCCGCTCGGCGTCTTCCGGCCAGTGCCCGAACCCCGCCGACCCGCCCGGTGCAAAACCGGCAGCCGCAGCGCAGCCGCGCTCCACTACAATTAGTTCATGCCTCGCCTCGTGCTTTTCGGTGTAATCATTGTCGCCGCCGTCATTATTTACGCCATCATCGACTGCATCATGTCCCGGTCTCAGGAGGTGCGCAGTATCTCAAAGACTGCGTGGCTCTTCACTATCGTGCTGCTGCCGGTGCTGGGCGCGCTCCTGTGGTTCCTTTTTGGCCGCCCCATGAGCGGGCCTGAACCAAAGAACCGGCAGCCCCGGCACCCCACCGCCCCCGACGATGATCCGGAGTTCCTGCGCAATTTAGCGATCCGCCGCCGGCAGCAGGAGAAGGAAGCCGAGCTCAAACGCCGGGAAGCCGAACTGCGTGAGCGCGAAAAGCAGTCGGGGAACAAAAAGAACGACGACGAGAAGCCCAGCGCCTAGCAGCCACCGCTCCTCACTCACTAAACCCGCCTTCGGAGATCCCGTGGGCGGGTTTTTTGCGCGTCACTCGACCGCCAAGCGGGTAATCCAGCTGTCGACCACCACGGCCCAGGAGCCTCCCCGCCACCGAACACCGCCAGCCGAGCACCGCCAGCCAACAGCACCGCCCACCGCGTCCCAGGAACCCGCCCACCCGAGCACCGCCCACCGCGTCCCAGGAACCCGCCCACCCGAGCACCGCCCACCGAGTGTAGAGACGACGTCGTTATCCCCCCTCGAGTGTCGGGACCATGCCGGAATCCAGCCGGCAGAGTCATATGGTCAGTGCAACGCTCTGAAACTACAGGAGCGATGCGATGCCCAGCGGCTACCCCTTTACCCAGGACTTCAAGGACCAGTATTTCGACCTGATCTGTTCCGGTGTTTCCCTGACCCGAGCATGTGCGCTTATGGGCGTGTCAGTGATGGGCGCAAGGAACTGGTGGCGTGATGCTGGGGCGATGAAACTAGTTCAAAGACCCGGTGGTGGAGGACTGGCAAGACCCGGCCCGATGGACAGGCCCGGCGGCCCGGGGCGCCGGCTGAGCCTGGACGAACGGATCGAGATCATGTGCGGACTGCGGGCTGGCAGAAGCCAAGCCGAGATCGGGCTTCTGATCGGCCGGGACAGATCCGTGGTCTGCCGGGAAATCAGACGCAACCTCAATGCCGACGGCATTTACCACGCAGGGATGGCGCACTCCCGAGCCCATATCCGTGCCGATCGGCCCAAACCGTTCAAGCTCGTGGA